>JAHFUJ010000002.1:16876-54250 GCA_023265105.1 Acidobacteriota bacterium
ATCTGGCCGACACCGGCTATTCGCTGGCAAGGCGAGTTGTCCATCGAGCTCGCGGTTTGTCTGCTCGCCTTGTTGGCTGTGACGCGCTGGCTCGGCCCACCGTCGCGCGCCGCGCTTGTTGGACTGAGTGGGTTGTGGATGCTGCTGGTGATCGGGCGCTACGGGGACGTGACGGCACGCACGTTGTACGGCCGCGATGTCAATCTCTATTGGGATCTGCGATTCGTCCCCGCCGTCACCGCGCTGCTGGCCCGTGCTGCGCCGATGCGGCTCGTCCTGTTGGTGAGCGCTGCCGCTTTGTCGGTCCTCATCCTGCTGTACGTACTCGTCCGGTGGGCCCTGGGTCGCGTCGGCGAGGGGATGGCGAATTCTGGCGAGCGGCGTGCCCTCGGCGTGGTGGGGGCAGCCGCTGCGATGCTGTTCGTTGGCCAATACCTCAGCGCTCGCGTTCCGGCCAGGCCCGTCTTCACGATGCCGGTGACCCAGACCTACGCGCGGCAGCTTCGGCTCGTGACCGAAGCGCTCACCGGTTCGAAGTCGCTCGCCGCCAGCCCGGCGATGGATTCCGATCTTGCGCGCGTGAAGGGCGCGGATGTCTTTCTGATCTTCCTCGAGTCTTACGGCGCCGTCACGTACGATCGGCCGGAGTTCGCGGCGCGCCTGGCGGCAGGTCGCGCGCAGTTCGAGTCGGCGATTCACGCCACGAAGAGGGACGTGGTCTCGGCCTACGTCGAGTCGCCCACGTTCGGTGGGGTGTCGTGGCTGGCACACATCAGCCTGATGTCGGGCCTCGAGGTCCGCGATCCGCAGACCAATGCCCTGCTGATGACCCAGAAGCGCGACACGCTGGTGCCGGCCTTCGCGCGTCACGGCTATCGCACCGTCGCGTTAATGCCCGGGCTGTGGCAGAGGTGGCCGGAAGGGGCGTTCTATGGATTCGACGAGATCTATGGCGGTGCGCGGCTCGATTACCGGGGCCCCTCATTCGGGTGGTTCGACGTTCCGGATCAGTTTGCCATCGCCCGCTTCGACGCCCTCGAAGTCGGCCGGCCGGCGCGGGCGCCGCTTTTTCTGTTCTTCCCGACGATCAGCACGCACACGCCGTACAGTCCGACGCCTCCGTATCAGCCCGACTGGCAGCGCATCCTGACGGATCGACCCTACGACGATGCAGATCTGGACCGCGCTTTCGCGCAGGAGGTCGACTGGTTGAATCTCGGGCCGAGCTACGCGGACGCCGTGTCGTACGCCTACGCCACGCTCGGCGGCTACCTTCGCGCGCGCGCGGATCGCGACTTTGTCATGATTCTCATCGGCGACCATCAGCCGCCGGCGCTGGTGAGCGGCGAGGGCGCCCCGTGGGACGTCCCCGTGCACGTGATCGCCAGTCGCCGGCCGCTCCTCGAGCGCCTCCTGGCCCACGGCTTCCGGCCGGGACTCGCGCCGACGCGTCCGGTCCTCGGCCGCATGCACACGTTGCTTCCGCTGCTGCTCGACGCCTTCGGCGACCGCGAGTCATCCATGAAGGGCCTCTCCAGTCGATCTGCCCCTTAACCGTCAGCTACGTAACGCGCGGGACTCATCGGCGTCTAACACTCCGAGTATTGCTTTAGGAGGGAATAGATGCGTGTAAGAACGACCGTCGGCGGAGCCGTGGCGGCGCTCAGTCTATGCACCGCGCAGGCATCGGCTCAAAGCCGATTCGATGTCGGGCTGCTTCTCGGGTCAACACAAGCGAGCGATGAAGGATCGGTGCTGCAATTCGATCGAGGCACGACGTATCAAGCGACCTTCGCCTGGCGTGTCTGGCAAACCGATGGCGTCAATCTCTCTATCGAAGTACCGTTCATCGCGTCACCAGCCTTTACGGTGATCACACCAGGGCCCTCGCTGCCACTGGAGTACGCATCGCTGTATCTGACGCCAGGCGTTCGCGTGACCGTTGTGCCGAAAGCCGCGGTCTCGTTCTTTGGTGCCGTTGGCGTCGGTTACGCACGATACTCTGAGTCGAAGCTCAAGGCCGACAGGACCGCAAACCCGAACCAGCGCGATACGAACGCCGGCGCCCTCCAGTTCGGAGGAGGCGTCGATGTACGCGGCTTCGGATGGCTGGGGTTCCGGGGCGAAGTGCGGGACGTCTATACAGGTGCGCGCAACTTCTCGATTCGGACGCCGGGCGCACGTGTGCACAACGTGATTGGCTCCGGCGGTCTCGTCGTCCGGTTCTAGGAAACACGACCATGCGGCACGGATTCCTCTTGCGTTGGGCCTTGGTTGCCGCCCTCGTCGGCATCTCCGCGGCCGCCCGTGCGGAAGCCGAGACTCGTCCGATCGATACCGAGCATTCAACGCTCACCGTGTTTGTGTACAAGTCAGGGCTCTTCTCCGCCTTTGCTGACAACCATGTCATCAGCGCGCCGATCGCCAGCGGGTCGATTGCGGAGGGCGCGCCGCTGGGGATCGAGCTCGTGGTCCGTTCTGCCAATCTCCGGGTCCTCGATCCGAATCTCTCGCCCGAGCGGCGCGCGGAAGTGCAGGCACGGATGCTCGGAGCAGAAGTCCTGGATGTCACGAGGTTTTCTGACATCACGTTTGCGTCCACAGCAATTGACCCTGCGGGGGCCGATCGGTGGAAGGTGGCCGGCCGCCTGACGATACACGGTCAAACCAGAGTCATCACGTTCTCGGTCGTCCAGCTGAATGGCAAATATCGTGGTGAAGTTCTCATCAAGCAACGCGACTTCGGCATCGAACCGATCAAGGTGGCAGGCGGAACCGTCAAGGTGAAAGACGAGCTGAAAATCCAGTTCGAAATTGTGGCCCCTGGCTAATACGGCACGCCCTTGCGTCGGGCTTCGCGCAGCGCGTCGGCGTACCATTCCAGTTCGGCGGCGAATCTTCCGAATCGGCGGTCGAGCGCCTGATCGAGCGCCATTCCACTGTCGTCGACCGCGTTCTGAATCTTCGGGATCGGGAACAAGCTGGAGATGCTCGGCATGCCGAGCTCGCAGAGCATCGCCCGCAGCTGCATCGCCGCGCGCACCCCGCCGAATCCGCCGGTCGAGTAGCACACAATCGCGGACGGCCGGAAGAAATACTCCTCCAGGAAATGATCCAGCAGGTTGCTCAACGCGGGAGGGATGCTGTGGTTGTACTCGCCGCTTACGACGACAAACCCGTCAGCTGCCCGATAAAGCGTCGCGAGCTCTTCGAGAACCGCCGGCGCCTTGCCTTTCTCGTATTCCTTGTACATGCGATCCAGCAGCGGCAATTGCACAGCGACCGGATCGACAATTGCGACTTCGTGGCCACGGGCCGCCAGAGACTTTTCGACGTACCGCGCGGCCTTGATGCCTTGCCGATCGGACCTCACGGAACCGACCAGCACCACGAGCTTCAGACCCATTGCTGCTCGGCTTTTCCGGCTCGCGCTGCTCGTTTGGGCTCTGGAAGCACGACACGGTCGAGACGTAGCAGCTCGCCAAGCGACCACGCCTGGAAAGGACAGCCTCTTGGCTCAAACGGTGCTTCCGCGTCGGCAATTTCCGAGACGTGCCCAAGGCCGGCCGCCTGAAGATGCGGGAACAGCGGCTCCATGAACCGCCGCCGTGCATCACGCCGTGCGGCGCTCGTATTGCCCCGGACTCGAACCCAGGCCTCGACGAACGGACCCATCAGCCATGGCCAAACGGTCCCCTGGTGATAGACAGCATCTCGCGCCGAAGAGTCGCCTTCATAGCGCGGCGCATAGCCCGGCTCACCAGGTGCCAGCGACCGCAGACCGAGGGGCGTCAGCAGCCGCTGCTCGACGGCGTCGACGATTCGTCGCGCGCGTTCTCCTTCGATCAACGCGAACGGCAGCCCTCCAACCGCGAGAATCTGGTTCGGTCGGAACGTGTCATCGCGCGTACCGCGAACGTGGTCCACATCAACGACGTCAGCCAGGCGTCCGGTCTCCTCGTTCCAGAACCGATCGAGGAAGGAGGCTCGTCCTCTCTCGAATGGCTCGCGCCAGGTCGAATCAAGCTGCGATGCCATCGACAGCGCATTCAACCAGAGGGCCTGAACTTCCACCGGCTTTCCGATGCGGGGTGTGATGACTCGATCGCCCACTCGTGCGTCCATCCAGGTGAGCTGAACGCCAGGCGCCCCTGCCGACAGCAGGCCGTCCGCGTCCATCCTGATGCCGAATCGAGTGCCGGCCGCATAACCGCTGACGATCTGCTTGACCGCGGACTCGAGCGCCTGCCGTTGTTCCGACGTGAGAAGCTTCGAACGGCTCGGGGCCAGCTGCAGCAGCTCGTGGACCGCGACGACGTACCACAAAGAGGCGTCGACAGAATTGAACTCGGGCGCTTCGCCGTGGTCGGGGAACCTGTTCGGCAGCATGCCCTCTGAAACGGCTCCGGCCCATTCGACCAAAATATCGCGCGCGTCGCCGAGCCGGCCGGTGGCGAGGCACAGCCCACGAAGGGCGATGAATGTATCGCGGCCCCAGTCCGTAAACCACGGGTAGCCAGCGACAATCGTGCGCCCGGAGCCGCGCTGTACCAGATACGAATCCGCGGCGCGATCGAGAGGTGTCGCAAGACCCTTGCGTCGGCGGCGCTCCGCGACGCGCACGTCGCTCACGAGCCTCACGACATCGTCCGCCGTCCGCATCTCCGGCGCTGGGGCTGCAGCTGCCTTGAGAATCCAGACCGCCTGCTCGCCAGGCCCGGACAGCGGCCAGCTGAACTCGCCTGGCGACGCGAGATCTTCCGTGTCGTCCAGGCCGCGTTCGCGCTCCGCGGTGTAGAGAAACTGGCGGTACCAATCCGGCGCGTGCCGATAATCGCCGTTCGACAGCGAGATCACGGCGGGAAGTCCGTCATATGGCCGGAAGGCGACGACCGCAGCACTCCGGTCGGCGTCGAAGCGGAACGCCCCGTTTTGGTGATGCATCGAGTGATAGTCGCGGCCGGAGAAGAACGGTCTGACGCGCAGCACGACCGGGCCGTGGCCCCGCATCAGCGACCAGACCATGACGGTTGCGCCAATGCCGTGCTGAACAAGAAGCTCGTGGGTGATGCATGTTCCGTCCGGCGTTTCGAATTCCCACGTGGGCCACGGATCGTGCGAGAAGGTCGTGATGCGCGACGCGCCATCTGGATGAACGACGCCCGGCGCATATCGCTGCGTCGATAACGCAAACGATCCGCCCGGCGTGTCAACCCATGCGTCGAAGCCGTTCACCAGCACCACTCTGCCTGTTGGGGGTGTGAGCGCCGTCAGCAGCAGCGCGTGATATCTGCGCGTCCGCACGCCAGAGGTCGTGCCGGACGCAAACCCGCCAAGGCCGTCGGCCTCGAGCCATTCCGTTCGATCGTCGATGTGCATAGTCAGGGCCTTGAGGCGCGAAGATACGCGCCCTCTCGGTTCCTGAAGAGGAACCCTGTCGCCGTCAAACCGTCGAGAATCCGTTCGGAGGTCGCGCGATCGAGCGCCCAGAGTCGCGCGGCCTGGGCGGGCGTCAGCCGTAGTCCTGGCATCTCGAGAAATTCACTGCGAACGCGGTGCAACAGACGTGTGATGCTGTCCTCGTGTGTTGCCCGCTCGCCAAGGGGAGCCTCCAGCATCATCATCGCTTCACTTCAATTGGAACAGCCATCACCTCTTCCCCACGTGTCTCTGGCGGTTTGGCGTCCGGGATACGCATCGACAGGACGGGCGCGCGAACGGTGAGGAACTGGACGAAATCCTTCGAGAACATCAGGTCGAGGGTCCAGTCGATGGCCACGCGACACTTCTTTTCGAACCGGGGCAACTTGCTGAGATAAATCGTCCGCCACAACCACCACGCCGGGAATCCCGAGAAGTTGAACCCGAAGATCCTTGCAACGCCGGTTCGACGGCCGATCGCGGCCAACTGCCCGATCGTACGAAAGTCGAATGCGACTGCTGCGCGCCCGCGCATCACAGCGGTGATGTTCGTCGCCACGGTTTTCGCCTCCCGCAACGCGTGCTGCGCCGTGGGAGGATGCGGCTTACCGGTGCGTCGATCGGGAACGACCGCGCAGTCGCCAAGCGCCCACACGCCCGGCCATCCGGGAACGGCGAGCGTTTCATCGACGACGATTCGCCCGCGGTCGAGGCCGCACGGCAGATCGTGAATCAGTGGATGCGGCGAGGTGCCGGCGGTCCAGACGACGAGCCGGCTCGGGATGTGCCGACCATCTTCGAGCGTCACCCCGAGCTCATCGACCCTCGCGACCTTCGCGTTGGTGATGATTTCGACGCCGCGTGCCGCCAGCTTCTTCTGCGCATAGGCGCCGAGTTTCTCGCCAAGCTCGGGGAGAATCACCGGGCCGGCGTGCACGAGGACCATGCGGATCCGGTCGGGGCTCAGCCGCGGGTAGAACTTCAGGGCTTCGCGCACGAAGTCATTGACGCCGGCCAGCGTTTCGACACCCGCAAACCCACCGCCCGCAACGACAAACGTCAGCAGACCGTCACCTTTCGCGGCGCACTCGGTGTCGCCCTCTTCGAGGGTGGCAATGACCCGATTCCGCAAGTGAATCGCATCACCGAGCGTCTTCATCGTCAGGGCGCGCTGCTCGAGCCCCGGTAAGCCGTAGAAGTTGGTGATCGAACCCAAAGCGACGACGACGTGGTCGTACTCGAGCTCGTGGCTATGACGCTCGAACCCATGCGACACCACGACGCGGCGCCGCCTGAGATCGACCGATTCCACGTCTCCAACGAACACGCTCGTCCGCCGGAGCAGCGTGCGAATAGGGCTGACGATGTGGGTGATGTCGAGGTCGCTGGCCGCGACCTCGTGAAGCATGGGGGTGAAGAGAAAGAAATTGTCGCGGCTGACGAGTGTGATCTCCACGTCAGGGTCGGCCCGGAGCGCTTTTTCGAGATGCAGGGCTGCATGGACGCCGCCAAAGCCCCCGCCGAGCACAAGAATTCGGGTCGTTGCCACGTTGGTTGCCTCGGCCGTTGGATGTCACGCCAGACCAAAGGTTTCAGGCCGCGACCGAAACCTTCGAGGCGGAGCGGGCATCGAACGACCGACGTGCGTACCCTCAGCCAACATTGGCCGGAATATGTGATGGAGGCGGTTTGTCTGGGCCTGTTCATGGTGTCGGCGGCGGGTTTCGCCACCTTGCTGCAACACCCGCTGTCGCCGTTGTCGGCCTGGCGCGCGTCACCGCTGGTCCAGCGGATTCCGATGGGCCTCGCGATGGGGCTCACGGCGGCCGCCATCATTTATTCGCCCTTCGGCAGGCGTTCGGGGGCGCACATGAACCCGGCGCTCACCTTGACGTTTTTGCGGCTTGGCAAGGTCGCCCCCGCGGATGCGTTGGGTTACATCTCGGGACAATTCGTCGGGGGCACGGCTGGAATCATCGCGGCCGGCTGGTTGTTTCGTGGTCTTCCCGCGGACCCGTCGGTGAATTATGTCGCCACGGTGCCTGGCCCGGGCGGCCCGGCGGTTGCGTTCGTGGCAGAGGCCGCGATTTCGTTCGGCATGATGCTGATGGTGCTCCAAGTGTCGAACACTCCCCGCCTGGCCCGATTCACGGGTTTGTGCGCGGGCGCGCTTGTCGCAACCTACATCACGCTCGAGGCGCCGTTCTCTGGCATGAGCATGAATCCTGCCCGGACACTGGGGCCTGCCATGTTGGCGCACACCGTACGGAGTCTCTGGATCTATTTCACGGCGCCGCTCCTCGGCATGCTACTGGCCGCCGAGTCCTTCATCCGCATCCACGGCCACGCGCGCGTCAAGTGCGCAAAGCTTCACCATCCGCGCAACATCCCCTGCATCTTCAAGTGCAGCTACGGCATGGATCAAGAAACGGGAGCACTCGCATGACGCACTACGACGTGATCATCATCGGCACGGGCGCAGGCGGCGGAACACTCGCCTACCACCTGGCCCCCTCGGGCAAGCGGATCCTGCTCCTCGAACGCGGCGACTACGTCCGCCGCGAAAAGGACAACTGGAGCTCCCGCGCCGTCAACGTCGACGGGAAGTACAACACGAAAGAAGTGTGGCAGGACAAAGACGGCAAGCCGCTCCATCCCCACACCAACTACTACGTCGGCGGAAACACGAAGTTCTACGGCGCGGCGCTGTTCCGGCTTCGCAAGGAAGACTTCGGGGAGATTCGGCACCACGGCGGCGTCTCGCCCGCCTGGCCGATCGCCTACGAGGAGATCGAGCCGTACTACACGAAGGCCGAATACCTGTATCAGGTTCACGGCGAGCGTGGAGTCGATCCGACGGAGCCGTGGGCCAGCGCGCCGTATCGATTTCCGGCGGTGCAGCACGAGCCGCGCATCCAGCAGCTTCACGATGACTTGTCGCGGCGCGGGCTGCGTCCCTTCCACGTCCCGCTCGGCATCTTGTTGGACGAATCGGACCCGCACAAGAGCCGCTGCATCCGATGCAACACGTGCGACGGGTTCCCGTGTTTGGTCCACGCAAAGAGTGACGCACAGGTGATCTGCGTCGACCCGGCGCTCGAGCATCCGAACGTGACGCTCCTCACCAACGCGCGTGTGACGCGCCTGGTGACGAGCGCGTCGGGTCGCGAGGTGACGGGCGTGGCCGTCCAGCGCAACGGCACCGAAGAGACCTTTTCGAGTGACGTCGTCGTCTCGTCGTGCGGGGCCATCAATTCGGCCGCACTGCTGTTGCGTTCCGCCAACGATCGCCACCCGCGGGGTCTCGCGAACGGATCGGGCGTCGTCGGACGTCATTACATGGGGCACGTCAACTCGGTGCTGCTAGCCATTTCGAAATCGCCGAACGCCACGGTGTTTCAGAAGACGCTCGGCGTGAATGACTTCTATCTCGGCGACGATGAGTTCAAGTACCCGATGGGCCACATTTCGTTTGTCGGAAAGTTGGACGCGATTGCCCTCTCCGCTGGTGCGCCGGCCATCGTGCCAGGAATGACGCTCGACATCATGGCGAAGCACTCGCTGGATTTCTGGCTCACCTCGGAGGACCTGCCCGATCCCGACAACCGCGTGACGCTCGACCGCGACGGCAACATTGTCTTGTCGTACACGCCGAACAACGACGAGGGCCACAAGCGTCTGATCAAGAAGCTGGAGTACCTCCTCCAGCACCTGGACATGCATCCGCACCTTGTGCCTCGGAATCTGTTCGTGGGCAATCGCATTCCACTCGCCGGCGTGGCGCATCAGAACGGCACGGTTCGGTTCGGGCGCGATCCGAACACGTCGGCACTCGATTCGAACTGCAAAGCGCACGAGCTGGATAACTTGTATGTCGTGGACGGCAGTTTCTTTCCGTCGAGCGGCGCGGTGAATCCGGCGCTGACGATTATGGCCAACGCCCTTCGGGTCGGAGATCACATTCTGGAGCGGTTTGGCGCGAAGACGAGTGTCGCGCAAGGAGCTGTCGCATGAAGCGTCTGATCGTTGCGGTCGCAGTCGCAAGCGTGCTTGCGCCGCTGTATGTAGTGTCCGGCTTTAGCCGGACCTTGCCGATGGCACCTTCGTACGTGGCGTCCGGCTTGAGCCGGACCTTGCCGACGGCACCTTCGTACGTGGCGTCCGGCTTCAGCCGGACCTCGGCCGGGTCGACGGAGTCGAATCAGATTCTGCCGGTGACTGCCGTCGAATCAGTCGGCATGACCGTCTCCGATATGGATCGGGCGCTCGCGTTCTACACGGGAGTGCTGCCATTCGTAAAAATCTCGGACCAGGAGCTCTCGGGACGCCCGTACGAGCTGCTCACGGGCGTCTTTGGCGCCCGTAGCCACGTCGTCAGGCTGCGGCTCGGTTCGGAAGAGATCGAGCTGACCGAGTTTCTGGCGCCGAAAGGCCGCCCGATGCCGCCCGACCTTCGCGCGAACGACCGTCTGTTTCAGCACATTGCCATTGTCGTGAGCGACATCACGAAGGCGTACGGCGTCCTGAGACAGCATGGAATCGAGCATGCGTCGACCGGACCTCAACGGCTTCCTGACTGGAACCCAAACGCGGGCGGCATCAGTGCGTTCTATTTCCGCGACCCCGATCGCCACTTTCTCGAGATCATCGCCTTCCCACCCGGTAAGGGCTCGCCACGCTGGCAGGAGTCGTCCACGGGGCTGTTTCTCGGCATCGATCACACCGCGATTGTCGTCGACGACACCAGCGCATCGCTGCGGTTTTACCGCGACACGCTCGGGCTAGTGGTTGCCGGCGAGAGCGAGAACTACGACGTCGAGCAGGAACATCTCAACAACGTCTTCGGCGCGCGGCTGCGAATCACCGCGCTTCGTGCGGGCAAGGGGCCGGGTATCGAGCTCCTCGAGTATCTCGCGCCTCGCGATGGTCGACCGGCCCCGAACGATCTGCTCTCGAACGACATCGCGCACTGGCAGACGACGCTCGTTGCCGATCGGCTCGATCCGTTGCTGGGTCTCGCCCGTGACCATCGCGTCTCGCTCGTCTCACCCGGCTCGGTAGATGCCTCATCACTTTCTCTCGGTTTCCGCACGGGATCGCTCACGCGCGATCCGGACGGGCACGGCATGCGCCTCGTCGCGAGATAACGCCATCAGACGTCGAGAGGCATGTCGTTACCCTAACTCTTGGCGTCAAGTGCACTGGTCGCCGGAACCGGATCGGGCACGTGATTCGTGACCGGTGGAATCGACCGCAGATACGCGAACACCGCCTTCAAATCCTCGTCGGTCATGTTGCGATACACCGGCCACGGCATGGGCGGCAAGATCGGGCGTGACGTGGCCATGTGTTTTCCCGTCCGTATCGTCTTTACGTTACATCGCTTCGGGCCAGATTCCGAGCCCGGTGTTCGGGTCCGGCGTGAGGTTTGCCGTGAACGAAACGCCCCAGGGCCCCGCGAACGCGGTGTTCGTGGCCGAGGTCACGGATTGCCACGAGCCGTTGGCGAGAAAGGTCGGCGAAGGCGACACGTTCACACCCTCGGGATGTCCCGACAACATGCGGCTCATGTCTGGCCCCGGACCAGTCGGGTCCATCTTCCAGGGCGTATGGCAATTGTGAAGGGAGTTTACCAACCGCGAGCTTCGGCTCGACTCGACGCTGCAGCTTCCAGATTACAAGGACAATCTCGAAGCCCGCTTGATCCTGCTCCGCCGCCGGCTCGACGAACGCCGGCCCCCTGTTCGCCTCATCAGAAGCGGCCGAGGGCATTTTCGTCTCCAGGCCGACAAGCATCTTGTGCTCGAGGAGATCGGGCCGTAGGGCGGTCCCTCTTCGATGGTCCGTCGGCCTAGACACGCCTGAGCAAAGGAGAGTAAAATAGGCACAAGAACTGAGGTTATCTGAGTATGGCAAGAGTCCAGCCTGTGCTGACCCCCACTGAACTTGCGCTGGTCGACCAAATGGCCGAGCTGACGCGGTCGAAGCGCACCGACGTGATCAAGAGCGCTCTGGGCGTCTACCATTGGTTCGTGCGGCAGGCCTTGACCGGGAGCAAAGTGGTATCCCGCAAACCCACCGGCGAGGAAGTCGCTCTCGAGACGGCCGAACTGGCCGCTCTGGAAGGGAGGGGCAATCGCCTCGGTCCTGAAGAGCTCGGTCTGCTCGCCAAGCAACTCGCCTCCGCGTCTGACCCAATCGACGCCGCTCGTCTAAAGGAACGCCTCACGCGCGGCTTCTACGGCATCTAAGATTAGAGCGCGTCGTGCCGAAGGTCCGCCGCCACGACATTCCGCCCGCGCTGTTCCAGCATCTGCTCGACCGCATCCAAAGCCGGAAGATCCCAGCAACTCAGCTGGAATTGCTGGCGAAGTGGCTCGATACCGAACCGGAAGTCCCCGAGGGTCAGTGGTTCAAACGATTCACGGGCATAACGGTTTGCGGCGAAGGAGAGTTGGTCAAGACTTTTCTCCTCCCTGGTCAGCCCGCCAAAGGCCAGAGGGTCTCATGAAGCGGGGATCGGTCGGGACGTTCCCGCAGATGGCCGCGAGCCGTGCGCATGTACTCGCGAGTTAGGCGGATGAGCGTGCGCCCGGACGTGGGCGTGATGCCCCGGCGGCGGTTCTCCGCCGCGATCTCGAACGCGATCCGCCACTGCGTCATCAGAACACGATACGCCCTCGTCAACGGTGTCCCGGGATGGTAGATGTGCGTGGCTTCCGAGGTCACGCCGTTCAACTCGATAATCTTGAACCCGCGCCCATTCCGAAATGCCTCGATCCCTCCGTCCACTCGTACATCGAATCGTCCGAAATAGAAGCCATCGAAACCTCGCGCGATCGCGTCGAAGCGCTCTTCGAGCGCCGGTGTGAGCACCCACGCGCCGTCGAGGAACATGGCGCCGCGGCAGTGGGTACCGAGCTCCGCGAGCGGGATCGCCTCGCCGACCGACGGCACATCCCCTAGCCTCTCGCGGTGTCGCTCACAGTAGAGCCGCGCCATGCATACCGCGCGTTCGTCCTGAAGAATCAATTCTTCCAACGTGCGTCGGCCATCGCCTACCACCGTGGGGAACCTCTTCTCGGTAATAGAAAAGACGTGACCACGTGACTCAGAGGGGTACCGGTAGTAAAAGACGCCGAACTCGGCCCCGGCGACGTACTCCTGGATGATCGTGTCGACCGACGAGTGTGCGAGACAGTCTTCAAGGGCGTTCGTTGAACGAACGACGATGACACCGGACCCACGTTGACCGTGGTTGGGTTTGAGGACGATCGGGAACGCCAGCGCTTCATCAGCCATGAAGCGTTGTGCCTCTCGAACTTTCTCGGTCTGGCTCAGACTCCCCGCAATCAGGCGCGAGCGCGCCATGTACTGGCGGGCACCGGCGAGTGCCTGAAGAATGGCGTATTTCGATTCGCCGACGAAGCCGCCTGCCTCAATCGCTGGATTGGCGGCTGTAAACAGGGTGACACTCCGATGCTTCACCATGAGGTACACGATGTACCCGAGCAGCGGCGGATAGAACACCCAGGGCGGCCAGAATTCCCATCTCGTGCACCGTCGCCAAGACGAGACCAGCAGCCTGCGTCCCTTGGCGGTCGCCGCAAACTGGATGACCTTGAGAGCGAGCGCAACAAGCGCAATGGTGCTCACCGCACGCGCGTACGGAGACAGCAAAGCCATTGACGGGATGAACAGAACGGAACTGACGAACGCCGAAACGCCGACTGCCAAGGCTGCCCAGATGGCGTTGGCGAGCAGCAACAAAACCATGAATCTCCACAGGCCCACGTTCAGCAAACCTGCTGCGACAGTCGCGGTACGCCGCCTGCCCAGTGCGAGCGAACTGAGGTGACGCGTCGCGACGCCGTGCTGTGAAAGGAACGCGAGGCTCCGTTCGACGGCCTCTGGCGGGAATAGCCATCGCGTCGGCGCCGCCTGGAAGACGCGCCGCCCATAACGGCGACTGCCAAGGAATAGCAGCAGGTGGGCGATGCACATGCCAGTGAAGCAGGCGCGCACCGCCAGGGCGGGGCTCACACGTCCACGCGCAACGAGCGCGCCGGCAGCAGCACCGGTGACATTCTCGGAAACCAATGCGGCGGTCGTCAGAAGTCCACTGAACACCGCCGCGGCGATCCCCCGCACTTGCGGCAGCCGCAACGCGTCAAAGGCGGGGCTCGCTGCACGGACCCGCTCTGGATCTGCATCCGCGAGCGCCGGCGCCCGGCCCTGTTCCGCGCGATCGACGAACTCGGCAATGAGATTGCCGAGATACGGCGCCCTGGTGAACAGCAGGAAGTGATCTCCGTACGGTATGTGCAGCTCACTTTGAGGAATCAGGCGATGGTGCTCCTGTGCCGCCTCAATCGGCACTTGATCGTCGTCGGTACCGTGAACAATCAGGGTCGGCACGGTCACCCGCCGAAGGATGTTGCGAAGAGGTCGTTGATCGGAATCGAAGAAGTTGCGCGCATACGGAACATCCAACATGGCGTTGTCGAGACGGCCCATGTGCGGGGTCGCTTCGTGCAGGAGCCACAGCGCAATGAGCTGGACGCCGTGAACCGCGTGGTTGACGTAATAGTCGCCCGTCAGCTCCATCTCCTGGACGCCGATTGCCGAGAGCATCGTCAGGGACGCGACACGTTCGGGCGCCACGTCGGTCAGGTTCAGCGCAACGCCGCCTCCCATGCTGAACCCCAGCACGTGCGTCCGCCCGATGCCGAGCTGATCCAGGAGCTGCCGCACATAGACGGCGTGAGCGCGAAATGAATAATCCGGCAGCGTGCGCGTGGAAGAACCGAAACCGGGCAGATCGGGCACGATCACCCGGGCGTGTTGCGCCAGGACAGGCGCGAGACGCCCGAAGTCGTCTTTGCGGCCCGGACTGCCGTGGAGGAGCACGATCGTTTCCTGATCCTGGCCAGAGGGCGGTGCGTACTCTCGATACGCAACGCGGATCGCCTCGGATGTGAGCCGTGTGCCGTCAACCGCCTGCGCAACGGCGACGCGATCGAATGGGCCGGCATCCGCGAGGGCCTGATGCGAGGATCGGGCGAAGAACGAGACCCCGAGCAGCAGTCCGTAGGCGCCGACGCCCAACAGTACTCGACCGCGCCGGGTTCGGGCGCTCATAGAGGTGAACGTTCCTTGGATGCCGGGGCGCTCGCAATCGTTACGGCATGAGCATTCCGAAACCTCCTCAGCGCCACGGAATCCTAGGTTGCGAGCGGTACCAAGACAAGACCGGAAACAACAACCGCAGTGATTCAGGAGGACAGAATGATTCGTCGCACCATCCGGGCATTTCGTACAGCACTCTTCAGCATCGCGGCGCTCACCATGACGGCGACGTTTGCGCTGGCACAGAGCCAAACCAGCAAGCCGTTCTCTGGAGCCAAAGTGAACGGCGGCACCATCACACACTCGACGAGGGACGGCCAGGACGTGCTCACGCTGTCGGACGACTTCAAGGTTCCCGACACACCAGATCCGCACTGGCAGGTGGTCGACTCAAAGGGCAACAACTACCTGCTGCAGCGTCTGGGCGTGAAGAACCTCGGCGGCCTCGCCAAGGACCGGATCAACATGTCGATCACACTGCCGGCCTACGTCAAGGACGTCGCCAAAGTGCAGATCTACTGCGCGTGGGCGGAAGCGGTCCTCGGCGAGGCGCCGTTCGGCGCCCCGTTGATGACGATGAACAAGTAGCCGAGCGCACGCGCGCAGGGTCGCGCCCTTCGGAGCCCAGGCCGGTATCAGGCCGGGCCCAAGGGGCGCGATCAGTTTAGCGACAGCTCATACTGTCGTGGCTCGGCTCTGCCGCGGCGGCCGATGCTCACAAGGCATGTAACCCGCGGCAACCGGCCGACATCAGAAAGGCAGAGGGAGTGATGAAGCTTCTGACGAATTTCGTGGGCGTCGCGGTTTTCTCGGCGGCAGCGGCAGTCATGACAGCCCAGACCAACGAACCCTTGGCGCTCGACAAGAAGGTTCTGAGTCTGGCAGCGGCCAGAAAGATCGTCGCCGCCTCTGAAGCCGAGGCGAAGGCTCGCCGTCTGGGTGTCGTCATCGTCGTCGTAGACGACACCGGGAACATCATCCAGCTCACACGGATGGACGCAGCCCAGGTCGCCAGCGTCAATGTGGGTATCGGCAAGGCACGTACGGCCGCGATCTACCGGCGTCCGAGCAAAGACTTCGAAGAGCAGATCAAGAACGGTCGCGTGGCGGCACTGGCTCTTGCCGACGCGACCCCGCTCCAAGGCGGCGTGCCGGTCTGGATTGGCGGCAAGGTGGTCGGAGCGGTCGGCGTGAGTGGAGATTCGCCGCAGGCGGATGAAGAGATCGCCATCGCGGGAGCGAAGGCGATCCCCTGACGTGGGTGACTTTTGCGACCCGCCCGCACTTGACGCCAAGAAAGCTGAGGTGGCCGAAGAATTTCACCGCGCGTCCGGCCCGTACGGTATGCTTTGAGGCTCGATCCTCACGCGCGAGCAATGAGCCTCATTCCGGAAACGGCGCTCCCCGATTCGTTCCCTCCCTACGAGGCGTTCCGGCAGCACTTCGGCTTCGTGCCGGCAATCTTTCGCGCCCAGAGTCTGCTTCCCCGAGTCATCGAGGCTGAAGCGCAGATGGCCGGCGCGGTCCTGCTGGCGCCTGGCGCCCTGACGCGCGTTCAGAAGGAAACCATCCTTCTGACGCTGGCATCGCGTCATGCCAACGCGTACTGCGTGACCGCTCATCGCCACTTTCTTGGCGGGCTTGGTGTTCCGCCGCACCAGCTGGATGTACTGGCGCGCGACTACCACGACGCTGGCCTCTCTTCGGCGGACGTGGCGCTCCTGGATTTCGCGCTCAAGCTGGGAAGCGAGCCGAACTTCATACACGGAGGCGAGATCGAGGCGCTGCGCGCCAACGGGTTGACCGACGAGCAGATACTGGAAGCCGTCCTGATGACGGCCTTGACGAATTTCCTGTGCACACTCTCGGCCGGCCTCGACGTGGCGCCAGATTTCGAGTTATCGCCGATTCGTTGCTCAATCCAAAGTCCGCCGGCGACGCTCGCGTCCCCTCCGACCGTGGCGACGAAAGGTCCGTACCTGCGTGCTGTAGTTCGAGACCAGAAAGAATTTCCACCGTTCGCATTCTTCCAGGAGAAATTCGGCTTCATTCCCAACATCTTTCGAGCCCAAACCCTGCGACCCGACGTGGTCGAGGCCGAAGCGTTCACGGTTGGAACCGTGCTGCTGACCGACGACATCCTCTCCCGCGTGCGAAAGGAATTCATTCTGCTCGTCATCTCGGCCGCGAACCTCAACACCTACTGTGTCGCGGTGCATTGCGAGATGCTGCGCAACCTCGGCATACCGGCGGACGCCTCCGACCAGATCGCCGTCGATCACCGCAGCGCCGACCTGGGACAGGCCGACAAGGCGTTGCTCGATGTCGCGCTCAAGGTGGCTCGCCGATCGCCGACCTTCGGGCAGGCGGACCTGGACGGACTCCGCACCCATGGCTTTACCGACCCCCAAATCCTCGAAGCTGTGGTCATGGCCTCCCTGACCAATTTCCTTAATACGCTGCAGGTTGGCCTGGGCACCGTCACCGATTTCCACCCGCGGCGGGTCTTTGCGACCAGCGTGAATCTTTTGGAAGACCCGGCCCATCCAATGGATCAGGGGACCGGTGGGGCCGAGCCGGCGGGCGACCCGGACACCGAGCTGGTCGCCAGAGCGAAGAGCGGTGACAGAGGCGCGTTCGAGGCACTGGTGCGAAACCATCATCGCCGGATCTACCGGACGTTGTTGGGCGTGACCGGGAACCCGCCAGATGCGGAGGACGCGACACAGACGGCGTTTCTCAAGGCATTCCAGCATCTCGGGGACTTCGAAGGACACGCGCGCTTCGGCACCTGGCTGACACGTATCGCCATCAACGAAGGTCTCGAATGCGTGCGTACGCGAAAGCCGACGGAGAGTCTTTCGCCCGAGGACGAAGACGGAGGGCCGTTCCGCCCGCGGCTCGTGCTGGGATGGGCGGACGACCCCGAGCGGCTGTATCAGCGCGAGGAGCTCCGGGCCATGGTGGAACGCGCGGTGACCTCTCTACCCGTCCGTTATCGGATGGCCGTGCTTCTACGCGATCTGGAACAACTGTCGACCGCGGAGGCTGCGGCAGCGCTGGGATTGGGAATCCCAACCCTCAAAACTCATTTGCTTCGGGGCCGCCTGATGCTTCGCGAAGCGCTGGCTCCCCACTTCATTCCTCGACAAGGAGCGGTGGCTCGTGTTTAGCTGCGAAGATGTTCGGGCTGCGCTCAGCAACTATTTGGACGGCGACGTCTCGCCGGACCTTCGCCGCGAGCTGGAGCGTCACTTGAGCGAGTGCCGAACGTGCCAAGTGCTTTACGACACGACTCGGAAGACCCTGCATATCGTGACGAACGTGGGATCCTTCGACATCCCAGAAGCCGTGTCGGAACAGCTCGTCAAACGGATCATGAGCAGGCTCACCCTCCCACCGTCCGCCCCGCCGTCTCACTCCTAGTTCAACGTCGCGCGATCGGCGCGGTGAATCTTTTCTCGCAGTCGCTCCGTCTGATTGACGAACGGCGAGGACGGCCACCATGCTTGAATCTAGCGGACACGACACGTTACAGACTGACCGGCCGGACGAAGCCGCGTGGGTCTGCCTGCTGCAGGCCAGGGATGATGACGCGTTCGAACGATTGGTCAGGACCTTCGGGGGTCGAATGCTGATGGTGGCGAAACGCTACGTGAGCAACGAGGAAGATGCGAAAGATATCGTCCAGACGGCCTACCTCAGTGCGTTTCGGGCACTGGACCAATTTGAGGGTGCGGCCCAGCTCTCGACCTGGCTTCATCGGATCGTCGTCAATACGGCGCTGATGAAGCTCCGCTCAAGACGGCGAAAGCCTGAGGAGTCGATCGAAGACTTGCTACCGACATTCCAAGAGGATGGGCATCACGTCGAGCAGTTCTCGGAGTGGGGCGCGCCGGCCGATCAACTGATGGAGCGGAAGGAAACGTGCGCGACCGTCCGAGCGTGCATCGAGCAGCTCCCGGAAAACTACCGCGCCGTGCTCATGCTGCGGGACATCGAGGAGCTCTCCACGCAAGAGGTGGCCGAGATGCTGACGATGACACCGACGGCAGTGAAAGTTCGTCTACACCGCGCGCGCCAAGCGCTGTCCACATTGCTCCGGAAGCAGTACGCAAAGCCGAGCGTAACCTCTTAACCCGGCGTGACATGGAACCGGCAACCTCACATGCCGGGCGATCTTGACCTCCAGGTCTTGAAGCCCAGAGCAGCAAAGGCGACCCCGAACATGACGCCAGAGCAGACGAAGAGGGTACTGGCGTCCCCAACGACACTCCCAATAATGCCCACGAGCGTCGAGAGCAGCAGCGTCACAGGTACCCAGGCGGGAAGCCTGTTCGCGGTCCACGCGCTGACCGCGAGAAGGATCACTCCGCACGCGGTGGCCAATGCGGCAGCAGGATACAGATCGACAGCCGAAATGATGCGACTCGCCCTCACGGCCGCGATGCCGAGAAGCGCGAGCGCGAGACCGGCAGCACCTCGTCGTCCCAGCCTCTCAGCGTTCAACGCATAAAAAGCGAGGAGTCCCAGGGCTAAACACACATCAACCACAAGGTAGAGTGATTCACGCTGGAGATCCGAGCCAACGACGACGGGCGCGAAAGCGGCCGCCGCACGCAGTACGCCACCGGCGATAGCTGCCAGCCCTCCCGCTCGAACGAGGCTCAGTCTTGTCATCCACACTCCGCAACGCCCGACAGGATGCCGAGGACATTGCGCCTGCGTCCTCACTCCTAGGTCACAACGTGTTCAAGCGTTGGTGAGCGAAGGCTCGACGGTCACCTCTTGGCGACGGCGAGGTCGTTTTCGACGCCGAACACGCCAGTCACTTCCCTCGCTCTCACACCTGCAACACTCTTGTCGCTTTCGCTATCGACGATTCCGAGCAGCATCGTTCGCCCGTTCTTGACGATGATATGGATCGGATACGTTCCAAAGGGTTGCATTCCCGGGAACCGGGCGAACGAGAGCGCCTCGTATCGCGCACGCATCGCACCGCCAGGGGCATACCGCGAGAGAAAATCATCGGTGTAGATGTTGTAGAAGGTTGACCATCGGATGCGGTCGTCCTGCTGTGACGCGGGCAAGACCTCGATCTTGTTGGCGACCTCTTCCACGCCAGCCACACGCCTGATGGCGGAAAGGGCGTCGGCCTTGAGATTCCCGCGGTACGCGAAGCCCCCGATGCTCACGACCCCGCGATCGACGCCAAACACCAGGAAATCGAACACGCCGTAGTACGGCAGCCGCAACAGCGCGCGTTGCACCATCAAGGCGGTCTCCTTGGTGGCCACAGACTGCGCAGGTGGCGTCGCGGCCGAAAGAACCGTAACGGCGGCGACCAGGACCGCGGCGACTGCGCTACGAGTCGCCAGCCGGGGAATTGAAGTCTTCATCGTGAGCTCCTCTCTAGATCGTCGGAAGATCGTTTCTGGCCATTCGTCTGCGTGCTCTTTGATGCCGCGCATGACAAGCAGATGCATCTACTCGAGGGCGACTGCCACCCGAAACTACTCTGGCGCGCCGGAATCCAACGCACAAGCAGACGCGAACCATGCGTCTGTGATGCCGCTGTGCGCCAGCGGCCCGAGCGAGGCGCCGGAGGGGAGCGCGGCGAAGCCGCGCCGCCGAGCGAGAGCCGTCAGCCGAAGCGCCGGGAGTGGGGCCCCGGCGCCGTGAAAGATGTGGGGCCCCGCAAGCATTGATGGAGGTGCACAGTGAGATCGCGGATTCCAGCTCGTCGTTCAATCGGCGCCGTCGCCGCCGCCGTCCTGGCTCTTGCCATTGCCGAGCTCCATGCGCAGCATGCGGTCCGGAGACCGATCGATGGCAGACCGAGCGCGGTCATCGATTTGCGCACAACTGATGGTGTGCGGCTCGTCAAAGGACAGTGGCGATACAGCGACACCACCATCATCGAGGCCGATTTCAACGCTCCAGGCTCCGATCTCAGGCCGTCTGGAAAGCCGATCAAGACGTACGACTACACGCCGAAGGCCGGTGCCGCCGACTTCGACGATTCCCGATGGCAGGCCATCGAACCCGCGGCGCTCGAAGCTCGAAGGTCCACCGGGAAACTCTGCTTCAACTGGTATCGAACTGCCGTGACGATCCCGGAGCGGGTCGGCACGTTTTCGACGGCCGGTTCCACCGTGGTGTTCGAAATCGTCGTGGACGACTATGCCGAAGTGTGGGTTGACGGCAAACTGCCGAAAACACTCGGCCAGACAGGCGGCGCGCTGATCAAGGGGTTCAACGCGCCCAATCGCGTGGTGATCACGAACAACGCGCAGCCAGGTCAGACCATTCAGCTGGCGATCTTCGGCGTCAACGGTCCACTGGCCGATCCACCGTCGAACTTCATTTGGGTCCGCTCGGCGACGCTGGATTTCTTCAAACCCGGCGCGACCACTGGACCGACAACACCCGCGCAAGTCACGCGGCTTGATCCCGCGCTCGACGCGATCGTTCCGCCTGACGCGAAAATCGAGAAGCTCGCCGAAGGATTCCTTTTCACCGAGGGCCCGATCTGGATGCCCGACGGCTACCTGCTGTTCAGCGATCCAAACAGCAACACCATCTATCGCTGGTCAGACAATGACGGCTTGTCGGTCTTCCGAACCAAGAGTGGATACACAGGGGTCGATGTCGGCGAGTACGGCCAGCCCGGCTCGAACGGGCTGACGCTGGACCGGGACGGCCGGCTGACAATCGACGAGCACGGTAACCGACGGGTCACGCGGCTCGAAAAAAATGGCTCGCTGACCGTCTTGGCTGACCGCTACGACGGCAAGCGGCTGAACAGCCCGAACGACCTCGTGTACAAGTCGGACGGATCGCTGTACTTCACGGACCCGCCGTTTGGTCTGCCGAAATTCTTCGACGATCCACGGAAGGAAACGCCGTACAGCGGCGTGTATCGGTGGTTCGATGGGAAGGTGCAACTGCTCACCACGGATGTCACCGGACCGAACGGCCTGGCCTTCTCACCCGACGAGAGGTATTTCTACCTCGGGAACTGGGATGAGAAGAAGAAGATCGTGATGCGGTACGAGGTGAAACCGGACGGCACGCTGGCAAACGGCCGGGTGTTCTTCGATATGACGAGCGCACCAGGAGAAGACGCCCTCGACGGGTTGAAAGTCGATCGGCAGGGGAACGTCTACGTGTCCGGACCCGGCGGCCTCTGGATTCTGTCGCCGACTGGAAAGCACCTCGGAACGATCGTCGGCCCCGAACACCCGCACAATTTTGCGTGGGGCGACGCCGATGGCCGGACGCTCTATCTGACTGCGCAAACCGGACTGTATAGGATTCGACTGGGCATCCCGGGCACCCGTCCGTTGACGGTTGCGACGCACTAACCAGCACCGATCACCCACGAAGGACATCAAGGAGTGGCTTTTCCGTATGACTCGCGGCGGCTTGAGCATCCAACCGACATCGAAGGTTCAATCGAGTACCGCAGGGATGCCTGACGAAAATCGAGGCGCCGCCGGGAGGCGGGTCCTACCGCATACCATCATGTGCAGCGAGGTATGGGGTGCGAACGGCAATGTCGCCCACGCGGTGGAGCTCCCGGGCCTCCTGGGTTGGGTGTACTCGGCGCCGATCGAGCTTGGTCAGAATGGGGGCGATATCCACTATCTGTCAGTCTGTGACCACGGTCTGCTCTGTCGGGTCGCGCTTGCCGATGTCAGCGGACACGGCCGCGCAGTCAGCTCGGTGGCCGAGCGCCTGCTCAGCCTGATGCGACGACACGTTAACCGGATCGAACAGCGAGAATTTCTGCACGAGCTGAGCGATTCGCTTCACAAAATGAACAGCGCAAAAGATATGACGTTTGCGACCGCGCTGGTTCTGGGGTTCGATTCGAGATCGGGCGAGCTCGTGTTCACCAACGCCGGCCATCCGCCACCGCTCTGGTATCGCGCGGACAAAACTTGCTGGGGGTGGTTGCAGCAGACCACCTCCGATACCCGTGACGGGCTCCCGCTCGGCATGGATTTCTTCGGGAGCAGTTATGCGGACACTGTCGTCGAGCTCGGTGTGGGTGACCTGCTGATTTGCTATACGGACGGTCTCTCCGAAGCGGTTGATGCCACTGGACACGAGCTTGGCGGGGACGGGTTAATCGACCTGGCCCGCACGCTGCCTGTGGAGTCCCCCATGGCAGCCGGTGCGACGTTGCTCGGCCTCGTGGATGCGTTCCGACGAGGTGAGGCTGCCCTCGACGATGAAACGCTGGTCGTTCTCCAGCGGCCTCGTCTCACGGCCGATCTCTCGGCACATTCGTAGGTAGGCAGGCACGCTCGTCATGTTCTTCGAGGACCGCATTTCGCGGCTCGGCGAAGCAGCGATCCTCTTTACGCTGAGGCGACCCTGAACCCTGCGATCATCGTGGCCCCAGCACAGTGAGCGCCAGGGTCGCAGGCCGACGGGGTTCGTCCGCATAGATGGCCGTGAACTCACCGCCGCGGATCTCGAGGGCCGACGCCCGGCCACCGGGGAAGAAGCTTCCGCCCAGCATGCCTGTATCTACCTGAAGGACGCGGCCCCCAAACCGCGCTGCAATTCGTCCGTTCGGCGCAACCGTATGGCCGATGACGGCTGCGCGCGCCTCGAGGCCGGACAGAATGGACATCACCGCGGGCAGAAAGGCCTCTTCGGGCTCCTGCGTGAGACCGCGGTACCACAACGGGCCGACTTCACTCGTCACCAGCAGGGAAGCCGGATCTCGGACCGCCGCCCGGCTCGCCGCCAACTCGAGGCGAACCGTGTCGTTCATCTGATCACACCGCAGCGACGCCGCGGACGGACTGACACCGCCGTGGAGGTACAGCACGTCGTTGATCTTGACGAGGACGTGATGGTTTCGGAGCCAGCGTCCGTACTCGCCGTCGGTCCCGAACGCCTGCTGCATCTCGATGGAGCCGAGTGGGACCTCGTGAAAGAACTGCGCCCTGAACGCGGCCTCCTCGTGAGGGCGGCCGGCCGCTTTCGCCTCGCGGCTCGCTTCGGCCGCCACGACACCGAAGGCGCGTTCACGAATCTCCTCCGACGATCCGGTCTGAAAGGCCGCGTACTCTCCGGCGCTGACGTATCGCCAATCGTCGAGCATGCGCATGACTTCGTGGTTGCCGAGCAGCGCAAACACGCGGCCGCCGGCCTGGGCCGCTTCCCGCTCGAGCCGCCTCAGAAGATCCAGCGCCCGCCTCGAGTCGGACCCGCGATCCAGGACGTCACCGGTCTGTACCAGAATCGCGCGGCCACCGATCCAGCGGTCGCGCCCGTCGATGAGGGCCGCAGCGCGAAGGATCGCGGCGAACTGTGCATAAGCGCCGTGGACGTCGCCTACCGCGACGACCCGTTCGCTGGTCCTCACGTCGCAGGGCGACATGCCACCGGGCTGCGCCAGCGCGCGCTCGTCGAGCGCGAGAGCGGCAAGGCCCAAGGCCAGGGCCGCTCGGGTGGCCGCGCCACGCGAACGTTTCGAGTAGCGAGAAGACATGGCGACTGCCGCGTTGGGCATCGGAGGTCGCGGACCCTTGTCCGCATCCGTCAGATGCCAAATCGCCGGAACAGGTAACGGCCAGCGCCGCCCTTCCCGTCAACGGGCAATCACATGACGGGGCATCACGGGCACCCGTCCGTTCACGGATCCGACCCACTGACTCGCCCCACGATCAACCACGAACTATTCCTGCACGCATCGAAACCTTCTCAACAGGACGGAATCCAAGTGGTGAGCGGTAGAACGCAGAAAAGATCGGAAACAACCGCAGTGATTTAGGAGGACAGAATGAGTGGTCGCACCATCCAGACAGTTCGTACGGGGCTCTTCAGCATCGCGGCGCTCGCCATGACGGCGACATTCGCACTCGCACAGAGCCACACCAGCAAGCCGTTCTCCGGCGCGAAAGTGAACGCCGGCACGGTCACACACTCGACCAAAGACGGCAGGGACGTGCTCACGCTGTCGGACGACTTCAAGGTGCCCGACACACCCGATCCGCACTGGCAGGTTGTGGACTCAAAGGGCAGCACGTACCTCTTGCAGCGTCTCGGCGCGAAGAACCTCGCTGGCCTCGCCAACGACCGGATCAACATGTCGATCACGCTGCCCGCGTACATCAGGGATGTCGCCAAAGTGCAGATCTACTGCGCGTGGGCGGAAGCGATCCTCGGCGAGGCGCCCTTCAGCGCCCCGTTGATGACGATGAACAAGTAACGGGGAACATCATGCGTTCATTCATTGCCATCACGATCGCCGTCGTCGCAGCGTATGGTGTCGGGCTCGCGCTGCCGGACGCCAGCTCGAAGGTCACCTACATTCCGGCCGACCAGGTGAAGGCCGCCTTTGCCAAGGGCGCGGTTCTCATCAACAACGGCAGCTATCAGGTTCACGCAAGCCGCCGCGAAGAGCCCGGGCAGGTCGAAGTCCACGTGAAGGACACAGACGTCGTCTACATGCTCGAAGGCACCACCACGTTCGTCACCGGCGGCACGATGGTCGGAGGCAAAACGACGGCTCCTGACGAAATCCGAGGCTCGAACGTGCAAGGCGGCGAGACGCGCACGCTCACAAAGGGCGATGTCATCATCGTCCCCAAAGGCACACCGCACTGGTTCAAAGAGATCTCCGGGCCGGTCCTCTATTACGTGGTGAAGGTCCAGTAAGCGTCCTCAGCAGTCCCCGGCGCCCTCCTGCCAGAACGAGAACGGCGCGACAAAAACGTCGCGCCGTTTGTCCCCGGCCCTCTTCACAAAGTCTTGACCTCAATCCCGCTGCTCCGGAAGTAGTACACACCGCCGGGCGTAACCTCGTAACCCGGCGCGACATCCAACCGGCAACACCACATGCCGGGCGATCCATTTCTGATCGACAGCCTGCCAACCACACCCCTCCGTCGCGCGGCGATTGCCGCCGCGCGGCCCCTCCTTTCGTGGTTGCTGCGGTTGCGCACCTATCGCGCGCTCTACGAGCAAACGCGGGCTGCTCCCGACGAACCGTTTGAGCGTCGCGCGCTCGAAGCACTCGACATACGCCCGAGGCTTTTGCCTGGCGACGCAGGTGTGGTTCCGAAGCACGGTCCGCTGGTGATCGCGGCAAATCACCCCCATGGCGCGCTCGACGGGCTTCTGGTGGCCTCCATTGTCCGACGCACCAGATCGGACGTTCGAATTCTGGCGAATCACCTGCTCTCACGCATTCCCGAGCTGGCAGATTTGTGTTTCTTTGTGGATCCCTTCGGAGGCCCAACCGCCGCCGCCCGTAGCGGGGCCGGGCTTCGCGCCGCGCATTTGTGGTTGAGAAACGGTGGAGCGCTTGTCGTGTTCCCCGCAGGTGAGGTCGCGCACGAGCCACGACCTGATGGATCGTACGCGGACTCGCCCTGGCGACCGACCATCGGTCGCCTGGTGCTCGCGACGGGCGCTCAGGTCGTCCCTGCGTTCATCGCCGGCACCAACACGAAGGTGTTCTACGCGGCCGGACGGGTACACTCCGCGCTGCGCACAGCGCTCCTCGCGCGCGAGTTGCTGAACAAGCGCGGTCAAGCGGTCACGATGCGGCTCGGCCAGCCATTGGCGGCGCGAGATTTTGCCAATGCGGCTGGGGACGCCGCGGCGGCGACGCAAGTCATCCGCCGAGCCGTCGAGCAGCTGGGAACGGTCCGGCTGAAGCCGGACGCCACGCCTGGCCCGTACGTGGCGTCCGGCTTGAGCCGGACCAACTCGATCGCACCAGAAATCGCGCACCTGCCAAGGGAATCCTGTCTCGTCGAGAGCGGCGCGTTCCAGGTCTTCTGCGCGGAAGCATTTCAGATACCCTCCGCGCTCCGAGAGATCGGTCGCCTGCGTGAGGTCACGTTCCGGGCCGTCGGCGAAGGCACCGGCCGCAGCCTGGATCTGGACGCCTTCGATGACCGCTATCTCCACCTCTTCGCCTGGGACGGCGAGCGGCAGCAGATTGTCGGCGCGTATCGCATCGGGCAGACCGATCGGATCATGGCGACCGAGGGCGTTGAGGGTCTCTACACGCGGACGTTGTTCCGATACGACGAGCGCTTGATGACGCGCCTCTCACCCGCCTTGGAGCTGGGACGTTCCTTTGTCCGGGCCGAATACCAGAAGAACTACAACGCGCTGCTGCTCCTGTGGAAAGGCATCGGCCAGTTCGTCGTCCGTCACCCGGAATACCGCGTGCTCTTTGGTCCGGTCAGCATCAGCACCAGGTACTCGGACAGCTCACACCGGCTGCTGATGGCATTTCTCCAGCAGAATCACCTCGACCGTGCGCTCGCCGAGCTCGTGGAAGCGATCAATCCAAGCGCGATGGATCCGGCGCCGCCAGTCTTGACGGCGATCCCTCAGTCGATTGACGAGGCGAACCGGCTCGTGTCGAAAATGGAAGCCGACGGAAAAGGCGTACCGGTTCTGCTGCGCCAGTATCTGAAGCTGAACGCGCGCCTGCTTGGCTTCAACCTCGACCCGGATTTCGGCGATGCGCTGGACGCATTGATGATGGTCGACCTCGCAGCCGTCGATGCGCCGATCCTGAATCGGTACTTCGGACGGCAAGAGGCCGCCAACTTCCTCGCGAGGCATCGTGGCAGGCAATCGGCACACGCCGCCTGAGCCAGTCAGTCACAGACAACGCTCATCGTCGAAAGACCGCGGGGTCGCATCGCAAGATCGCGCGCGAGCCGCAAGAGCATCAAGATGCCACCAGCAACCAGTAAGCGTGGTATCCACCCGAGCCCGACGATGGGCGCAAGGCGTGAGATGAACGCGTCGCCGAGGCTGACCGTCAGGAGGATGATCGTCGGCGTCCAGAGTGTCGCCCCGAGCAGAGCCCAAAGAGCGAAGACCCTACCCGGCAGCTTCAGGAGCCCGGCAATGACGTAGAGCGGGAGCCGCGTGCCGGGGAGAAACCGGCTGCCGACAATCGCACCCGCGGCGTGTTGTTTGAGCCAGAGCTGCATCTCTTCAAATCGTCCTCGCTGGAGCTGACGGGCGACCCAGGGCCATGCCAGAGCCGCACCTCCAAACACGCGGCCTACTCCCCACAGCCCGAAATCACCAACGAAGATGCCGACGATGCACGCGAGTATGCCCGAGGCGACGCCGAGCTGACCGCGCTGAATCAGCAGGCCTGCGGCGATGCAGGTGAGGTCTTCGGAGAGGAGTGTGCCAAACGCAAGTGAAATGAAAATGAGCACGATCACGCCGCCTCGACCACGACCGGCCGGCTGCGCGCGCGGTCATATTTCGAATGATGAGCGTTTTTTGCCGGCGAAGCCGGCCTACTAGGAGCGTGTTCCCATTTCTCGGACACGCTCCCAGAACCGAGTGGTTCGTAGCAAAGTTGGATGGCGCGCGAGCTGACATCGATGACAGTTCGGCTGACAGTGAGCGCATCCGATCGTTCCATGCAGACGCTGATTTCCGGCCTTTCCATCCATTGATGACGGTGGAAGCGGAATTGCCCGCATAGCCACCCGCTCTGGTCTGCTACCACCTGCCGCTCGAACAATCTGCGCCTGGGTTCCTCAACGAGCGCGTCACCAAGCGAGGAGGATGTAAACAACAGTGGAGCGGACATCCTCGAGATTTTGCGCGACAGCCCGTATCCGTCGCTGTTCACCACGCCAACGGTGAAGCCGTGAACCAAGACGAGGCGGAACGGCTCGAAGGAGGTCGGATCGAGCCGCTCGGCGGCGGCGATCGCGCGGCGCAGCGATCCGTGCGCCAACACTGAGGGCACGATGCTTCCGCGGCTGCAGGCGGCTCGCTGGCGCCGCACAGCCCCGTCCATGGTTCGATTGAGGAGCGTAGCCGCGAGACCTGCTTCGTTGACGCCAACCCACGTGCCCGCGCCAACGGGATCTACCGGAAAGATCGCCGTTCTGTCCTGCTGGCAGCGGAGCTGCGGCGGCGTTGCCGCCGGGCGGTCGCGCCGTTCGTCGCGGTTGCAGACCATCCGGAACCCCTCGTCGTGCGGAACGATGGTGACCGTGCACATGGGTACACGCGATCAGTGTCTTAGCGGGGTGGACGGGGAGTGGCCGAATCGCTCCGGCACCGAATGGCCGTGGATCTCGAGGAGAACCGCAATCATCGCCTGGTGATGAATCGTGTGGCTCACGACGAACGCCAACTCGCGAGCCAGCGTGGACCAGCCGGTCACTGCATCACCCGACCGAGAAATCATCGACGTCACACGAATCGGTTCGTCGAGCGATCGCCTCGACCAGGCGCTGAGTGCGCCTTTCAATTGCAGAATGTGACGGATCGCCTCGGCGGGATCGCTTTCCACGGCCGTTCCTCGGTGGCGGCGATCGTAGGACAGCGCCGTGGACGAATCAGCGGCCAGCAGCGCCGAGACGTGATCGAGACAATGCCTGACGTGTTCCCCGATTGTGCCCGAGACGTTCGTCGCGAGCCCGGCACAGTACACCTCTGGCGCCACTTCCATCAACAGTGAAGCAAGTTCGTCCAAGAGGCGCCACAGTGCCCAGGATGGCGACTCGGTCACGCGCGGGCGTTCTTCGATGGCTGCGATCACGAAACCTCCGCCTCAGGCGAGTTGGAAAAATCGCCCGACAATTGGAATCTGCGACCGCCGAATGACCAGCACGATCGCACTGCCGAGGAAGGCCGTCAGCGCGAGTCCGAACAGCAGGCCACCGTCCCCCTTCACTTCAATGCCAAGGATGGTGAGGTGGCTGACAATGGCTCCGCTCATGACGCCCATGGTGACGATGGCCCCGAGCGGCGCGGTGGCCGGCGCCAGGAGCAGGAGCGACGCAATCAGCTCGACTACCCCAGAGCCGATGCGCCCCCAGGGCTCTGCTCCCAGCTTGCTGAAGATGTAGACCGATTCCTCGGCACCCGTGAACTTGAAAAACAGCGTTTGCAAGAGGATGCCGGCGACTGCGAGCTGCAGGATCCAGCTGACGACGGTTTGAGCTTTTGATAAGTGATTCATGTCCCCTTAGATGACCCGGACCTCGAGCGGTTACGGGGTGACGGCCGTGAAACGTCGCCCCGTTTCAGGCATCCAAGTCATGTCGGCCAAAGCTGCCCGACCCGAGGACTTCATGAATTCGACCGTTCAAGAGAAGGAAGCCGCCCCGCCAACCGCGCGGAGGGCGCCGAAAGAGACCGCAGAAGCCGGCCGTCTCGAGGAGGCCCGGAATCGGACCAAGCACTGGAAGCGGTGGGGGCCGTATGTCAGCGAACGGGCCTGGGGCAGCGTGCGCGAGGACTACAGCCCGGGCGGCACCGCCTGGGACTACTTCCCCCACGACCACGCCCGCTCACGCGCGTACCGGTGGAACGAAGACGGCCTGGCGGGCATCTGCGACCGGCACCAGCGGATCTGTTTCGCGATCGCGCTGTGGAATCACCGCGACCCGATCTTGAAGGAGCGGCTCTTCGGCCTGACCGGCGGCGAAGGGAACCACGGCGAGGACGTCAAAGAGTACTACTTCTATCTCGACAGCACGCCGACGCACTCGTACATGAAGTTCCTGTACAAGTATCCGCACGCGCCGTTTCCGTATGCCGATCTGGTCGACGAGAATCGCCGGCGCGACAAGCACGCCCGGGAGTACGAGCTCGTCGACACGGGCGTGTTCAACGAGGATCGATACTTCGATGTCGAAGTGGAGTACGCGAAGGCCGATCCCGAAGACATCCTGATTCAAATCCGGGCGACGAATCGCGGACCCGAGGCGGCGCTTCTGGATATTTTGCCGACCGTGTGGTTCCGAAACACCTGGTCGTGGTTTCCAGACGCGACGCGGCCGTCGTTGGCGCGCGTGCCTGGTCAGAAGAACGCGGTCGTTCTTGACGAACCGCAACACGGAAAGCGATGGCTCCATTGCGACGGCGATCCCGAGCTGCTTTTCACCGAAAACGACACGAATCTTGAGCGCCTCTACGGCTACGGCAACGGCGCGAAGTACGCAAAGGACGCCTTCCATCGGTTCGTCGTCAACGGCGAACGCGATGTCGTCAACCCCGAAGAACGCGGCACGAAGGCTGCGGCGCGTTACACGCTCGTGGTCCCCCCCGGCGAAAGCGTGACGTTGCGCCTTCGGCTGAACGACCGGCAACCGGACTCTCCTTCCGCATTCGGCAAGGCGTTCGACGATGTGTTCGAGACGCGGATGCGCGAAGCCGACGAGTTCTACGAGACGGTGATTCCGGCCACTCTCTCCACCGATGCGAAGAACGTCGCGCGCCAGGCGCTCGCGGGCCTGCTCTGGTCCAAGCAGTATTACCACTACGTCGTGAAGAACTGGCTCGAAGGCGATGCGACGCAGCCCGCGCCGCCGAGCGATCGGCAGCGAGGCCGCAATCACGAATGGACGCATCTTTACAACGCCGACGTCATCTCGATGCCAGACAAATGGGAGTACCCGTGGTACGCGGCGTGGGACCTGGCGTTTCACTGCGTGCCGCTGGCGCTCGTCGACTCAGACTTTGCCAAGGAGCAGCTCACGCTGCTGCTGCGCGAGTGGTACATGCACCCGAACGGCCAGCTGCCGGCGTACGAGTGGGCCTTCGGCGACGTCAATCCGCCGGTTCACGCATGGTCGGCGTGGCGCGTCTACAAGATCGAACAGAAGCGGCGCGGCAAAGGCGATCTGAAGTTCCTCGAACGCGTGTTCCACAAGCTCCTTCTGAACTTCACCTGGTGGGTCAATCGCAAGGACGCCGAAGGGATGAACGTGTTCCAAGGAGGATTTCTCGGGCTCGACAACATCGGCGTGTTCGACCGGAGCGCGCCGCTGCCGACGGGCGGCCATCTCGAGCAGTCGGACGGTACGAGCTGGATGGCGATGTACTCGCTGAACATGCTCGCGATTGCGATGGAGCTCGCCAAGCACAATCCAGCGTACGAGGACGTGGCGAGCAAGTTCTGGGAACACTTCCTCAACATCGCGCACGCGATGAGCGGCGGCCGGCTCCACGGCGGCGAGGGACACGATCTTTGGGACGACGAGGACGGCTTTTTCTACGACGTGCTCCACTTGCCGAACGACTCGCGCAAGCCGTTGAAGATTCGGTCGCTCGTCGGGTTGATCCCGCTGCTCGCGGTCCAGACGCTCGAGCCCGATGTGCTCGAGCGCCACGAAGGATTCCGTCGCCGTCTCGACTGGTTCATCGCACACCGCCCGGACCTGACGGACGACGTGGCGTGCATGCGCACACCCGGCCATCGCGAGCGGCGTCTCCTCGCGGTCGTCGATGGCGATCGCCTCCGTCGCATCCTCAAGGTCATGCTCGATGAACGGGAGTTCCTGTCACCGTACGGGATCCGGGCAATTTCGCAGAGGCATCGCGATCAGCCGTATGTGCTGCGCGTGAACGGCACCGAGTATCGCGTCGACTACGAACCCGCCGAATCGACGAGTGGTCTGTTCGGCGGCAACTCGAACTGGCGCGGACCGATCTGGTTCCCGATCAACTTCCTGCTCGTCGAAGCGCTGCAGAAGTTCCATCATTACTTTGGCGACGACTACAAGGTGGAGTGCCCGACCGGCTCGGGCCAGATGATGACCCTGTGGGACGTGGCGGCCGAGATCTCGCGCCGGCTCACCCGGATTTTCCTCGACGACGACGGCGGGAGACGGCCGGTCTTCGGTGGCATCCAACAGTTCGAGAACGACCCGAACTGGCACGACCTGATTCCGTTCCACGAGTATTTTCACGGCGATAGCGGCGCCGGCGTCGGCGCCAGCCACCAGACAGGCTGGACGGCGCTGGTTGCGAAGCTGCTTCAACAATCAGGGGTGTAAGGAGGCAAGCGATGAAAGCGATAGCAGTCCTGCCCGGCAAGCCCGGCAGCGTTCACCTCGCGGAACTTGCGAAGCCGTCAGTGTCAGACGTCCCGAGCGGCCGCGGCGTGCTCGTCAAGGTGTTGCGGGTGGGCGTCGACGGCACGGACCGCGAGATCAACGCGGCCGAATACGGTGCGGCGCCTGAAGGCTATGACTTCCTGATCATCGGTCACGAGGGCTTCGGCCAGGTCGAAGCTGTGGGACCGAACGTGTCGTTTCTGCGGCCCGGCGACTTCGTCGTCGCGACCGTCCGGCGTCCTGGCAAGAGCCTGTACGACGCGATCGGGCTCCAGGACATGACGACCGACAGTGAGTACTTCGAGCGCGGGATCAACCTGCGTCACGGCTATCTGACGGAGTACTACATCGAAGACGAAGAGTTCGTCGTCAAGATCCCCCAGGGGTTGAAGGAGGTCGGCGTGCTACTCGAGCCGATGACCGTCGCCCAGAAAGGCATCACGCAGGCGTACGAGATTCAGCGCCGCATGAAGGTCTGGCGGCCTCGAAAAGCAGCGGTGATGGGCGCGGGCACGCTCGGGCTGCTGGCCACATTGGTGCTGCGTCTCCGCGGCCTGGACGTGACGACGTTCGGCCGGACTCCGAAGCCCTACCTCAATGCCGACCTGCTCGATGCGATCGGAGCGCGGTATGTGAATACGGCCGAACGGAGCATCACCGATGCCGCCACGGAATTTGGCCCGTTCGACCTGATCTTCGAAGGAACCGGATCGTCGGCGGTCGTATTCGAGAGCATGCAGGTACTCGGCAAGAACGGTGTGCTGGTGCTGACCAGCATCACCGGCGGCAACCACAAGTTGGAAGTCCCCGCGGACCGCATCAATCTCGATTTCGTCCTCGGGAACAAGGTGATGGTGGGAAGCGTGAACGCCAGCCGAGACAACTTCGAGACCGGCGTACGCGACATGTCTCAGGCCGAAGCCGAATACCCGGGCTGGCTGCGTCAGCTCCTCACGCACCCCGTTCGGGGCCTCGATGGATACCGTGAGCTCTTCGACCGCTTGCAAAATCCCAACGGCGCGATCAAGATCTTCTGTGAGGTGAGCTGACGCATGCCGCGTCGCCCGAGGAGCTACTCAGTGACGTGCCGCGAATTCGCCGACTTCATGATGGACTACCTGTCGGGCGAGCTGCCGTCTGAGTCGCGAGCCCTGTTCGATCACCACCTGAGTTTGTGCGCCAATTGCCGGAAGTACCTCACCAGCTATGACGAGACGGTGACGCTCGGAAAGCGTGCGTTCGATGACGAAGAGGCGGCGTTGCCGGCAGATGTCCCAGAGCAGCTCGTCAAAGCCATTCTCGCCGCGCGCCGTTCGGCCTGAAACCAGAACGTCCCTTCCGTCATCTAACCTGCTGGAGGACAGAGAGCTCGCCCGCGGCAATCGTCCCTGGGCGGCGGGCACCATCACCTCGAGGATTATGAGATCCCGAAGCATGCTCTTATTCGCGGGGTGGGCAGCGACCGCGTTGTTCATCGCGGCATGTTCGACAACCCAGAGTCCGAACGCACCGAGTCCGCTGCCCACCGAAACGGCGACGCCGGCCTCGCCGTCACCGCCGACGGCCGCCGCGCCCACAACTGCGCGGTATCGGGTGACGTTTCAGGCGACGTGGAGCGGTACGACGCATCCTGTAGACTTCCCGTCGAACGCTCACTTGTCTCCTCTGGTCGGTGGCACCCACAACGCATCGGCAACGTTCTGGAGCGAGGGCACGCTTGCAAGCACCGGCATCAAAGATATGTCCGAACGCGGGCGAACGACGCCGCTCGATCAGGAAGTTGGCGCCGCCATTGCCGCTGGCACGGCTGAACATCTTCTTCTCGGCGGTGGCATTGAGACATCGCCAGGGTTGGTCAGCCTCGAGTTTGAGATGAGCCAAATTTACCCGCTGGTGACGCTCGTGTCGATGATCGCTCCCAGTCCGGATTGGTTTGTCGGTGTCTCGCGGCTGCCACTGTTCGAGAACGGCCGCTGGGCCGACGAACGGCGGGTCGATCTCGTCCCGTGGGATGCCGGGACAGACAGCGGACTCACGTTCGCGTCGCCGGATCTCGTCACAACACCGCCTCAACCGATTTCACGGATCGTGACCGCTCCGTTGTCGCCCGGCGGTCGCGTGACGCCGCTCGGCACCTTCACCTTTGTTCGGCTCCCGTCGTGAAGGGCTTTGTCGCACCTCTTCGACTCCGATCGCTCGCCGGTGGCGACGCGAGCCGCAAAGTCACCTGGCTCGAGCTGTTCTTCGATCTCATCTTCGTCGCCGCGGTCAGCCAGGTCGCGGAACCATTGCGCGAGCAGTATTCGCTCATGGGGCTCGTGCGGTTCACGCCGCTGTTCGTGCTGATCTGGTGGGCGTGGACGGGCCATGCCGTCTTCTCGACGCGCTTCGACACGGATGATGTGGTTCAGCGCGGGCTCACGCTGGTCCAGATGTTCGCCGTGGCCGCGATGGCGGCCAATGCGAAGGACGCGCTCGACAGCCGGTCCTCGGCCGGCTTCGCCGCTGCCTATGCAGCGGTGCGGTTCGTCCTCGTGGCGCAATACTTCCGCGCCCGTCAGGTACCAGACGCTCGTCCGCTGACGACGCGCTATCTCGTCGGCCACGGCAGCGCCGCCCTCTTGTGGCTGGCCTCGGCAGTCGTGCCGGCGCCCGGGCGCTTCTGGATTTGGGGCCTCGCATTTGCCATCGACCTCGGCACGCCCTGGCTGGCCGTTCCCCACAGCGTGAAAGTGCCACCGGACGCGGCCCATCTGCCGGAGCGCTTCGGACTCTTCACGCTCATTCTGCTCGGAGAATCGGTCGTCGCCGTCATGCAAGGCATGGAAAGCCAGGAGGACTGGACACTCGCGGCGGCGACGTCGGCGTTTCTGGGAATGGGCATCTCGTTTCTGATCTGGTGGTGGTATTTCGATGGCGCCTCGGGCGCGTCAGAACAGCCGGTCCGCACCCAGCGAGAAGCCGTTCGCTTTCATATTTGGAGCTACGCCCATTTTCCCCTGTATCTCGGAATCGTCGTCGCCGGCGTCGGAGTTCAGCGAATCGTCACGGCGGCATCGCGGGCCACGCTGACGGCGACCGAGGCGACTGTTCTGACCGGTGCAATCGCCAGCGTCATGCTCGCGATGACCGCGATTGGAGCGGCGTCGGCAGGTGGACGGCGAAACGACTCGTTTGGAATCATGCAGAACGTGGCGCTTGCCGCCGCGACGCTGGCGATCGGACTGGTTGGTCATTTCGGATCGCCAGTTGGCCTGATCGTCGTGATCGCGGCGCTGTGCCTCGCGCAACTCGGTGTGTCGCTTGCGGGCGCGCCTTCAACTGGCTCGCTCGCGCACGCGGCCGTGGCTCATCACAAATGACCTGGCTGAACCACGACTTGCTTGTGGTTGTGCTCCCTCATCCTCTGATTCTCAGCGTCCGATAAACGATTCGAGGACGCCGGAAGGGCCGCGCGGTTCGCGCGGAGGACCACCGCTGTGAAGATTGAGGTGATGAGATGACAAAGTTACTCGCGCCGATCGTTTTGGGCTTGGGCCTCGCCGTGAGCGTCGGGTGTTCGTCGGGAGGCGGGAGCGCGCAGCCGGAAGCGCGTGCTGCCGGACAGCCGGCTCCCGCTGCCACCAGCTCCCAGTCCGCCACGGGCGGGGCGGCGACGACGACCGGGCTCGCAGAGAGATCTCCGGCGGTGGTGGCCTCTGAACCGTCGAAGCCTCAGGCGCGCGAAGTGACCGTTCCCGCCGGTACGGCGTTGAACGTGGTCCTCGAAACCGCCGTGTCTTCGGATCAGAGCAACGTCGAAGACACGGTGCGGGCCAAGCTCACCAAGCCGATTGTCATCGGCGGTACGACCGTCGTCCCCCAAGGCGCTACGCTCGTTGGCGCTGTGCTCGAAGCCAATCAATCGGGCCGCGTGAAGGGCCGCGCGTCGGTGGCGTTCCGCTTCACGCAACTGCAGGTGGGGAACGAGAACCAGGCGATTCGCACGCCTCGAATCAGCCGGGAGGCCGAAGCGACCAAGAGCGACGACGCGAAGAAGATCGGTATCGGTGCAGGCGCTGGCGCGTTGATTGGCGCGGTTGCCGGTGGCAAGAAGGGAGCCGCCATCGGCGGCGCCGTTGGGGCTGGCGCTGGCACGGGCGCCGTGCTCGCGACGCGCGGCAACGAAGTTCGGCTCGGGGCCGGCACGCGGGTCACGACGGTGCTCCAGGAGCCTGTCAAGATCCTGGTGCCGATCGACTGAATGAAGCGGCAACCGCTTAGTGTTTTTTCGGTCTGACCACACTGATCGTCGCGCCGCCGCTGGGCGCGGCTACGTATTCAGTATTCGCCAACAACTCGAGGTTGACCGTATAGGTGTCGGCCGCGAGCGCGACCGTCGCACTCGCTGTGTTGTCGCTGCCCACGGTCGCTGTCACCGCGATAGCCAAGCGGTTGTTCGATCGGTAAACCGAGAACTTCACTTGTTTGCCGGGAAGCGTGTTGCCCAGGGAGCCGTCTGCCGCTTCGCCGACAGCCGCGGCAAGCGTGACGCTCGCGGTGGACGCACCTGCTGGCGTCGACGTCGTCGCAGCTGTATCTCCGGTGTACGAGAGGAACGCGTCCTCGGCGACCACCGTGAGCGTACCTGGCACGAATAACATGAATTGATAGTTGGCGGCCGTCAACGTGCCGATCGCCGGCGAAATCGAGTACGTCCCGGGGGCGCTGGCGGTCGTGGCCGTGGTGCCGAGCGAGGGTGCGCCGCTGATCGCGCTCGCCGTATCGCCCAGCACAAAGCCGGTAATAGAGGCTGTCAGCACGGGCACCGGATCGCTGTACTGCTTCGACTTCTGGTTCGCCGCCACCGTCAGCAGCGCCTTCGCGATGTTGAAGGTCTGCGGGACATCAGGCGCGGCCGTGTAGTTTGTATCGCCCGCCTGGGAGGCCGTGATCGTGCAGGCACCTG
>JAHFUJ010000419.1 GCA_023265105.1 Acidobacteriota bacterium
GACGATGCGCTGACGCTGCCGCTGATGGCGGTGGGCGGCCGCGGCATCATCTCGGTCGCGGCCAACGAGGCTCCCGCCGAAATGGTGCAGATGGTCGAAGCGGCCGAACGGAACGACTTTTCGGCGGCCCGCGCCATCCACGCGCGCCTGCTGCCGCTGATGCAAATCAACTTCATCGAGGCCAACCCGCTGCCGATCAAGGCGGCGATGGCGGCGATGGGGCTGCTCGACGAGGTGTACCGTTTGCCGATGGTATCGCCCAGGTCGGAGTCGAAAGAGAAGATTGTCAAGGTGCTGAAGCAGCTCAGCCTGCTCAAGCCAGCCCTCGTGTGACAGGGACAGCAGCGCCTGCGGCCATGCCGGGGCCCCCAGCGCGGCAGCCGCGCTGCGGTGGCGTGCCGAGCCGAGCCCATGCGAAGCCGCGGCGAGGCATCAGCGTCAGTTCGCGGCGGGGGTGGCCGCCGCCGCGCCTTTGGCGCTCTGGCGAGCCTCGCCGAAGGTCGATCGATCGGAAACGAGCGAAGGCGGGGGCCCCGCCGCCAGTGGAAAACAGTGAGCATGCAGTCAGAGATTGAGGCGCTTGTTGCCGCCGGCCCGGCGGCCGATCGGGACGCCGTGCGTGGCATGTTCGCGCGTTTGCGCGAGGCGTTGTCTTCGGGCGAGGTCCGCGCGGCCGAGCCGGACTCGTCGAGCCCGATGGGCTGGCGCGTGAACACGTGGGTGAAGCAGGGGATCCTCCTCGGCTTTCGTTTCGGCGAAATCGTCGATATGTCGATGGACCACGGCCGCTGGCCGTTCTACGACAAAGACACGCTGCCGATGAGAAAGCTGTCCGTCAGCACGGGCGTCCGCATCGTGCCGGGCGGATCGTCGGTGCGCGACGGCGCGCACATGGGCCACGGCGTCATCTGCATGCCGCCGATGTTCGTGAACATCGGCGCCTGGATCGGCGAGCAGTCGCTCATCGACTCGCACGCGCTCGTCGGCTCGTGCGCGCAGGTCGGGGCGCGCGTGCACGTCAGCGCGGGCGCGCAAATCGGCGGCGTCATCGAACCGGTCGGGGCGCTGCCGGTCATCATCGAAGACGATGCGCTCGTGGGCGGCAACACCGGGATCTACGAAGGCGCCATCATCAAGGCCCGCGCGGTCGTCGCCGCGGGCACCGTGCTGACCGGATCGACGCCGGTGTACGATCTGGTCCGCGAAGAAATCATCAAACCGTCCGCCAATCGGCCGCTCGTCATTCCCGAAGGCGCCGTCGTCGTGCCCGGCGCGCGCGCCGTCACCGTTGGAAAAGGACCCGCGTGGGGTCTCTCGCTCGCGACCCCCGTCATCGTCAAGTACCGTGACTCGCGGACCGACACGCGCACGGAGCTCGAAGCGTGGATCCGGTAGCGCTGGCGCGGGCGCTCGTCGACATCGACTCCACCACGGGATGCGAGGCGGATGCGGGGAGATGGCTCGCCGACTATCTCCGGGGCCGTGGATTCTCCGTCGTCGAACAACCGGTCGACGCCACGCGGTTCAACGTCCTCGCGACGCTCGGCGCACCGTCGGTCGTTTTCTCGACGCATTTTGATTGCGTGCCGCCCTTTTTCCCGAGCCGCGTGGAGGGAGATCGGCTTTACGGCCGCGGCGCGTGCGACGCCAAAGGGATTCTTGCCGCGCAGGTCGCGGCGGCCGACAGACTGCACGGCGAGGGCGAGACGCGCGTCGGGTTGCTGTTTGTGGTCGGCGAGGAGCGCGGCAGCGACGGCGCGAAAGTCGCGAACCAGGCCGCGAACGGATGCCGGTTTCTTGTCGACGGCGAGCCGACCGACAACCGGCTCGGGGTCGCCACGCGCGGTGCCTTGCGGCTCAAGCTCCGCGCCGCCGGGCGCGCCGCGCATTCATCGTTTCCCGAGCTGGGCGAGTCGGCGATCGACGCGCTCGTCGACGCTCTTGTCGAGCTGCGATCGATCGAGCTGCCGGACGACCCGGTGCTCGGGCGCACGCATTACACGATCGGACTCATCGCCGGCGGCGTGGCGCCAAACGTCGTCTCTCCCTCGGCCGACGCTGAAGTGATGTTTCGCACGGTGGGCGACGCCGCGGACGTCCGGCGCGCGATTGCGCCGCTCGAGCGCCGCGTCACGATCGAGCACATCCTGGAGATACCGCCCGTGCGGATGGCCACGGTGCCGGGATTCCAGTCGGCCGTGTTCCCTTACACTACCGATATTCCCTTCTTGACGGCGTGGGGGCGGCCGCTGCTGTTCGGCCCCGGGTCGGTCCACGTCGCGCACACGGCCGACGAGTTTGTCGCCATTGCCGACCTGCACGCCGCGGTCGAGCATTACATCACGATCGCCAGGGAACTTCTGACGCGCACGTAACCGCGGCGGCCACTGCGTCCGTGGAGGCGTGTTAACATCCCGCCGTACCGGAATCGTCGAATGCATCGAACCCGGCATCTCGATTGTTCGGGAGCAACGTATGTCAACCACCAAGATCAACTCGCTGTGTGGACTCGCGCTGATGCTGGCGGGCGTGTCGGTCGCGCTCTGGCCCTTGACGCACCCATGGGGCTCGGTCGCTGGAGCTGATATCGGACGGAGCGGGCAGTGGATGGTCGCCCACACGTTCCACTTTCTCGCGGCGCTGTTCGGTCTGCTGGGCCTCCTGGGCTTGGTGGAGCGAGAAGTCAAGACTGCGCGCGCATTCGAGCGGGTCGCTTTCCTTCTGGCGTTTGTCGGCACGATCCTGTTCGCGGGCTCGGGCGTCTTCACGGCGTTTCTGTGGCCAGTGCTGGCGAGGAATGCGCCCGCACTCACCGAGCTCCAGGGTCCGTTTTTTTCACCGCCGCATCCGCTCATCCTCGTCACGACGATCTCGTATTCGCTCGGCTACATTCTGCTCGGCATCGCGCTCGTGCGCGCTCATGCGCTGGCGCAATGGGGAGCGATTGCGCTCGTGCTGGGCGCTTTCCTCCTGATGATCCCCCCGGCCCCGCTAAGTCCGCTGCCTTGGATCGTGTTTCCCGCCGGAGGCGTGCTGTTCGGCATTGGCATCACCGCGCTGGGGCTCGCGGTCCAAAGTGCGTTTCGAGCTGCCGCGTAAGCCCCGTGCGCAGAGGCACGCGGCGGAAGCGCAGCTTTGCCGTTTCCATGATGCGAGTCCGTGTGCCACCGACAAGGAACTTCTGACGCGCACATAGTCCACGCGCGTATCCTTCTCCTCGCAGGTATCCAAGGGGGCGGCCAAGGCGCTTGGGCCATGCTAACATCTTGCCTTCTTTGCACATCGGAGTGATGGGAGCTGTGATCGCCCGGGTGTGATACGCGGCGAGCGGTCCATGCCGGACT
>JAHFUJ010000003.1:0-5754 GCA_023265105.1 Acidobacteriota bacterium
CACGAGTAGCCACGGGGACGCTGCCTGGCGACCTCTGGCCCGGCACGACCGGCCTGCATGTTGCGGAGGTTGAGCTCGAAGCCCCGGCGGCGGAGGGCCTCTACACGTGGAGCGTCAAGGGCCCCTCGACCATGCTCGGGGCAAGCGGGGAATCGGATGTCGGGATCCCGCACGCTGAAGGCTCCATCAGTTTTGGAATCAGAGTCGTCAGCCATCCCGAGTACGTGGTGACGGTCGAGACGGTCGACAAAGTTAGTCAAACGCCCCTCAGCGGTGCTCGTGTGGTCATGCACCCATACAAGGCCGTCACCGACGAGCGTGGCATAGCGGAGGTGCGGGTTGCGAAAGGCGCGTACACGCTCTTCGTCTCGCAGACCAGGTATCTCACGTTCGGCCTGCCCGTCGAGGTGGACGCGGACATGACGGCGAGAGCGGAGCTTGACGTGGAGCCTGTGACTGAACGCAACTGATCGTTCCAACGCAATGAGACCACATTGGGGTTCCGCGTACCCCCTCGGCGTCGCGCGACACTCGCGACAGGAGGCACGTCATGCAGGCAGGTGACAGGATTTCACGCCGGCGCATGTTCGAGATCCTTGGGACGGCAGGCAGTCTCGCGCTGGCAGGCCGCGCACGCGGCGCGTGGGCGCAAAGCGCAAAACGGATCGAGAGGTTGGCCCCGGAACTGGATGCCATCATCGACTCGTCCCAGTCCATCCGGGAGCTGGCCACCGGCTTCGGCGGCGACATAGGCCCGGCCGAAGGCCCGGTGTGGATCGCGGAAGGCCGCTACCTTCTGTTCAACGACATCCAGACCAGCCGGCGGATGAGGTACACGCCGGGCCAGGGCGTGGTGGTCGCAAAGACGCCGACCAACGAGGCTAACGGGCTCACGCGCGACCTCCAGGGCCGTCTGATCTCGGCCGAACATGCGACGCGGCGCGTGACACGAGAGGATCCCGACGGCAGCATGACTGTCGTCGCGAACAACTTCCAGGGCAAGCGCCTGCTCAGGCCAAACGACGTCATCGTGAAATCCGACGGCTCGATCTTTTTCACCGATCCAGGCGGACCACTCGCCCCGGATCAGTTCGACGTGACGGTGGCGGGCGTGTACCGCGTCTCGCCAGACCTCGGATCCATATCGCTCGTCATCGACGATCTGATCGGGCCGAACGGGCTTGCCTTCTCGCCCGATGAAGCCGTCCTCTACGTCAATGACGTGCGGCGCCGGATCGTCCGGGCGTACGATCTTCTGCCCAACGGCACGGTTGCGAAGCAGACGAGCCGTCTGTTCGCCGAGATGGGCGGCCCCGAGCCGGGCGTGCCTGATGGCATGAAAGTGGACACGGCCGGCAACGTCTATACCGGCGGCGCAGGCGGGCTCTACATCATGGACAAGACCGGCAAGAAGCTCGGACGCATCGTGCACGGCCTCCCCGCCACGACCAATGTCGCCTTCGGCGGAGACGATTGGAAGACGCTCTATTTCACCACGAGGTCTTCGCTGAACATGGTCACTGTGAAGATCGCCGGTGTGCCGGTGCCGGCCAGGAAGAGGACGTCGTGACCGCAACGACATCGACCCTGGGACGCCTGGGAGCACGTGTCATGCGAAAGAACCTGTTGCTCATTGCGGTCGCCGGAGTGGCGGCGCTGGTCATGTATGCGGGATCGGATTCCTCGTCTCCGGTGAAGGCGCAGGCCGGCGTCGCGCTGACCGGGCTTGTCACCTCGGATGAGGAAGGCCGGATGGAAGGCGTGGTGGTTACCGCCCGGAGGGAGGGGTCCACCATCTCGATTTCGGCTGTGACCGACGACAAGGGCCGTTACAACTTCCCGGTGTCGAAGCTCCCGGACGGCGACTACCAGCTGAAGATCCGCGCGATCGGCTACGAGCTCCTTGGCCCCAGTGCGATCGATGTCAGAAGCGGAGTCACGGCGGACGCGGCCATCAAATTGAGGGCGACGAAGGATCTCGCCGCGCAGCTCACCAACGCGGAGTGGCTGGCCAGTATGCCCGGCTCCGATGAGCAGAAGAAATTTCTGCTCTCCTGCAACAGCTGCCATTCGTATCAGCCGATCGTGAATTCCACGCACGACGCGGGCAAGTTCCTGCAGGTCTTCGAGAGGATGGCCGGCTACTATCCGGGCAGCACGCCGCTGCACCCGCAGCGGCTCGTCGGCACGGCACGCCGCAATCTTGGCGGCGGTGCGGGCAGCGCCATGGGCGGCGAGGGGGGCATGAGCTCGGACCCGCGCGCCAAAGCCGCCGCGGAATGGCTCGCCACCGTGAACCTCAGCACAGGGCCGACCCCCGACTACCGGTTGACGGCGCTGCCGCGGCCCACGGGGCGCGCGACGCGCGTGATCGTCACCGAATACGATCTGCCGCGCAAAACCATTGAGCCGCACGATGTGATCGTCGATGGCGACGGGATGGTCTGGTACTCGGACTTCGGCGCGCTGCTGCTGGGCAAGATGGACCCGAAGACCGGCAAGGTCACCGAATATCCGATTCCACTCATCAAGGAAGGATTCCCCGTCGGGACGCTCGACCTCGAAGCCGACCGTGACGGCAATCTCTGGGTGGGCCTCATGTATCAGGGCGGCGTCGCGAAACTCGACAAGAGGACCGGCAAGGTCCAGACCTGGTCCGTTCCGAAGGAATGGCAGACCGACGCGACCCAGCAGTCTTTCGCCTCGCCCACCTTCTCGCATATCGACGGCAAGGTCTGGGTCAAGAACTCAGACCGGGCGCAGATCCTCAGGTTGGAGCCGGCGACGAACGCGTGGGAAAATTTCGGCACGTTCACCGACCCGGAGACGAAACGAACCATCGGCTCCTACGGTATCAATGCCGACCACAACAACAATCTGTACTTGCTGGACTTCAACGCTGCCGGCATCGGCATCCTCGACGGCGCCACGAAGAAGCTGGAGATCCTTCGAACGACGATTCCCAATTCGCGGCCGCGCAGGGGCAGCGTCGACGCCCAGAACCGCTTGTGGTTCGCGGAATATGACGGCAATGCCGTCGGAATGCTCGACCCCAAGACCAAACAGATCAAGGAGTGGCCCGTGCCCACGCCGTGGTCGAATCCTTATGACGTGGTCATCGACAGAAACGGCGAGGCGTGGACTGGATCGATGATGTCCGACCGAATCGTGCGTCTTGATACCAGGACCGGTCGGTTCACGGAATACCTGCTTCCCAACCCGACGAACATCCGGCGCGTGTGGGTGGACAACTCGACAAACCCGGTGACGTTCTGGGTCGGCAGCAATCACGGCGCCTCCATCGTCAAGCTGGAGCCACTCGATTAAGTTTAGTCGTACTGTCTTTCGCTGGCGGTGCGGAACTGTTCCTCTACGGCAGACAGTAGGCCTCCAGCGCGTTTCTCCAGCTGATCGAGCTCGGCGCCTCGCAGCCGCCCCGTATAATTACTGCCTAATTACTGCCACCCATCCGTGTCGCTGACTTCTGGGACTCGCGTCGGCCCGGACTTCTGTGGACTCGGGACGCAATATCGGCGCTGCGAAATCGAGGGGGATGTTGATGGTCATGTCAGTCGTGCCGAGGCCGTGGCGGAAACGCCTGCGGGGGGTTGTTCCCGCTATCATTTCGCTCGCTATCGGGGAACCCTCGCTCGCGGCGGCCCAGGATGTTTCTCAGCTGACCGTTGGTCATCTTGCAGATGGCGAGCGTCCAGTGATCGACGGCCGCGTTGAACAGACGACCTGGTCGATCGCGCAGCCGTTCAGTGCGTTCATTCAGCAGGAGCCGGACGAAGGCCAGCCCGCGACCGAGCGAACCGAGGTCCGGTTTCTCCTCGATCGTCAAAATCTCTACATAGGTGTCATCAGCTTCGACTCCGAGCCTGACAAGATTGTCGTCAGCCAGAGCCGCCGCGACGCCGAGCTCACCGATACGGACTCAATTGAGATCCTCCTCGACACCTTCAATGATGGGCAGAACGGGTTCGTCTTCGGCACCAACCCGTTTGGGATCGAGTACGACGGCCAGGTGACGGGAGAGGGGCAGAACGGCCAGGGTAACCGGGGGGGATTCAATCTCAACTGGGATGCCGACTGGACCGTCCGCGCCCGCATCACGGAGCAGGGCTGGGAAGCTGAATTCGGCATTCCCCTCAAGACGCTGCGGTACAGCCCTGGTGACGAGCGCGTCTGGGGCGTCAACGTGCTGCGCAACATTCGGCGGAAGAACGAGCAGGTCTTCCTTTCGCCGGTGCCGCGGGGTTATAACCTCCACCGCGTCTCGGTCGCTGGCAAGCTCAGCGGCTTGAGCCTTCCGGCTCGCCGGGACGTGAAGCTGTTGCCGTATGCTGCCGGCTCGGTCAACGACGAGAAGTTGCTGCGGACCGACACGGTCGATCGCACCGGCGACATCGGGCTCGACGTCAAGTGGGGCGTGCGGGCCGACCTGACGCTCGACGTGACGGTCCACACCGATTTCGCCCAGGTCGAGGCTGACGAGCAGCAAGTCAATCTGACGCGCTTTCCGCTGTTCTTTCCCGAAAAGCGCCCCTTCTTTCTCGAGAACGCGCAGCTCTTTCAGCTCGGGCAGGCCCAGGCAATCGACCTGTTTTTCTCGCGGCGCATCGGTCTGTCGGGAAGCGGCCAGCCGATCGACATCGTGGCGGGCGGGCGCCTCTCCGGCAAACTCGGCGGCTATAACGTCGGGCTGGTGAACATGCAGACCGACGAGGCCGTCAACGATCGGACGGGACAGACGCTGGCCCCCGCCAACAATTTCACCGTCATGCGGATCCAGCGGGAAGTGGGCCGGTCGAATTTCGGCGCGATGTTCGTAGGTCGCCAGGGCGTTGGCACGCTTGCGCCGGCCAACGACTACAACCGCGCGTACGGACTCGATCTCGCCTGGCAGGCGACCACCAACGGCAAGCTGTTCGCCTTTCTCGCGCGAACCGATTCACCCACGCCCAAGGGAGGATCGGACTACGCCGGCCGCGTGGCCTACAATTACGCCAACCAGCTCTGGGGCGGACGGCTCGGCTACGCGCAGGTCGGCGACCGCTTCAACCCTGAGGTCGGGTTTCTCCAACGGCGGGCGTACCGGCAGTTTGACGGCGCTTACAACCTCAGCTATCAGCCGAAGCAATGGCCCTGGATCCGCCGCATTTCGCCGCACGTCAACTACAGGACGTACGCCGATCTCGACAACACGCTCGAGAGCTCGGCGGGACACTGGCACTTCTTCGACATCATCCATCGTTCAGGCGCTCGCTTCGGGTACCGCTTCGATACGCAGCAGGACCGGCCCAGTCGTCCGTTTGCGGTGTATCAGGATGTGACGGGACGGCGTGTGGTGATTCCCGCTGGCGAGTATGCGTGGACGGTCGGGGTCTTCGAGGGCCAAACGGATCCCAGCGCGCCGGTCAACGCGTCGCTGCAACACTTTATCGGACACTACTATGATGGCGACTACAACGGATGGCGGCTGACCGCCGGCCTGCGCGCAGGCGCGCGACTCCTGTCAGAGATTGGGTGGAACCGGGACGACGTCAAGCTGCCAGTCGGCAGTTTCAAGAATGACCTGGTCCCGGTGAAGATCAGCTATGCGTTCACGAGCCTGGCAAACCTGCAGGGACTCATCCAGTACAACCGTCAGGCATCGACGATCTCCTCAAACGTCAGACTGGCGCTGCTGAATCGCAGCGGGACGGGGTTCTTCCTCGTCTATAACGACCGGCGCGACACATCGGCCTTCAC
>JAHFUJ010000003.1:5854-22041 GCA_023265105.1 Acidobacteriota bacterium
GACGCGTCGGCGCTTCGCTCTCGGCGCGAATGTGGACGAGTCCAGCACCACCAATTTCACCGCTCGCCGCGGGCAGGTTCGAGTCCGGACTCAGGCTTCGCCGGCTCTGTTGGCTTTCGGCTTTACTGCTTTGGGAGATCAACTAGAATTGCGTTGGAGGTGTGGCGTGATCACCAGGCTACAAATCGTTGCACTCGGAGCAGTCGGGATCGTCGCGGCTGCCAGTCCGTTATTCGCACATCACTCATGGCCCGTCGATACTTCTCGGGAGATCACCGTGAACGGCACCGTGACGGGGTACACCTGGTCCAATCCACATGTGATGATTGGTCTTGACGTCAAGGAAGCCAACGGCAAGATCGATAAGTGGGACGTCGGGGGCCCCAGTACGGCTCGTATGGCGGGGAACGGTTGGGACAGGAGTACCCTCAAGATGGGAGACGTGATCACCGCTATCGGGTATCGCTTCACAGACGGCTCGAATATTCTGCGATTGCAGAAGATTGTGATGGCCAACGGGAGGGAACTCTTCCTCTACGGCAGACAGTAGGCGCGCATGAGCGCTGCGCGCAGATCACGGGCCACGACATTCACCTCGATCAACCGGCGTTGGTCGTCGGTGCGATCAGACGGAGATCTTGAAGATGTCCGATCGCACCTCTTGCCCGCCGCCGGTTGCCCACTGCCGGCCGCCTACTGACTCAGAAATAGGCAGAGACACCGATTGACGTGGCGCTGATTCGCATATACGATCGGTCGCCACAAAAACCTCAGATCCAGTCCTATGCGAAATTGGCTTAGCGACTCCGTGACTGCAGGAGTCACGGTCGCAGTCGTCCTCTTGCTGGCCGCGATGCCGGGCGCTGCTCAGGCCCCGGCGTACCGTGCGCCGCGGACGGCGGATGGAAAACCCAACCTGAACGGGATCTGGCAGGCCCTCAACACTGCGGATTGGGATCTCCAAGGCCACGCCGCCGCCAAGGGTCCCGTCCCCTCGCTCGGAGCGGTCTTCTCCGTGCCGCCCGGCCTGGGCGTGGTCGAAGGCGATGAGATCCCCTATTTGCCGGCGGCGGCTGCCAGAAAGAAGCAGAATCAGGCTGATTGGGCGAAGCTCGATCCGGAGGCCAAGTGTTATCTGCCGGGCGTGCCACGTGCTACGTATCTCCCGTATCCCTTTCAAGTCGTCCAGTCTCAGCAGAACATTTTGATTTCCTACGAGTATGCTGGCGCGGTCCGCGTCATTAACATGGGTCCCCCGACGAAGGCTCCCGGCGATAGCTGGATGGGGTGGTCCAACGGGCACTGGGAAGGCGAAACGCTGGTGGTCGACGTGACCAGTCTCATGGAGGATACATGGTTCGACCGTGCCGGCAACTTCCACAGCGACGCTTTACATGTGGTGGAACGCTACACACCCCGCAGCGCGGACACGCTCAATTACGAAGCGACGATTGAAGATCCGAAGGTGTTCTCGCGCCCCTGGAAGATCAGCATGCCCCTGTATCGTCGCGTGGAGAAGAATGCAACGCTCCTGGAATACAAGTGTGTGGAGTTCGCCGAAGAGTTGTTGTATGGTCCTCTTCGCAAGAAGTCCAGCAACTAGCTATAGCTAAGGTCGGTTACGAAAGGAGACCCCATGAGCCGTCGTTCACTGGCTTCAACTGCGGCGCTGGCGGCCGTGGTCCTGGTCGCGATGCTTGCGCAGGCGCCTGCAGCCGGACAGACCCCGTCATCCGCCACGAAGGCAACGACAGCCGGGAAGGCTTGGACATCGCCGCGCACACCCGACGGCAAGCCGGACCTGCAAGGAATCTGGACCAACAATACGTTGACACCCTTCGAACGGCCGAAGGGCCTCGGCGCCAAAGAGTTCTATACCGACCAGGAATTGGCTGACCTGACCAAGCGCGTTCGCGAGGGGCGCCAGGGAGAAGATGTCGAGGGAGCCGAACTTGGCGCCGCCAATCCGCAGGCGGTGCGCTACGACCTCGAACTGTACGGTTTTGACCGGACCAAACTCAGATACACCTCCAAGCGCACCTCGCTCGTCGTGGGGCCAGAAGGCGTCGTCCCTCCCATGTTGCCGCAGGCCAGAGCAAGAAACGCCGCACGCGCTGCGGAACTCAAGGGCCACGAATTCGACAGCCACGAGCAACGGTCGTTGAGCGAGCGTTGCATCCTGCTGAACCAGGTGAGAATTCCAATGACCCCCGGAGCCAATGAAGGCAACCTTCTGCAGATTGTCCAGGGACCCGGATACGTCTCCTTGCTTCACGAGACAGACCACTCCACGCGCGTGATCCCGACCGACGGTCGCCCGCATGTCCCGCAAAACATCCGCCAGTGGCAGGGCGACTCGGTGGGGCATTGGGAGGGGGATACGCTCGTAGTGGACACCACCAATTTCACGAACCAGGCCCCTTACCGTGGATCCAGCGACAAGCTGCATCTGGTGGAACGCTTCATGCGCGCCGCAGATGACATGATGACTTACCAATTTACGGTTGAAGATCCCACCACGTGGGCCAAACCCTGGACCGCGGAAATTGCCTGGACGAAAACGAAAGGGCCGGTGTACGAGTGGGCGTGCCACGAAGGCAATACGATGATCTCCACCATTCTTCGCGGGGCCCGGGTCGCCGACGAGGAAGCGGCGCAGAAGAGAGGGAAGTGAATCTGGAAGCCGGCAGAGTCGAGCGATGAACTTGGTCCCGGAGCGCATTTGGGTTGACCATGCGCAGCGGGGCCCCACCCGGCCACGCAGACGCTCGGATCGAAGCTCCGGTCCCGCTGCGGATGGTCAACCCAAGTGGGCTTCGGGTCCAAAGCGATCTAAGCGAAAGGGGTAACCCATGAGAACAAAGCTACTGGTTGTCGTCGCTGCTGTGGGCCTCGTTCTGGCGACGGTGCCGGTGCGGGCGCACCACGCGTTTGCGGCGGAATTCGACCAGAACAAACCGATCAAGGTGCAGGGATCGGTCACGAAGTGGGAACTGACCAATCCCCACTCCTGGATTTACATCGACGTAAAGGGCGCCGAAGGCAAGGTGATCACGTGGATGATCGAGGGCGCCAGCCCGAACAATCTGTACAGACTCGGCTTGACGAAGGAATCCCTGCCGGCGGGATCCGAGATCATGGTCGAGGGCTACCAGGCGAAGGACGGTTCCACCCGTGCCGTCGGCAGAAACATTACGTTTTCCAACGGCAAGAAATTCTTCCTCGGGTTGACTGAAGCGGAGGGTGCGCCCAAGTAAGTCGAAACCCACCGCCGCCCGCCTTCGCCAAGGCTACGGCGCGCCGAGCCGAAGAATGTTTTCCTATTGCGGCTTCAGCGGAGCTGGTCTTCCGAACTTTGCTTCGTCCACCGGAACGTTCGTCTGTATCTCGTTCAGCAGAATTGCATCGCGCCCATCCAGCCACGCGTAGGTGATGCGGAACGGCAGCTTGATTCCGTTGACGTCTCGGTAATCGGCGAAGTCAATCTGCGTGGGGACGCGGCCGATCGGCGAGAGGCCATAACGTAGCTCGCGCAGCAGCAGGCCCGTTTGCTGATCGAAATAGAGCGTGACCAGCAGTCCTCTCGGGCCGGTGCCCTGGACGACGTCCACGATGTGATTTTGATTCCCGATCGCGCCCTGCAGCACCGACGATTGGCTCGTCGGCGCCGGAAGATCGGTAATGGTGGTGGGCGGGCCGCTTTTCAGATTCGTGAGAATGGTCTTGATCTGACCAGGAAAGGACAGTTGCGCGTCGACCCTGGCCCCGTCCAGATCGCTCCCGATTAATTGAAACTCCCCGACGACGTTGAGCGGCGTTCGTACCCACCCGGTGCGGCCGTCATAGGTTCTGATCTGGTCTCCCCGGTTGGTTTCCGCCTTGAACAGAATGATCGTCGAACGCTTGTCCGGAGCTCTCGCGACAATTTCGACCGCGCCATCGCCGCCGAATCCCCCAAAGCCCACGGCGGTCCCTTTGGCGGAAATGCTGGTCAACCCCGCCAGGCGCTGGGGCCCGCCCGACGCCTGAATATATCTGTCGAAAATCGACGCAGGGGAGTCGAGTCCCGGGATTTGGGTGATGACGTCGTCCGGCTCGACGGTTGGGGTGCCATATATCGTCGCCAGCGTTGGCGTGACGAGCGGTTTGTCGCGGTTGCGGTGGCAGGTCCAGCACGTCACCAGCTGGCGTCCACCGAAGTTGTTCTGATTGATGGTGGCAACCATGCTCACCATCCGGCGCGCCATGATCTTTCTCGGCGTGTCGGCGGGCCAATCCACGTTCGCGGTGCCGGCATTGACGTGACAATCCGAGCAGTCGAATTGAAGGGCGGCCGCCATGATCCCCATCGTCCCCAGGAATTCGTCCACGGGAATTCCCTTGAGCACCTGGACGTTCTTGAAGACCTGGTCCGACAGAAGGGGTTTCTCCTGCGGCGCAGTCTGCGCGGCCGTGAGCCCGCCGATCAGCCCGGCCACTGCGATTCCGGTGGCCGCGAGCATCCCTCGCCCGGACCACGGCCTCATTCTGTGTCCGCTCAACGTCATATGTTGAGCCCCTTCCTTGCGTAAGTGGAAAAGAAACGTTGCCATTATATGCGTAACGGTCGATCACGCGTCGCTCGCCTGTTGCTCGAGCGTGAGGTAGCATCAGGGGCTGCCCAAAGCCTTCGCGCGCGATCTCGAACGGCTGGCAAGCGGAGTGACTGAGCTGCAACAAGACAACTCAGCATCCAAGGGGAATGATGATGAACAGATCCTATCTCGTTGCGGCATCCTTGTTCGCGGTCGTCACATTGGCGGTTCTGGGCATTCCGGCGGCAGTCGCGCAGACCGGAGCGTTCATCCCGGTCACCCAGGCGATGCAGGCCAATCCCGATCCCGCCGACTGGCTCCACATCAGTCGAACATACAATCAACATCGTTTCAGTCCACTCACCCAAATCAACAAGGGCAACGTCGCTCAACTGCGCATGGCCTGGTCGCGCGGCCTGCCGGCGGGCACCCAGGAATCGACGCCGATCGTCTATCGCGGCGTGATGTACGTGATGGCTCCGGGCGCCAGCATCCAGGCCCTCGACGCCACCAACGGTGATTTGATTTGGCGGTATGAGCGCGACTATCCACGCGGCGTCCTGGCCACGGCGGCGCGCAGCAAGAGCCTCGGTATCTACGAGGACATGATCTATTTCGGCGCGCCGGACGGATTTCTGGTGGCCCTCGATGCCCGGAGCGGCAAGCTGCGCTGGGAAACGAAGGTTGACGAGGGCCAGATCACCGCCGGCGGATTGCTGGTTGCCGACGGCAAGGTGATCTCGAACCGCACCTGTCAGCAAGGGAAGCGCGAGTTCTGCTTCATCGCCGCGCACGACGCCGTGACAGGCAAAGAGCTCTGGAAGTTCCATGTCACGGCCGCGCCTGGCGAGCCGGGGGGTGACACCTGGAGCGACCTGCCGGTCGACCAACGGGCCGTCGGCCCGTGGGGCCTGCCTGGCTCGTACGATCCGGTCCGGAAAATTGTGTATTGGGGTGTGGCCAATCCCAATCCGTACACACGGTTCAAACGTCACGGCCGTTACGACGCCGTCTCTCTGACCTCGCCATCAGAGCTCTATAGCAACTCGACGGTGGCACTCAACGTCGAGACCGGCAAGCTGGTGTGGTACTTCCAGGAACTGCCCGGCGACGATTGGGACGCCGACCACAACCAGGAACGCATGCTCGTGCGCACGCGCGTGAGCCCGGACGCGCGATTCGTCAAGTGGATCAATCCGGCGTTGACGGCCGGGACCGAGCAGGACGTCGTGATCACCGTCGCCGAAGGCGGTGGCATCTTTGCGGTCGCGCAGGAGACCGGTCAATTCCTCTGGGCGCGGCCATTCCCCTTCGATGATCCGAACATCAACATGAGCGTCGTCGACGTCAAGACCGGTCGGACGAGCGTCAATCCCGACAAGCTTTTCAAGAAAGACGGCGACACCATCCTCGGCTGCTACCACAACACGCGCGGCCTGTGGCAAATCGCCTATCATCCCGGCACGAACTCGCTCTACGTTCCGTTCCACGACCAGTGCTTGACGATGCAAGCGGCCAATTCCAGCGCGACCGGCTATGGGCGGCGCACCGGCGTGCTCCGTCCGGGCTCCGACCCGAAGAAATACATGGGAATGGCCAAGATCGACGTCGCAACCGGCGAGATGCGGGTGATCTACTCGCAAGCACAGCCGACCAACGGATCGGCGCTGACGACCGCGGCCGATCTGGTGTTCTTCGGCGATCTCAACCGGCGTCTGCGCGCCCTCGACGCCGACAACGGCAAGGTTCTGTGGGAGGCCGTGGTGGGCGGCATGATCGTCAACAGCACCATCTCCTATGCGGTGAACGGCAAGCAGTACGTGATGGTGTACACCGGTGCGGAGCAGTCGGCCACGACGGGGCCGCTGGGGCTGACCGACAAAGTCATGCCGCCGGCCGTGTTCGGACACAATGCGATCTACGTTTTTGCGCTGCCCTAGCCCCGGAGCTCACGTGAGTTGACGTAGGGCGCGGCTTTACGCCGCGCCTGGCGGGCCGTGAAGGCCCGCCCTACGAGCCTCCCATGTGAATCGGATGGCCGTCGTGCGCGGCCTTGCAAGAAGTACTACCATCTGACGTGCTTTTGCGAGAAAATGGCCCCCTTGCTCCTGGTGCTGGTTCCGTAGCGCGTCAAACAGGAGGTATGTCCATGCGTATTCGAGTGCCTGTCGCAGTGATCGCGGTCACGCTCGTCATGGTCATCGGGTGGTGGGCGCCGGTGGTCCTTGCGCAAGCTCCCTCCGGCACCACGAAGTTCGACCAGACTGTGGTGGATCCGCAAGCGGCTATCAAGGCGGCGGCGGCGGCCTTCAAGGCGGCCCAGGCCGTCAAAGACTTCGCCCCGTCCAAGACAGCGTGGGGCGATCCCGATATCAGCGGCTATTACCTGGTGGCGACATATACGCCGTTGCAGCGTCCGGACCGGCTGAAGGAGAAGGCGTTCTTCACCGAGGAGGAAGCGATCGCCGAGCTCAAGCGCGTGATCGAACAGGACGCCAAAGTCAATCCGAAAGACGTTCACTACGACTGGAAAGAGTACGGCATGGACGGGTGGCAGAGCCCGATCAGGCCGAACATGCGCACCTCGCTCATCGTCGAGCCTGAGAACGGAAGACTTCCTCCGCTGACGCCCGAGGCACAGAAGCGCCGAGCGGACCGCGCTGCCGCTGCACGCGCGCGGAGTTTCGAGGTCGGCGTGAAGACGGTGCAGAGCTTCTACACGCGCTGCATCATGGGCAATGCCGGCGGCGCGCCGCTCGTGCGCGGCGGGAACCCCGACCCGGCATCATCGGTCGGCAGCGAGGCCGGCGTGACGGCGGAGATTCAAATTACGCAATCGCCCGGTTACGCGGTGATCATCACGGAATCAAATTACGACGCACGGATCATTCCGTTGGATCGACGGCCGCACCTGCCGCAGGGAGTGCGCACCTGGCTGGGAGACTCGCGCGGCCATTGGGAGCGGAACACGCTGGTCGTCGAGACGACGAATTTCAACGACAAGAATCCAGGAGCGAACTATCAAGGATCCACTGAGAACATGAAGATGACCGAGCGCTTTACGCTCATCAATCCGGGCACGATCAAGTACGAGTACACGATCGAGGATCCGCACACGTGGACGCGGCCGTGGTCGGCCGAGGCGCTCATCCCGCGGATCCCGCCGGGGCTCTTTGAGTTCGCGTGTCACGAACAGAATTACGGTTTGATGAACGTCGTCAAGGGCGCGCAGGTCCGGGAGAAGGAGTGGATCGAGAAAGGGCTGCCGATCGGTCAGCCCGGCGGCGCCGGCGCGCAGTAAGAGGCGCGGAGCCTGAACGCCGATTTCATGTCCGTGGGGCGAGCCTTGTCAGGCTCGCCTCGCGAACCCCACGGGTCCTCCCGCCTCTCCCGCCATTCACGTTAATTGCAGATGTCAGATTGGTCGAGTGTCGACTGTTGTTCAACAGTCTTCAATCGAGCAATCTGCAATCTGCACGAGACGCGTTATTCAGCGCGGCTGGGAATAAAGACGCCGGGCTGGGAAGTTACCTTCGGTACCATTCATGGAGCTTGTCACCGGGTGGGACTTTACGCGTGATGTCAACGATGATGGTCTCGCCCTCCCACCGCTTCACCAACTGCTGCTTGCGAAGATTTCCATACAGGAACTCTTCGACGAACTCGATGCAGCGGTACTCGAGGAGCTGAGCATTCGGTTCCAGCCGGCGATAGAGCGGCATCGCGATTCGCCAGGGGCGCGTAAAGACTTTCGGATCTTCGATCGTCACTTCGTAGCGAATGGCGTCAGGAGTGATGGGCGTGAAGCGTTCAACCAGATGCAACGCGTCGCTGTGGAAATTCCCGGCCCTGTCGAGCCAGTTCTTGCCGTTGAAATGGGTCACGTCGACAACCAGCGTATCCCCCTCCCAGCGGCCGACCGAATGGCCCATGTACGTATCGTCAGGCGGTGGCTCGACCTTGTCGAGGTGGATTGTGCGAGCAGTGCTCGTAAACTCGTACGCCATCTGGATCTTGCTCGTACTCTGGACAATCTGAAAGGGGTAGGGCATGTACATCGCGCGTGGAATTCCCGGCAGATAACACTTGAGTTCCGGGTCGCGGTCAATCCAGTGTTCGGCATTCTCCTTCTTGATTGCCGCGGCTTCCGGCGTGTAGGGAATCTGACCGTCGCCTTCAATCACACCGATCGATCCCGGAACTCCGGCGGCCGCGCCGAGCGCGAGCACCGGTGCCGCGGGCACGCGCGCGAAGTCATAGGGATAGACGCCCGGTTGCGTCACGGCTCCCGGCCGCGCGTCGTGCGCCTGCAGATCCCAGTTGGCTTCGTTGAGCGCTTGCCAGATACCGCTGAAGTTGGGCTTGCCGTCCGATGTGCGTGGTGGCCGTGACGCCTGACCGAGGGTGCGTGTCACTGAGACGGAGATGACGGCGCTCACAGCGGCCGCAGCAACAGCCACTGTCATGATCGAGCTTCTCCAGTGTCGCATGGCGATCTCTCCTTCTCGCTCTCCTTCTCGCGACGCCCACGTCTTCACTTTTCAGTTCGAGCTATCGAGCCAACGGATTACTGTCCTCCCCGGTGTCCGCAAATCCCAGGGCGAATCCTCCACATCCGGCCGTGCACTCCGTGGCCGGATCGGGGCCCCGCTTCTGCGCGAAGGCGCGCTCCTCGGTGCGCGCGCCCGCAAGCAACGCCGGCATCCCGTAGTTGCCCTCGTGACACCGGGGCTCCTTGTAGATCCGGTTCGCCTGGTCGTTCTGCCTGTTGTATGCCTGCTTGACTGTCCAGGATCTCGTCCACGTCGTCGGATCCTCGATCGTGACGGCGTACTCGATCGTGCTCGCGTCGAGGCGTGTCCACCGTTCGACAAGATGCAGGTTTTCCTGGGACCCCTGGAAGTAGGACTTGGGGCTGAAATTGGTCACATCGACAACGAGTGTCTTACCCTCCCAGCGGCCGCGGGAGTCGCCCCACCACTGGCGGACCTGTGAGGGCAGATGCGGACTGCTGGTCACCGGGATGATGCGCTGCCATCCCTGTCCCTGGCCGGTGTCGTAGAAAATCGACACGCTCGCAGGCGACTGCACGATCTGAAGGAAAAAGCCGGTGTTGCCGCCAAAATCTGGCAGGCCGGCGGCCATACACCGCTCCCCGAGGCCGCGATCCTCTGGACCGTCGGCTCGATTGATCGCGCCACCTCCAGCCCCGCCCCCGCCAGCCGCGCCGACCGTCACGTAGTACGGAGGCGTTTCCGCTCGTCTCGGTGACGGCGGCCCATACTTTCCACCTTCGCAGCCGGGCAGTTTGTTCTTGCACAGGTCTGTGGCTTGCACGAGGGCAAGCTGAAAATCTCGTATAGCCGACCTTTTCTTTTGAGCCTCCGGCGTAAGAGGAGGAATTCTCCCGTCCGGCGGATCCACGATCAGCGACGTTCGGCGACCCATGGGTTTGTGCGTCGTGAAGATCGCCGCGTTGTACGCGCCGCCGACGTCCTGTTCGCTCCCGCGCTTGCGACGGCTCTCGTCAGCTTCCCGACCAATCGCGGACGCTCGCTGCCTATCCAGTTCGGCTCGTTCCTCGTCGGCAAAAAACTCTCTGTTGGCATACCGAGCCGGTCGCTGCAAGGGTATTTCGGCGTCGCTGGTCCAGATGCCCTGCAGGTCGGGTTCGCCCCATGGAGTGCTGGGCGCCGGGCCCGCCTTCGTCGCTCCCGCTTCGGTCGTCGCCTTCGAGGCCGGGCCGGGCGCCAGTCTCAGGAGCGCAACCACGGCTACGAAGACCACCGCCACACCGATCATCAACGCGGGAAATCGTCTGCTCATCGGTACCTCCTGATGCCACATTGCCACCACGAATCCCCGAACGCGACGTGTCACCACAGGCGCACCCTGCGCGTGCCCTATAATCCGCGCTATCTGGAGCTCGATTGAGTCGGCTGGATTATTACGGTCACGTCGGCCTTTGTAAATAGACGATTCGGGCCGGAAGCCGATGCAATCCTACAGTATCCGGTACGATGAAGATTGCGTCGGCTGAGTAGATCCGGATACGGGGGATTTTCACCTCCGGGCAGGTCGCGTTCACGGGCGTCGACCCGCAGTGTAATCCGATCGTCGCACGTGACCCCATTCCCGGCTTCCGATTCCCGGCTTGCGATTGACTGTTGCACGAGCAGAGGTCTAGAGTGCGGCTGGACTTCGACGTCTCCAGTCGCGACCCATTGCCCACGGCTCACCTTGTCATTCGAGGAGTTTGATTATGAAGCGACAGTATCTGGCATTTGCGGCGTTGGCGATTCTTCTCGGCGCCGCCGTGGCGGCGCAGCGCCAGGCTGGCAATGGACGCGAAGGAGGCGCCGACAGCAGCAACATGCAGCTCGTCGGCCACAACGATCTCCAGGGGCGCAGTGCGTATCAACCTGAGATCAAAAGGCAGGGTAGTCGCTGGATCGCCTACGTGGGGCATCACGGCGGAAGTGCGATCAATCCGATCACGGGGAAGGAAGAGGCCCACGGCACGTCGATTGTCGACGTCACCGATCCGAAGAACCCGAAGTACCTGGCTCATATTCCGGGTCAGCCCGTCGGCGCCCCGATGCCGAACATGCCGGGGATGGGGGAATCGGGCGGGGCGCAGATGGCGCGGGTGTGCAGCGGCGCGGAGCTGCCGCGCGCCGACAAGAGCAGGTTCTACCTGCTGCGCGCGTACGGCAACACCGCTGGTTCAAGCCATGAAGTGTGGGATGTCACCGATCCGGCCAGGCCGAGCCGTATCAACGCGATCGTCGGCGGCCTCACCGGCACGCACAAGAGCTGGTGGGAATGCGACACCGGCATCGCGTATCTCGTGTCGGGACAACCGGGCTGGCGTGTGCCGCGCATGACCAAGATCTACGACCTGAGCGACCCGACGAAGCCGGTGTTCATCCGCGACTTCGGCCTGCCGGGGCACCAGCCTGGATCCACGGGGAAGCCGCCTGCTGACAACGGACTGCACGGTCCCGTGTCCACCGGGCCGAAGGGCAACCGCGTCTACTTTGCCTATGGCTACGTGCAGGACGGCGTCGTGCAGATCGTCGATCGCGAAAAGCTCCTGAAGGGGCCGGCCGAGCCCACTGAAGCCAACCTGCTCTACCCGCAAATCAGCCGGATGGATCTTCCGCCGAACGTCGGCGCACACAACGTCTTTCCGCTGCTGGGCATGCCGATCGCCGAGTTCGCGAAGGAGAAGGACAACGTAAGGGACATGCTCGTCATCGTCGACGAAGCGACCGGTCGGAACTGCGCGACCAGCGCGAGAGCCATGATGTGGATCGCCGACATCACAACGGAGACAAAACCCTTTGGCGTGGCGAACTGGACGGTGCCCGAGGCGAGCGGCAACTACTGCGGGCGCGGCGCCGGACGCTTCGGGACGCATTCCACGAACGAGAACTTCACGCCGATTTTTTACAAGCGCCTGATGTTCGTCGCGCACTTCAACGCCGGCGTTCGCGCCGTCGATATCCGAGATCCCTTCCACCCGAAGGAAATCGGATATTACATTCCGGCCACGACCAGCAAGACGGCGTGCGCCGCCGGAGGCGCAGGCGAGCCGTGCACCGTGGGCATTCAGACCAACAACGTCGAAGTGGACGACCGGGGCTATATCTATGCCGCCGACCGCGCCGGCACGGGTCTGCACATCCTGGAGGTGACCGGCGCCGCGCGCCAGATCGCTGATTTCCGCTGAGCGGAGGCGTGTACACAGGGCCGGTCGTTTCCGACCGGCCTTGTTGAGAGGCGCAATGCACCCCACACGCTGAACTGGCCGCTGATCACGGCCGCAGTACATATGCCGGAGCTGTCGTGTTCTGTCCCTTCTCGCAGCACATCGCGGACGTGCCTGGGATTCATCATCGTCATGATCGTGCCGGGCACGCTGTTCATCGGCCACGTGTTGATGCTGCGCGCGTCGAGGACGATGATGTCGGCTGATCGGTAGTAAGATGAGCCGCTTCGCCAACCCGAGGCGGAGCATGCCCCACAAATCATGTCCATAAGCAAGAAGGAGCGATTGCTCCTGCTGGCGGGGATGGCGACGACCATTGCGGTCGCATCGCTGGTGATGCACGCCGTCACAGGCCGGACTTCCGCGACGACGGGCCAAGCGCCGACGGTCGCTGTGAAGACGGGCCCGGCGCCGAAGACGCCGTGGGGCGAGCCGGACCTCCAGGGCATCTGGTCCAGGGATGTCGACGTCCCCCTGGAGCGGCCCGCCAAGTACGCCAACCAGGAGTTCTTTTCGGACGCAGAACGCGCTGAGCTCGACCGGCAGATTGCGGACATTGTCGGCCGGGACAGCACCGAAAGCCGCCGGGCACCGGGCACCGAGCGAGACGTCAATACTGAATTCAGCCAGGAAGCCTTCACAGTGCATTTGCCCGTCGGCAGACGGACCTCGCTCATCGTCGATCCACCGGACGGGAGAATTCCGCGGCTCACGCCGGAGGCACAGAAGGCCAGGGACGCGTTGCGAGCGTTCCAGCTCGCGCTTCTCCAACCAACGGCAGCCTGCAAGGAGAACCACCCTGGCTGCCTCGGTGGAAAGTACGGACCCGTGTCACCGAGACGAAACGAAACGCCCCCGCGCTACGTGGGCGGCACAGGTGCCGGGATCAACCGCGCGGATGGCCCCGAAGACCGCGGCCTCAACGAGCGTTGTTTGGGCGGCGCCCTTCCGGATTTTGGTAGTTTCGTTGGCGGATTCAGTCGAATCGTGCAGGCTCCAGGCGAGATTTCGATTTTCTACGACATGGGGCCGGGGCTCGGAGGCTTTCGTAATATCCCGATCACAACGGCCCCGCACCTGCCCGCGACCGTCCGCCAATGGTGGGGAGACTCACGAGGCCGCTGGGAGGGCAACACGCTGATCGTCGACGTCACGAATTTCTCGCCGAAGTCGGATTTCCAGGGAGCTCACGAAAACCTGCACCTCGTGGAACGGTGGACGCGTCTCGATGCTTATACGATCGAGTATGCCGTGACGATCGACGATCCGACGACGTGGACCAGATCGTGGACCGTTAAGCAGGAGCTGAAGAAGCAAAGCGACGCGGCAAATCGCATTTACTATGAGCCACGGTGTCACGAGGGGAATTACGGCCTGACGGCCTTGCTGCAGGGCGCACGCGTCACCGAGCGGGCATTCGCGGAGGGACGCGGCCCCGATCCCGCGACGATGTGCACGACAATCGCCGGATGCGGAGGATTTGTCCGCGGCGGATTTGCCGATCAGGGGCCGGATGCGGACCCGTTCCGAAGCCCGCCGCCACGCGTGCCTTGATTCGCGCGCCAGACCGCAACTCTTGGGCGGCAATCACACTACGCTCATGCAGCCATCACGCTCCCACAGTGGCGGCCCGTTCACGGCCGCAGTACATATGTCGGAGCCGTTGTGTTCTGTCCCTTCTCGCAGCACCCCGCCAGGAAGTTCGGCCGATATGGATTGGCAAAACTGTTGTTGCCGGGGGGAAGCCGCCCGACTTTCGCAGGACCGGTGATACGCGCGAGCACGCGGTCGCGCGCCTGCTCAATCTGCCGCAGCAACGCGTCCACGTTCCACCCCACGAGCCTGCCCTTCCAGTACACGACCTTCCCTGCGATCAGCACATCGCGGACGTGCCTCGGATTCATCATCGTCACGATCGTGCCGGGCACATTGTTCATCGGCCACGTGTTGATGCTGCGCGCGTCGAGGACGATGATGTCGGCTTCCTTGCCAGGGGTGAGCGTGCCGACTTTGTCGAGGACGCGGTTTGACGCCGCGCCCGCGATCGTGGCCATCTCGATCACCTGACGAGACGAGACGAGTTGCGGGACTGGCAGACCACCGGGGTTGCTCTCGGGAAAGGCCAGGTCGTTCGCCAGTGCACGCTGCAGGCAGAATGCGCCCCGCATCAGCGAGAACGGATCCGTCGTCATGTTCGTGTCGACGTCGGGGCTGAGGCTGGGCAGGATGCCGTGATCGAGCGCCTGCTGAAACGGCGGCATCCCGTGCCTCATCTGCATCTCGATGAGCGTGGCAATGGAGACGTGGGCGCCTCTGTCGCGCCAGATCTCCCAGGCTTTCGATCGGTTCTCCTTTGGGTAGCCACGCGAGCCGTAACTGATCTGCGCGAGCGGTTCGTCCTGCCAGCGCGTGCAGTGGATGAAGGTGACGTCCGACCAGTCGTTTCCGTTTCTCGCGTCGGCGGCCGCACCTACCACCACGCTCGAGCCGCCAACGTTGTGGTTGTGGATCGATGCGCCGAACGCCCGCGCCAGCTGCCATCCGGTGTAGTCGGCGCCGGGGGCCGCGGGGCCCGGACCGCCGCCGAATCCGAGCGTCACCAACTGATCTTTCGAGCTGAAATACGTTTTCGCGATGCGACCGATCCCCGTTGTCGTGTCGTTCATGGCCCCGGGGAATTCGTACGGGATGCCCTCGCCAGTTCGGTTGATCCCTCCCGTGTAGGCATAGACCACTCGCCGACCCGAATCCATCAGGCCTTTGATCATCGCGTCGGTGTGCTCGGGCGTGTGAGACGACTGCGAGGTGTCGGTTCCCGTCGTGATGCCCTCGCTGATCTCGCTGAGGCATGCGACGAGCTCCGAGATGTAACAGTCCTCGGGGTCGTACGGGACACGGCCCAGGTCCCAGACGGCCGTGTTCGGATTCGCCGGATCGGTGATGCGGCCCGCGGTCCAGATGTTTTGAACGACCGACCCATAGCTCTCCTGCGGCCAGGCGCCCGCGAGCAGTCCATCCGGGATCATGCTGCGCTGTAACGTTTCGTACTGGTGATGGTGCGTCGTGATGAAGCCGGGCATGACGATCGTGCCGGAGCAGTCGACGATCTCGGCGTCGCTGGCGGATACGGTTGGTCCGACCTCAGCGATCCTCTTCCCGTCGATCAAGACGTCGGCTTTTTCGAAATCGCCCACCTTCGGGTCGAGGCTGAGCACGACGCCGCCGCGCAGCAGGATGCGGCGCCTCCGGCCATCGCCGACCAGACTCTGGAGGTCTGCCGGGGTCGCCGAGCGCAGGCCCCCGGACTGCCCCGGACTCGCAGTGTCGGGCCCAGTCCCGCAGCCGACGGTCGTGATCGTGGTGGCGGCCAGTCCCGCTGCGCCAGCCCTGATGAAATCGCGCCGGCTCGTGCGGCCGCGTGTGTGAGCGTCCAATGTCGGCTGACACGCATTCGCTCTGGCGCCGGCGTGTGGATCCGGATACGGCGGATTCTCAGACATGGTCGACCTCCGCTCGGGTTTCCTGTGATGCCCTGGACTAAGAAGCGGTTTTCAGGTTGCTCTGGTGCTCGCGTGCTCAGGTTCCGGTGCTCGGGTTCGTGGGGACCAGGGTTCACCGGATGGTTCACACGGTTCCGCCATCGAGGAATGAACCAGCGAACGACCTGAGCACCTCGAACCCGAGCACCTGCGAACCGGAACCCAAGCACCCGAGCACCGGAGCAACCCAAAAACCGCTTTAGCTTACGCGCGCGAAGCGCGCCAAGAGGATACTGTCAAACGAGTCAAGGGCCCTGCCGGGATATCAAAGGCAGAGCCCTTTGACTCGTTACTCGGGAC
>JAHFUJ010000003.1:22141-28261 GCA_023265105.1 Acidobacteriota bacterium
AAGCCTCATGCGGATGCTCGGTCCAAAGGGGAATCCCCAGGCACGCAATCTCTTCGAGGTGATCGCCTATCTTCAGCGAGCCCAAGGGCTGCACTTCGAGCTTTCTGTGAAGGGCTGATAGGCAACGCGGGATTTTCAATTCTGAACCTCCGCGGCGAGCCCGCGAGGCGGGGTTGTCGCCGCCGTTGCCTTCGCCCGTCCGTTCCTTATACCATCGCGACGCACAGGGCAGTCGGACACACAACAGCGAGGAGACATCATGAGAGCGCTGACACTCCGCAGGGCAGTCTCGATCCTCGTTTGTTCCCTCGGCATCGCCGCGGCGCGTGCCGGTGACGCGGCCTCCCAGGGATCATCGTCCCGTCCTCTCGTGACAGAGGCACAGTACGAAGCCTGGCAAACAGAGTTGTCGAACTGGGGACGCTGGGGGAAGGACGATCAGCTGGGCACGCTCAACCTGATCACTCCCGCCAAGCGCCGGGCGGCGATGGCGCTGGTCAAGGAGGGAGTGCCGGTGTCACTGGCGGTGAATACGTTCACTGAAAAAGCCGCCGACGTCCCGTGCCCGGCCGAATGGGCCATGACCTCCGCTTCCGACACTGGAGCCACCGATCGGGTGGCGTTTCCCTGCATCCACGGCGCGGCCTCAACTCACATTGATTCTCTCGCGCACACGTTCTTCCGCGGAAAGATGTGGAATGGCTATGACACGTCGGCGCTGGTGACCATGCAAAAGGGGGCCGAAAAGAACTCCGTGCTGACCATGAAGAACGGGATCGTCACACGCGCGGTGTTGTACGACATCGCGAGGCTCAAGGGTGTGCCGTATCTCGCGCCGGGTGATCGCATCTTTGTCGAGGACCTGGAGGCGTGGGAAAAGAAAGCGGGTGTCCGAGTGGGGCCGGGGGACGCGCTGGTGCTTCGCTGGGGCCGCTATGGACGGCGAGCCAGGCTTGGTCCCGACGACGGCGCCGCGGGGTTCGATAATTCGGTCCTTCCGTGGCTGAAACGGCGCGACGTTGCGTTAATCGTGTGGGAAACGGCCGGGTATGCGCCGCAGCCGCCGGGTGATCTGTTCAGAAACGCTGTCCACAATTTCATCCAGGCGATCCTGGGTATCCACGTGCTCGACCGCGCTGATCTGGAGGCGTTGAGCGAAGCGACTGCATCCCGCAATCGCTGGGAGTTCATGTTGACGGTTACCCCGTTGGCGCTCCCCAATGCAACAGGGTCACCGGTCAATCCGATTGCGATGTTCTGAGCGCGCGGCAGCGATTTTCCGTGCTGTGACGAATAAGTCAGCCTAGATCCGTTTTCAGTTCCTGTTGCCAGTTGCCAGCCGATTTCGGCCGAAACGCACGCAATCACGCTGAAAACTGACAACAAGCAACTGAAAACTGCGTTAAGAGCACGTCGCAACATACCCGCCCGACGTGTTGCAACGTGCTCCGGACAGTGTTCTACGCGGCGCTCAATTCAGTTCGTTCCCCTTCCGGCGATCTGCGCGAACTGCGCCCCCGTTCCCGGCTGCCCGTGGATGGGAACGTGCTGGGCGACGTCCAGCTTCAGGCGCTGCATGTTCTGCTGCAGGCTTCTGATGTTGGCGTTTGGAGCCGGAGCCGGTGCGCCTTGCGCCGGCGGCGTGTACAGGTCAGCGTTCACCAGGATCTTTTCCTTCGGGAGGTAGACGAGCAGCATGCCCCCGGCGTGATCGAGGCCCTGCATCGGGTGCAGATCGATCGTCCGCACCCCGTCGCTGATCACGTACTTCTGATTCACCGCCTCAATGGGCAGCGGTCTCCTGCCCCCGGAGAAATACGGATAGTACGTGGAGAACCGATCGGGCATCATCGTCCGCGTCGCCGGGCTGAACAGCACGTTCTCGAGGAACTCGCGATTTGCCTGGTGGGTGACGACGGTCGCGCCCTGCGCGAGATAGGTGCGGAGCCCACCCGAATGATCGAAGTGGTGATGGGTGTTCACCACGTAGCGGATCGGCTTGTTGGGGATGAGCCTGCCGACTTCCGCGAGCACCGCGAGCGAGCGTTCCTCGTTGAGCGGCGCCTCGATCACGGTGACGAAATCACGGAACTCGACGGCGAGGCTGTTGTGCGTGCCACCGGCGATGAGCCAGACGCCCTCCGCCAGCCTCTGCGACTCCGCGCGCACCGGCGGGGCGGTGGCGGTCTGCACCTCCGCCGGCACCGGCATCGCCGGGACACTGACGTTCGGCTGAACGTTGCTCAGCGTGATCTCCATCGAGTTGTGGGCCACCATCAGCCGAGGGTCGCCCTGATGGATGTGCAGCACGGTGGGAAACTTCATGCCGCCGAAATCCTTGTAGTTCAGGTACCGCAGCTCGTACAGCATGTCCCCGTACACGGGGTTGGGAACCCACGTGTGGACCAACTCGAGCAGGTTCTGGTCGTTGAACGTCCCGACGACCCTGTACTTGCCCATCAGCGTGAACGAGACCAGCGTCGCTTTCCCATTCGCCGTGACCGCGCCCGTCGGACTCCCGAGCGTCAGCGAGATGGCGGTCGGATTCGTCGCGGCCATGGCCGCGCGAAGGAACCCGTGTGGTGTGAGCGCGAGATCGAGGCGCCGGAACTCGGCAACCGTGACCCCCGCGAGATATTGGCCTGGCTGGGGCACGGGCTTCCCGTCCTGCATATTCCAGGCGGAGTTGCCGCTGACGAGGAAGGCCTGCTGCTGCTCGCCCTGAAGCGGCGTGCCCCCGCCCCCGCGCGGCGGATTGTTTCCCTGCCTGCGGGTGAACTCCTCCCGCGAGGTCCCGGCGTCGTAGTCGATGGTGCGCACGTAGCGCGTCACCTCGAATCGTGGCCAGTCCTCTTCCAGGGTAAAGCTCTGCCCGACGGCGGCGTTCCAGCCGGTCCCGGTCATCTGAACCGATTTCGGATTCCCCATGGCCCTGGACGCCGCCTGCAAAACCGCCCTGGCGTCCTGGGCTGACGCGGGTCTCGCTGTCATCACCGACATCACGATCGCGGCCAACGCTACGACGAGAACACCTAGCTTTCGCACCATACAGCCTCCTTGACTTCTGACGGTTCCACTCACAACATCCGGCCGGCCACTTGCCCCGTTCAGCGAATCGCCACAGGCGCTACGGTTGATCCGGTCGCGCCCGTGAGCTTCATCGGCTGGAGGACGAGCGCGATTATCGCTGCTGTGCAGGGCTTGTCAAGGACAACAGGACAACAACAGGACAACAAAAGCCACAGGACAACGCCCATATCACGGATGCGGCTCGCATCTATATACTTGCGCGCGGAGGCGGATGGCTGGGAGGCAGGCAGTCTATGCCGTTGCGTCACGGGCGGTTACGCAGGATCTGAACCGGCCCCCCGCGTGAAGGTCATCACGTAGACGCGAGTAATCCGGGCGTTCCCAGATCATCCGCGCTACTATCAGGCCGCGTGTCACCGCTGACGCTCGCCTTTGGCACACAACTGTCGGCCAGGGCGTCAGGGTCGCCAGTCCTTGGAGATCACATGTCTCTCTCCACGCGCATCGCCGGCGCGCTGCTGCTGTGCGCCTGTCTATCCGCACAGGCGGAGGCCGGCATCACCCGCGTCGAGTGGGGCACCACGGCCAAGGGTGAGAAGGTTGAGATCTATACCCTCACCGGCGCGGGCGGACTGGAAGCGCGCATCAGCAATTTCGGCGGCGTCATCGTCACCCTGAATGTGCCGAACAGGAACGGCTCGAAGACCGATGTGATGCTGGGCTATGACGATCTAGCCTCCTACGAGAAGGGCGGCGTCTATGGCGCAGTGATCGGCCGGTATGCCAACCGCATCGGCAGTAACGGCACCTTCCCGCTGGACGGCAAGACTATTCAGCTGGAGCGCGCCAATCCCGACCAGCAGATCGTCATCCATGGCGGCACCGCGGGCTTCCAGAGGAAGGTCTGGCACGCGGAGATGCACGACGGCGCCGAGCCCAGCCTGACACTGACCGTGGTCAGCCCGGACGGCGACGGCGGCTTTCCCGGCGCCCTGGCCACAACGCTGGTCTACACGGTGACGCGCGACAATGCGCTGACGCTCGATTACCGTGCCACCAGCGACAGGCCGACCGTGGTCAACCTGACCAACCACGCCTATTTCGCGCTGCAGGGCGAAGGCAATGGCGACGTGTCGGATCAGCGGATGCAGGTGTTCGCCGACAGCTACACGCCCAGCAGCCCCGACAATCTGCCCACCGGCGCGATCGCGTTGGTGGCGGGCACGCCGCTGGATTTCCGGAAGCCTGTGCGGCTTGGCGATATTCTGGATTCGCCGTTCGAGCAGATCGCGCTGCGCCGGGGTCTGGACATCAACATGATCGTCAACGGCACGCCTGGCGTGCTGCGTCCGGCGGCGCGCATCAGCGATCCCACAACGGGCATTGTGATGGAGGTGTCCACCACCCAGCCTGGAATACAGCTTTACAGCGACAATGTCACCCGCGTGGCCCCTGGCAAAGGCGGCAAGCCATATGGCAACCGCTATTCCATGAGTTTCGAGACCCAGCATTACCCCGACTCGCCCAACCGTCCGGAATTCCCGTCAACGGTGGTGACACCGTCAACGCCGCTGCATGAAGTGACGGTGTACAAGTTCTCGACCGCGAAATAAGAATAGGTACCGTATGTCCGGCGTATGGCTCCTCGTCGTCGCCCTCATGAGCGCCGCAGTCCTCACGTCTCGCGCGCAGGGGACCCTTCACGTCCTCAACCCACGTGTCGTCACGGCCCAGGGGCCGGAGTCGTTCGTTTCCCGAGTCGTGGCGGGCGACCTCGCGGGGCCGTGGGAGGTCACGTGGGGACCCGATGGATTCCTGTGGATCACTGAGCGCGTTGGCAAGCGAGTCACCCGCGTCAATCCGACCGACGGATCGCGAACGGTGGCGGTCACGATCGACGAGGTGTATCAGAAACTCGAGCAGGACGGCCTCCTCGGCATGGCTCTACACCCGGATCTGCTCAAGGGCAAGGGCACGGACTACGTCTACGTCGCGTACACGTACGATGGCGATCCTGGAAGCAGCGTGGACCTTCGCATGAAAGTCCGACGCTATACGTATGAGCCGCTGATCCAGCGCCTGTCGAGTCCCGTCGACATCCTCACCGGCCTGCCACATGGCACCGACCACGGCGGCGGTCGGATGGTGTTCGGGCCCGACGGGAAGCTGTATCTCAGCCGCGGGGATCAGGGAAGCAACTTCCTCGCGAACTACTGTAATCCGAACCATGCACAGGATCTCCCGACGCTGGCGCAGGTGCAGGCGGCGGACTGGAGCCTGTATCAGGGAAAGATTCTGCGCATCGACGTCGACGGATCGATCCCCCGCGACAATCCGATGATCAACGGCGTGCGCAGCCACATCTATTCTTACGGACATCGCAATCCTCAGGGGCTCGCGTTTGCCGGCAACCGCTTGTTCGAATCCGAGCACGGCGAAAGCATCGACGATGAGGTCAACCTCGTGTCACCGGGCGGGAACTACGGGTGGCCGCTCATTGCCGGCTATCAGGATGACCAGTCGTACGTCTACGCGAACTGGTCAGCGTCGTCACCGCAGCCCTGCGCCTCGCTGACGTTCAACGTGTTCAATCCGCCGCCGTCCGTGCCCCGGCAGCGGGAGTCCGAGACGCACGTGTTGAACTTCGTGCCGCCGGTGAAGACGTTCTTCACCGTGCCGAACAGCTATGACCTGCGTACGTTGGGCAATGCCACGGTGGCACCGGCAGGAGTCAAGGTCTACCCGTCGCGCGCGATCCCCGGCTGGCGCAATTCGCTGCTGATGACCTCAATGATCAGCGGCGTCGTGTTCCGCATGCCGCTCACAGGGGATCGACGACATCCAGTGGCCGCTCCGGTGGCGTACTTCAAGACCGGCAACAGGTATCGCGATATTGTCGTGGCTCCTGATGGACTCAGGTTGTATGTGGTGACCGATCCTGTCGGTCGGACTGTCGATCCATCTGGCTCGCTGACGCGAGAGCTGGTCAACCCAGGCGCCGTCCTGGAGTTCAGGTACACACGCGCCGGCACGTAAGGTTGTTTGCGGGACAACCGTTCATCTCCTGCCGTATAATCCCGCCGTTCCAGG
>JAHFUJ010000003.1:28361-30421 GCA_023265105.1 Acidobacteriota bacterium
ATCAGCAGCGCCCCAGCAGTCGAACTGGGCCGCGCTGGAAGACGAAACTATGCGCCATTTCCATCATCTCTGGCATTTCCTGAAGGGCGGCTGCACGGCGATCGTGTGCATCACTACGGTCGCGGCGCTCTTCCTCATTCCGGGCTATCTGCGTGCACAGGCCCCGGCGCTACCTACCGAGGTGCCGCCGATGCTGCCGTTGAAGCAGGTCGCGTACATCAAGGCATCGAACGCGGAAGCGTACGACCACTTCGCGTGCGGGGGCGGAAACCAGGGCCATACCGGAACCTCGATCGCGCTGAGCGGCGATGCGAACACGATGGCCGTCGGCGCGCCGTTCGAGAGCGGCGGGGCGGCGGGCGTCAACGGGAACCAGAGCGACAACTCCGTGTATGCGTCGGGAGCCGTCTACGTCTACCTCCGTCAGGGCGATTCGTGGACGCAGCAGGCGTACGTCAAGGCCTCCAACCCCGGGCTGATCGATCATTTCGGATCGTCGGTCGTGCTGAGCCGCGACGGCAATACGATGGCGGTCGCCGCACACTGGGAAGCAAGCGCCGCAACCGGCATCAATGGCAACCAGAACGACGACTCCATCCCGCAGGCCGGCGCCGTCTACATTTTCACCCGCACCGGTACCACCTGGACGCAGCAGGCGTACATCAAGGCCTCGAATACGGGCCAGAAGGCCCAGGGCGACGTGGCCGGCGACGGCGACCAGTTCGGCTTCTCCGTCGCGTTGAGCGGCGACGGCAGCACGCTGGCGGTCGGCGCCATCACCGAGGACGGCGCGACGCAGCAGATCAACGGAAATCAGAACGACGACTCGGCGCAGTCTGCGGGCGCGGTATACGTGTTCACTCGGACTGGTAGCACGTGGACGCAGCAGGCCTATATCAAGAGCGCACAGCAAGCGGCCGGGGATCTCCTGGGGTTTTCCGTCGCGCTCAGCTTCGACGGCAACACGCTGGCCGCCGCCGCGTTCGATGAGGACGGCTCAGGCAGGGGAATCAATCCGGCCCACGACAATCGATCCCAGAATTCCGGGGCGCTCTACGTCTTTACGCGCCAGAACGGCAGCTGGAGCCAGCAGGCGTACATCAAAGGCTCCAGGGGCGAGACGAGCGACGGGTTCGGCTTTGCCACTTCCATCAGCGCGGACGGGAATACCATCGCCGTCGGCTCCGGCGATGAGGCCTGCCTGACGCCGGGCATCGATCCTCCCGGGTGCGCCGATGACGCGCCGCCCATGCGAGGCGCGAACATCTGGGTCGGCGCGGCGTACGTCTTCGTCCGGAACGGCACTACGTGGACGGAGCAGACGTTCATCAAGGCCCCCAACGCACGGCCGTACAACTCGTTCGGTGTCAGACTGGCACTGAGCGGCGACGGCAATACGCTTGGCGTCTCCTCCTATCTCGAGGACAACGCAGGTCGTGGCGTCCGCCCGCCGATGGTCCAGCAATTCCTCATCCAGGCCATTTTCAATGCATGGCGTGAGCACCGGAACGAGGCGGAGGAATCGGGCGCGGTGTATCTCTTCACCCGCAGCGGCAACAAGTGGACGGCGGGCGCGTACATCAAAGGCGACAACACCGACGCGGGCGACGAGTTCGGCAGCGCCATCGCGCTCAGCGGCGACGGCCGGATGATGGTTGTCGGCGCCCACCAGGAGGACAGCGCCGCCCGCGGCGTCAACGGCAATCAAGCCGATAACTCGGCAGCTGATTCCGGCGCGGCGTACGTGTTCGTGTATTAGGTCACGACCGCCGTCGCGTACCTTTATTGAACTAGAAAAAGGCGAGGAGCCGAACTGGCTCCTCGCCCAAAGAAATGGCGGTCATTTGCCTCGTCAAAAAGGCCTAGCCGCCGCCTGCCGTGCCACTGGCCTGCTGCTGCGCTGCCGCGGGAGCGACTGTCCGCTCGAAATCGGCGTGTGAACTGGGATTGCCGTGGATTGGCACATGCTGCGCAACATCAAGCTTCAGGCGCTTGATGTTGTTGTAGAGCGCTACCGAGTTCGGGCTGACATCGGCAGGTGCTGTCCCCACCGCGGGTGG
>JAHFUJ010000003.1:30431-45488 GCA_023265105.1 Acidobacteriota bacterium
GTTCGTGTATTAATCCCGGAGCTCACTTGGGTTGACAATCCGCAACGGGACTCGCACCCCACCGCGCAAGCGTGCGCGGTGGGGGCCCCGCCTGGAGCTGCTGATCCGCCCGCGCGATGGCTTCCCGCCGGTGGCTCCAGCCAGAATTCGTCCTTCGCGAGCCGCAGTCGATCACACCCCGGCCTGTGGGACCTGCGCCGACCTCGTTCGGCTAGCACGCTACGTGTGCTATAGTGCTGGTTGAATGATCCGATCGCTGGCCGACGATACGGCCAGAGACATCTGGAACGGCGTCAACAGCAAGGCCGCCCGACGGATTCCTCGAACGATCTGGCCGGTCATTCAGCGGAGGTTGGATCAGATCGACGCGGTGGCCGGGCTTGACGATCTACGAATCCCGCCCGGAAATCGGCTTCATCCGTTGGAAGGCGACCGGGCGGGGTGTCACGCGATTCGCGTGCACGATCAATATCGGATCGTGTTCCGGTTCGAGGGCGAACACGCCTTCGACGTTCGCTGCACCGACTACCACTGAGGAGGATCGCGATGCTGCCCACTCATCGTCCGCCCACCCATCCCGGTGACATGCTGCTCAAGGAGTTTCTCGAGCCGCTCGGCGTGTCGCAGGTCGAGGCGGCACGTCGGATGAACATTCCCTTCCAGCGCCTCAACGCGATCATCAAGGGACGCCGGGCCGTGAGCGCGGACACGGCGCTGCTGCTCGAAGCGCTGACACGCTGGGATGCGCAGATCTGGCTGGCGCTGCAGGCGAAGTGGGACCTGTGGCACGCGCTGCGCGCCCGTGGTAACCGGCCACGGGTCAAAGCACTCCCGAGAATGATCGTGGAGGCCGCGCGATAATCCGCCTCAGGTCCCGGTGACGCGGCCGTTCAGTTCTGCGGTCGCCAGCTGCGCCGAGGCGATGGCGCCGGTGACGAGGAGAATTTTCGGCCTGTCTCCGCCCATGCCGGCGTGAGCTTCCACCTTTCAATCGCACGTGTCTCTTGAACCTCTGGCTATTCCGCGGCGCTGGCATCTATATCGACCCGCTGACGTGATCACGCGACGCGTAGGCAGCGTCCATCCGCCGCCTATAGGCGGAAGGCGCGTGGAATACAATCCACCCACCTATTCTTCGAAGGGTGACGACTATGACTCGCGCAACGCTCATGTGCGGTTCCGCGCTGATGGCGCTTGGAGCCATGGTCCTGTGGGGTTGTGCCTCAGAACCTCCCGCAGCCGCAACGCAGCAGACGCCGGCGCAGCAGACGGCTGCGGCGGTGCGTCCCGAGCAGGCGCTGCTCGACGACCTGGCGGTGGCGAACCGAATCCTCGCCAGGGAACTGGCCATCCTGGACGTCCAGGGCCATGTCACCGCCCGCAGCCGGACGAACCCCAATCATTACTACATCGCTCGCTTCATAGCCCCCGGTGCCGTCGTGACGAGCGATTTCATCGAAAACGACCTCGACAGCAATCCCGTCGACGGTCCTCGCAACGACCAGGCGCGTGAGATTTACCTGCACGGCGAGATCTTCAAGGCCCGGCCGGACGTCATGGCGGTGGTCCACGCGCATACGCAGGAGTTCGTGGCATTCGGCTTGAGCTCGGTGCCGCTGTGGAATGGCGAGAGCGCACTGCCGGTGTTTGACCTTCGCCCGTTCAACGAGGGGCGTTCGGGAATCATCAGCACGCCGGCGCTCGGCAAGGCCATGGCGGAGAAGATGGGCAAGAGCGAGGCCGTGCTCCTGTGGGGCCATGGCATCGCCCTCGGCGCCAAGTCTCTTCCAGAGGTCATCACGCGCGTCGCTCAACTCCGTGATGCGGCCCAGGTTCAGCAGGCGACGATTGCATCGGGCGGCACGTGGAAGCCGCAGCCGCATCCGGTAGACGCTGCGGAGAGCGAACGCACGTGGGCGTACTACAAGGCCGCGGTCGTCAAACAGATGGGCGGAAAGGTGCTCATGACGGCTCCGCCCGAGCCCGCCAAGCCGGCGGATGCCGTGGAGGTCGCCAGGCGTGACGTGGTGCTCGCCAGCCGGATCTTCGCGTCCGAGGAAGTGGGGATCCTGGATGCGCTCGGCAACGTCAGCGTCCGGAATCCGAACAACCCGAACAGCTATTTCATCGCACCCAAAGTGGCCGCCGGGGCCGTCACGGCGGGCGACGTGATCGAGCGCGACATCACGAAGGGCGAGGCCGACACGCAGGGGCTCTCGATTCACGACGAGATCTACAAGGCGCATCCCGACGTGAAAGCCGTCCTCTATGCGCGCACGCCGGAGATCGTCGCGTTCACCGGCTCGGTTCCGCTGCGTGCCACCGTGAATGGCGGCAACTACATCGGCGATGGTCTCCCGGTGTTCAACATGGGGAGCCTCGATCCGGGTCAACCGATCCTGTCGAATCCCGCGCTCGGCCGCGGTGTGGCGGCGGCGCTCGACAAGAAGGGCGCGGTGCTCCTCTCAGGCCACGGCGTCGTCGTCACCGCCGGGTCGATCTACAACCTGTCGGATCGGGCCTTTCAAATGCGGCAGAACGCGAAGATCGAGCAGCAGGCGCTGGCGCTTCGCGGAAAGGTGACGTATCTCGTCGACCTCAGGGCGGCTGCCGCACCGGCGCCTGCGCCGGTGCCTGCGCAGCCTGCCCAGCAGCTCGGCCCGCCCGAGGGTCGCGCCTGGGTGTACTGGGCGCAGAACGTATCGCGCCCGTAGGTAAGGGCGAGCCTGCGGCTCGCTCTTTTTTTGGGTGGCGTGCCGGTGGACGCCCTATTACACTGACAGGCCGCAACGCAGGGTCAGGACACCTATGAGCAGCACGCGGAAGCCCGCATCGAACCTTCCACCCATGGAAGTTGACGAGAGGCCGACCGAGCCGAATTCGAATGGTTCCGGGACAGTTTCGCGGAGAGATTTTCTCGCCGCCACCGCTGCAACCGGGATCGCGCTGGGGGTCGGGCAAGCGGCTGCTGCAGCTCCTCAAGAAACCGTAGCACTCAAACCTGAAAACGCGCTGCCAAAGGGCCAACCCGAAATGTACACAGGGACGGCTGCCGGGGCTGTGCTTGCGCAGTTGAAGGCCGCGGGCGTTCGCACCCTGTTTCACACCAACACCAGCGGGTTCGTACCCTTTTTTGAAGCCATCTACGCTGCGGGCGACGTGCAAGTCATCAACATGACGCATGAGGGTCAGGCGGTCGCGGCGGCGGCGGGCTACACCATGGCCAGCAGGAACCTGGGGTTCTTTTTCGGCAGCCATGTAGGGATATTCAATGCGCTGAGCAACACCTACAACGCCTGGAAAGATCGGGTGCCGCTGCTGGTAACTTTTTCGGGAGGAGGAACAGCCGAGCAAGGGAAGGATAGTTTCGAGTCCTGGGACAACACGCTCGGACCAACCGAACCGTTTACGACGTGGACCGGAACTCTCGCGGCGCCGGAGGTCACAGACACGCTTCGCCGTGCGATGAAGTTTGCGTTTGGGCCTCCGAGCGGGCCGGTGACGTTGTTGTTCGGCGCAGGCGGGGAACAGGTCGAGGCTCCGATTTACAAGATCGATCTCGCAACCATGCGCCAGCGATCCCGCGCGCAGACCGATCTAATCGAGAAAGCCGCGCAATGGCTGATCGAAGCTGAAAATCCGGTGTTTGTTGTGGGTTCCCAGGTTGGCGTGGAGGGAGCGTACGCAGAGATCGTCGCGCTGGCGGAAAAGCTTTCCGTTCCCGTCGCGGAGACCATGCACAGCCTGTACGCGAATTTCCCCAACGATCATCCGCTGTTTCTCGGCGAGCTTCAGGCGCAGAGATTCCCCCGGAAACAGGATTTGCTGATCAGTTTTGGCGAAAGCTTCACGGCGGGCAGAGAAGATATCCGCGGCCTCACGGCCAGCGGGCCGCGCCGCATCGTGCATATCAGTCACGATCCCCAGGCTCTCGGAAGATCTATTGCTCCGGACTTGAGCATCCTGTCGGAGGTGCGCACGGCCATCCGTGACCTTTCCGATGCTCTGGACGGCATGTTGACAAAAGACCGGATGGCGAGGATTCGATCCAGCAGGCTCGCAGAGGTATCCGCGTTGACGAGCAGCCTGAAGCAATCCCGTGAGATGGCATTACGCGCCCACTTTGACAGCAGTCCCGTGACCTGGGAGCGCGTGGGATATGAGCTTGAGAAAGTGCTCGACAAGGACGCGGTGATCGTTCCGGAGGTGGGGACGCAGTACTACAAGATCTACCGGCAGCTCAAGCTTGGCGGACCGAATAAACAAAGGATCGGACGCACCAAAGGCGACGCTCTGGGGTGGGGGCTGGCCGCGGCGTTTGGCGTGAACCTGGCGTTGCCGGACCGGCAAGTCGTCGCGCTGCAAGGCGACGGCGGATTCCTGTTCAACCAGTCGGAAGCGTTGTGGAGCATCGCGCGTTACGAGGCCCCGATGCTCATCGTGATCATGAACAACCATTCCTACAACGAAAGTCGGGCCCGCAACATGCTCAACGGCGGCACATTTTACGAGGCGGGCAAGGACTTCAATGGCTATCTGGGAGACCCGAACGTCGAATACACAAAAATCGCGGAAGCGTACGGCCTGAAAGGCGAGAAGGTCAAGAACGCCGGCGATCTGGCTCCAGCACTGCAACGATGCCTGAGGAGCATGCGGGACGGCAGAGCTGTCGTGTTGGATATCGATGTCGCAATCGATGGAGCGCCTTTGAGCCAGGGAACGTGGTATCAACGTCACTCCATCGCGGAGATCCGAAAGAAGAGACTGAATGGGTAGCCACAGGATGCTTTCCCTCGTGGTCTGGAGTTTCGTGGTGTGGATTTCCGCCGCGCCTTTAGACAGAGGACTGGCAGCTCAGGGCTCCGCGGGTGCGCCAGGCAACCAACCGGCTCAGATTGAGAAGGGCAGGCAAGTGGTTGCGCAAGTATGTGCCACGTGTCACACGACGATTGTGAGGATGGTACAGGTCCATAAACAAACCGCGGAACAGTGGAAGGATACTGTCTACTTCATGATTAGTCGGGGCGCGCAAATCATGCCCGACGAGATCGAGCCTGTGACTGCTTTTCTGGCGGCGACCGCAGGGCGTAATCCCCAGACAAGCACGCAGCCGTCAGGCCGTGGCCGGCCGGGTGCTGGAGGCTCAGGCCAACAGGCACCGGAAGCTGATGGCGAAGCGATACTTCAACGGAATTGCCAACAGTGCCACGAATCAGCGACCGCGTCGAAAAAATTGGATTCGGAAGATTGGAGTGCGGTCATCACAAGAATGATGACCTATGGCGCAAGGCTCACTCCTGCAGACCAACAAACGCTCATCGCATATCTCAACGGACTCGGGAAGTAGGTTCTACTTCCCTCTGTTCTTGATGCCCGCCCCGAGCGTGTGAATCCTGTAGACGACACCGCGCCCGGTGACATACAGATAACTGTTACCCGGGCCTCCGAAGCCACAGTTCTGAGGCGGCATGTCGTAAGGCGCTTCAATGTTTCCCAGGTGTTCGCCTTTGGCGCTGAATACCTGGACGCCCGCCGGCGTTGTTGAAAAGGTGCGCCCGGCGTTGTCGATGCACAGGCCGTCCGCTCCGCTGACCAATCCGTGGTCCGTCTCCTGTTTCAGGTCGAACTTGCCGAAGTTCCGGCGATTCTTCAGCGTTCCGTCGCCCTGGACATCGTAGGCGACCAGATAGGGGCCGTCCCAATCGTTGACGTAGAGGGTCTTCTCGTCCGGGCTCAGCGTAATGCCGTTGGGCCGATTGACGTCGGCGGCGACCTTGATCACCTTCTTGCTCGGAGCGATGTAGTAGACCGCCTGCGGCAAATCATCCGGTGATCGTTTTGCGCCGATCTGGTAGCAGTCCGTGAAGTAGACACCGCCCTTCTTATCGACGACGAGGTCGTTGGGCCTGATGTACGGTTTGCCGTCGAAGCTTGCGGTCAGGACCTCTTCGCTGCCCTTGGGATAAATGACGCTGACCTTTTTTGAGTACTGGGCCGCGATCACGCGGCCCTTCGAGTCGAGCGCCAGGCCCGCCGCTTGCTCAGAGTCCTCCACCAGCGTGGTCACTTTCCCATCCGCGTCGACTTTGATCACCCCGCCGTTGGCGCCCACGAGCACGCTGCCGTCGGGCATGCCCACTCCTGCATCGGAGCCCCGCAACCCAGAGGTGACTATTTCGATCTTTGTTCCGGCCTTGACCACGCCAGGAATTTCCGGTGTCACCTTGTCGGTGGCGGGTGCCTGCGCGGCTTGCTGCTGCGCGCCCTGACCCCGTCCCCCCTGACGTTGCTGCGTCTGCGCAGGTAAGGCTGCGCAACACACCAGGCAGATGACGGTGAAAAGAGATGCTCTCGATGTCATGGCATTCCTCCGCGGATGAAGCATTGTATGTGATTAAGGGTTCCGACCTTTGACGACTGGTTCAGCCGAGGGTATGCTCAGCGCCACGAACGTTCAGGTCGACACGCTATTAAGGACGCGAAGAGAGGGAACGAAATGCGAAAAGCATTTGTCGGCGCCATGGTGGCCCTGGTAGCAGTGTTGGTTTTTTCTTCAATGGCCGCTGCCCAGGCGCCTCAATCTCAAGCCAATCAGGCCCGTTCGCCGTGGATATATTACCCAAAGGACACCATCGTTGGGAACGGTGGGCCGGCTCCGAAGCGCGATCTGTCGGGGACCTGGGCTGGACCAGGATCGACAGATGCGATTCCAACAGGAGCACCGGCGGAAAAGGCCTCGCTGACGCCGTTAGGGCAGCAAGTGATGAGTCAAAGGAAACCCATCGGAAGATTCGGCCCGGCGGGCACCAACGATCCTACTGCGAGGTATTGTGATCCGCTTGGATTTCCGCTGAATGCTGTTTACCAGAGTCGCGCGCTCTCGGTCGCCACGATGCCCAACCGAGTCGTATTCCTGCTGCAGTTCGGCGGCTTCTGGCGCGAAGTATGGACGGATGGACGGGCGCTGCCGACCAAGGTGGGCGGGTATGACAAAGATTCCCTGGACCCGACGTACATGGGGTACTCGGTAGGCCACTGGGAGGATGACTACAACTTCGTTGTCGATACCACTGGCCTGGACGAGAGAACGTGGGTCATGCGCGACGGAACTCCGCATTCCGTCAACGCACACGTGCAGGAACGCTACACGCGCGTCGACCATAACACCATGAAGGTGAGCCTGACGATCGATGATCCGAAGATGTATACGAAGCCGTTTTCGCTTGGGACCTACTATTACCGTTGGATTCCGAATCAGAAAATCAACGAATGGCTCTGCGTCCCCTCGGAGACGCTGAAGTACTTGCAGGAGCAGGGCGATCCGGCTGGCAGCTATCCCGATGCGGCCCCGCAACGTCTAGGTGGTGGTGGTGGTCGTGGAAGGTGAGAGCAGACCAAATCTTGAACGCGGAGGCATGATGAAGATGAAAACGAAGGCTCCAGCGCTCGTTGCAGTGATCGCCGGACTTCTGGCGATTGGCACTCCGCTGTTCGCGCATCATGGGGATGCGGCCTACTCGGCGACGCCAAACGTGATGAAGGACTGCGTGGTGACGGAATACAGTTGGATGAATCCCCACTCGCTGATCAAGTTCGACCATAAGAACGAGAAGGGCGAGGTGGAGCACTGGATCATGGAAATAGGCAGTCCGCCGTCGATGGCTCTACTCGGCTGGAGCCGAACGACGCTGAGGGCAGGAGACGTGATAACGGCTTACGTATACCAGGCCAAGAGCGGCGTGCTGGTGGGGCGTACGAACAAGGTCATTTTGGCCGACGGCACGGTGCTGGCGGACAGGGATGATTCAACTCCGTCCCGATACGGAACGACGGAGCAAAAATAGGCGGCCTCACGCCGCGGAGTCGGGGTGGGGCGGCGGTCCGATTATTGACGTCCCGCACCGCCGCGCGCGCCGCCGCGGCCGCCGCGGCCGCCGCCAGGCGCGCCGCCAGCGCCATCCGCATTTCCTCCACCACCGCCGCTATCCCGTAACTGGCTGCCGTCCGCGAGCACGAGATGTTCAATACGGCCAACAGGGTTCTTCGTCTTCGCTTGATGGATGTAAACAGTGATGACGTCGCCGGGCTGCAGGGAAGCCTTGTTCCAGCCAATAAGGCCAAGCGCTGATGGACTGCCTAATTCGGCAGTCCAATGTACGAGCTCGCCCGTATCGTCCTTCACGTCGAACAGAACAACGGTATGCGGATTAGCCCACAGCAGCTTCGTCACCGTGGCGTTCTTGAGAACGGTGACAGTTCCGTCGTACGCCGCGTTTCCGTGATGCGCGAACAGAGGGACAGAAACCGCCAGAACACCCGCGAGTACTGAAAGCGCCGCCAACCTGGTCTGCATGTGGCTCCTTTTCCGGATTCTACCGGCCCCTGCCGTTCGCCGTGCCGCCGTCCCTGCCGCTCTTCTCGTACTCTTCCTTGGTCTTGTCGTCGACCTTCTTCCAGAAGTCGGGCTCCTCGTTCGACGTGCAGAGGTATTCCGTCCAGACGTCGTTGGGATCCTGCGCGAGCGTCCACGCGTGCGGCGCCGATGTGAACGGCTTCACCAGGACTTCCGGATCCTCAACGGTGATCTGGTACATCAGATAGTTTTTCGACGGCCGGCTGAACCGCTCGATGACGTGCTCCTTCTCGCTGTGGAGCCACGCGGCGGCGTCGCCGGTCCTCCCCACCGAGATGTTCCGCATGCGGGTGTCGATCGCGACCGTGTCGACGACGAGCGTGTCGCCTTCCCACCGGCCTACCGACTCTCCGTTGAAGCTCGGATCCGGGTCAGGAGAATGCTTCCGGCCGTCGGTCGGAACCATCCGGATGGTCTGCGGAAATTCGGTGAGCAGCCACACGCGTCCCGGCACTTGCACCACCTCGAGTGGGCCGTGCTCGGTCGCCTGCGTGGTGATTGATGTCGGCGTCCCGCCCGGAGGGCAGCTGCCGTACGGCGTCGGATGCTGATACTTCTCGACCGCGTCTGGCCTGAACACCGGATTTTCCTGCGGCGTCTTGGCGGGATCGAACTGCCGCATGATCGTCTCGTCGATGCGGTACGCGCCCTGAAGCATCCTGCCCGCGTGATTCGGGTAGTAGCGTCCGCTCAGATCGGGATGGCCGTCCGCGCTGCGCGGCGTCGGGCCGCCGGGCTCCAGGATGTGCACCTTGTCGAAATCACCCGCGATCTTGACCGGCGGCTTGGCGCCCTGCGCGGCCGGGGCCGCACCGCGCTGGCCACCCTGCCCCGCGCCCCGCTGCCCGCCCTGCCCGGTGCCCCGCTGCGCCAGCAGCGGCACGAGCAGGAAGCAGACAACCGCTGCAACAACTCCACCTGTCCGTCTCATGTCGGAGCTCCTCAGAAATTCAGCTTGTCCGGGGTCATCCCGCGTTCAGGAATCTGCCCGACAATCCGCAGGATGCCGTCCGCCAGCTTGATGTATTCCGCCGCACCTCGTTCGTCACCACCAACCTTCGCCGGGCAGGCCCTTGCGTCCATGAGCTTCCCCATATTCGCGGTGAAATCCTGCCTCGTGGTGCCATTTCGTTTCAGCGCGTTCGGCGTGATCATTTCCAGGTGCCACGACACCGTCTTGCCGCTGGCATCCGTGACGTCCATCTGAAGATACGCGTGCGGGTTTTCCCACAAGACACTCGAGAGGGTTCCCTTCAGATCCATGCACTTGCTTCCGTCGAACTCCACCCCGAATCCATGGTGCGCAAATGCGGAAGCCGCCAAACCGAGCAGGCAACACACTGCCATCGACGCACCGGCAAGTCTGACTCTCATCACGTTCTTCCTTCTCTAGGGAACTGAGTAGTCTGATTGGAATCTTTGGTTTGTATACGCCAGTCTCCGCTCTCTGTCAATTCTGAGGTTTGCCTTTTGGCGGAGCCGGTGTAGCGAACTGTGCGGCTTCAATGCGCGCATTCGGCTGCACGTCGCTCAGTTCGATGGTCGACCGGCCGTCCGTCCAGGTCACAACCCGGCGGAAAGGCACCTTGACTCCCGCGACGCCCCGGTAATCCGAATAGTCAATCCGCGTGGGAATGACGCCGACGGCCGTGTCGACATAGCGAACCTGCCGCACGAGAAGGCCTGACTCACTGTCAAAATATAACTTGGCGCCAGCGGTGCCCCGTGCAGCGTTCTGGATGACTTGAACCGGGCGATCGTCAATGCTGACCGACGGGAAGCCCGTGCGCCACTGGAACTCCTGCTTGATCCGCGCGGGGAAGGAGAGAAACGCGTCCATCCTGGCGCCTTCCAGATCTCCTCCGGTAAGCGGGAGCACGCGCATCAGCTTGTCCGCCGCAGCAATCCAACCATGATTGCCGTCGTAAGTACTGACGCTGTCGCCGTTTTGGGTATGGACGACGGTGGTCAGCTGATTGGGGGCGTTCGCAAAGATTTCTATGGGCACCTTCGCCGAAAACGTCTCGAATCCCTCGTAGGTCCCCTTGGCGATAAAACTGGTGAGTCTTGCAAGTTGCGGCGCTCCGCCAATCGCCTGGAGATACTTGTCCAAAATTTGATCGGCGGAAATCTGTCTGACAGACTGCACCGGGCCCGCGGGTATGACTTCGACTCTGTCGGGATCATCTTCTGGAACACTGTACTGGTCCAACAGGCTTGGAATGGCTTCCGGGCGGTCTGTGGCGCGATGGCAGGTATAGCAGGTGACCGAGTGCCTTCCTCCGAAGTTGGCCTCATTGATCGCGTTCACCATCAGGATCATCCGGCGCGCCGTCTGCTTCCGGGGCGTGTCGATGGCATATCCCTCCAGGCTTTCGCTTTGTGGAGAGTGACAATCAATACAGTTCAAGTTGGTGGCGGCGGAAAAGAATCCCATCGTGTTCAGGAATTCCTTCACGGGAATCCCTTTGAGCACCTGGACGTTCTTGAAAACGTCCTCAGCCATCAATGGTTTCTCATCTGTCCTGGAGCTGGCAACCTGACCGTTCGCCGAAGCTGCAACCAGCAGGCACGTGAGGACCAGCAGGCACGCGAGGGTCAGTCCCAGGGCACGCATCCCGCCACCTTCATTTTTATTTCGACCCACGCGTGAGTCTTGATGCCCTACTTGGGCTTCGCGCTGCTACCGACACCGAACGCAGGTTCGCTGATGAGCTTCATGTAGTTGATCATCTCCGACGGCACACACATCTGCTCTTCCGCCTCTTGATCCGGAATCCACCTGTACTCGTTCTTTGAGAGCACAAAGGGCTTCGTGTAGATTTTCGGATCGTCAACGGTCACGACCATCTGCAGGTGATTATGGTCCACGCGAGTGTAGCGTTCCTGTATGTGGGCATCGACGCTGTGCGGATGGCCAGCCTTGTCAAGCCAGGTTTGGTCGGTAGTGCCGACCGTATCGATCACTAACGTGTTATCACCTTCCCAACGCCCGGTCGAGTATCCGTACCAGCGCGACGACACTCCATCAGCAGTGTCGAATTTCTTGGGCAGCTCGTGGCGCCCATCCATCCACACGTATCGCCAGATCCTCTGATATTGGTGTAGTACCGCGATTCTGTCGGGCATGGTGGCGAACGCAAGACCCCTGGTTTCGAAAACGGTATTTCTTGGAATCCCCAGCGGATCACATGTGTTCATCGGGTCGTTTGAATAGCCCGTGCCTACCTCCGTTTCCGGCTTGTTCAGGCTGAACAGCTTCTGACCGAGCGGCGTCAGAGGAGGTATTTCGCCACGGTCAGGTGTGAGGTTCCCCGCCCAGGAGCCGCTCACATCGTGGACGGGCGCGGGCCCTCCAGGAGTAGGATCCGGCCTCAACCTGTTGCCGTTATATAAGCTGTCCTTCCCCGGGGGTTTGCCTCCCTGGGCCATTGCGGCGGACGCAAAAGCCAGCAGGACGAGCAGACCGATGATGGATCGAGCAAGCGAGTTACGCATGGTCGAGAGCCCCTCCTCATTCGAGGTTGGAATGTTCGAGATGACCAACTGCGGCGTGATTTGAACATGAATCGCGTAGAACAGGAACAGCGCTTTTCCTTTCTGCCAGCTGCCAGCTGCCAGCTGCCGGCTGCCTAGAAGTCGAACTGCACGCTGAACTTGAAGAATCGCGCCACCAGGATCTCGGTCGGCCTCTGCCAGTCGCCAAAGGCGTCGTTCTGCAACAGCACCGCGCTCGAGTTGAGGGCGTTGTAGATATCGACGTTCGCCCGCGCGCGGGTGCCGGCGAAGTGCAGCAGTTTCGAGATGCGCAGGTCGACCTGGTGGAGCCGGTCTCCGTGCAGGTGCCCTGACCCGCTGTTCGTCGTGGTGTACTGGCCCGGCGACACAAGGTGCACGTCCACGCTCGGTGCACTGCCCGCCAGATTACGGCCGAGGCTCGGCGCCACTTCCGCGTTGGTCGCCGTATAGATCGCCAACACCAGCGGGCCCTGCTTCGTCTGGTAGGTCCCACTGATCTGCACATCCACCCGCGGAACTGTGTACGAGCCGTATCCCTTGACCATCGTCATCGTGCGAAGTGACTCCTCGCGGTGGCAATACAACGTGCTGGGATTGTCCACCTTCGTGACGATGTCGCAGTTGTCCTCCACGCGCCGCCCGGTGCTCATGCCTCCCTGGAAAAACAGTCCGGGACGCGGCCGGGCATTCACGGTGGCATCGAGGCCGTCCCAGTGGTCACGCTGTTTTCCATACTTCCGCGAGAGTGTCACGAACGGCTGCGTCGGCACGCCGAATTTCGCCGGCTTGATGTCGTACCCTTGCACCGGGTAGCCGCCACCGCTCGGGAGCCGTGGATCCTTCGGCGCCGTGAGGGTGAACCGATCGTAGTCCCCCGGCCCCACCGCGAGGTCATCGACCAGGACGAAGTTCCCGTACCAGCGGCGGAAGTAGGTGAGGTCGGCGGACACCCGTGGCACCAGCTCCTGCTGCACCCCCGCCGAGACCTCGTAGTTGAAATTCCGCTTCCCCCAGCCGGTCAACATGTCCTTGTCGTACGTGAGGTTGGTGACCACCGTGCCGAAGTTTTCGTTCGACAGCGGTCCGCATTCCACATTGGCTCTGACATTCAGGAGATCGCACTCGGGAATGTAGTTGCGGTTGGCGTCCGTCCATGTACGGGTGGCGCTCGTGACCAGATTGCGAGAGGGGTTGGCCAGCTGGATGAAGGTGACATCCGGCCCCATGGCGAGCACGTAACGATTCAAACTCACTTTGAGCGCGGTCTTTCCGTTGCCACGGAGATCGTACGCGGCGCCGAGTCTCGGCGACAGGTCATGCAGCGCGCCAAGCCCCGGTTGCGCAGGGAAGGTAATGTTCCGCGTCGGGGCGAGCGCGCTGGGACCAATGTGCTGGTCAGGGTAGCTGCTGCTGAAGTAGTCGTACCGCACCCCGTAGTTCAGGGTCAGGTTGCTCCGCGTCCATCGATCCTGGGCAAAGAGTCCCAGGTCGGCATCGACGTTTGCCCGCCATTCCCCGAGGGCGCGTTGGGTGATCCGATTGGGCACGGCGTTTCTCAGGCGATAGCTGACGGGCGACAAGTCGAATTCGCGTTGGCCGAGGTCGCCGCTCCTGTTTGAGCCCCCGACCTTGAACGCGTGGGCACCCGTTACGTACGAGAATGCGCCCCGGTACGTGTACACGCTCTGGTCCTGGACGCGGTACTGGTCGGCTGCGCGGTACCGCATCCCTGTCGACTGTTCCTGCACGGGGATCATCCCCTGTGCCAGGCCGGCCCATGGCGAACGGTTGCTCTGCGACTTGTAGACCTGGCCATTCGCTTCGATGAGCATCCGGCTGGTGACGGGGAAGGTCCAGTCGCCCGCGACCAGGCGCTGAAACGGATAATCGGCGCGCTGGCCGGCTTCCCAGGAGAGCGTGAGGGAGGCGTCGGTCGGGCAGAAGCAGTAGCTGGTGTTGTAGTAGGTGAGACCCACCTTGTGCCGGGGCGCCGCCTGCCAGTTGACGCGGAGCTGCGTGTCCGGCTGCTTCTGCTCGTTCCACACCCGGCGACTGGTGTCGGGCTCGTACGTCCAGGCATTGGGATTGTTGGCGTTGCGGTTCCAGTAGAGGCCCGCCACGTAGTCGGCGGTCACGTTGTACCGGGCCGCGCCAAAAAACCAGACCCGGTCGCGCAGGATTGGGCCGCCGAACGCGGGATTGATGTCCCAGTTCGCCTTGATGCTGTTTGGCGCGCTCAGGCCGCGGCGAACCAGCGCGTCGGTCAGGTTGTCGCTCTGCAGCTTGCCGGGCGCGTAGGCGCCAAAAATGACCCCGCTGAACTTGTTGCTCCCCTCGCGCAGGGTGTAGTTGGTGCGGACCCCGCCCGCGTGCAGCTCGGCATTGTTCGACCCGGTGTCGATCGTGATTTCCTGGAGGCCCATCGGATTCAAAAAGATGGTCGCGGTCGCGGCGCCGGTCCCGAACGAGGCGATCGTCATACCGTTCAGGGTCGTCCCTGCATCTTCCGACCGGGCGCCATGGGCGGTCATATTTCCGGTCACGGCCCTGACCCCCGCGCCGCCGACATCCTGACGCCGGAAGTCGACGCTCGGAATCAGCACGCCCAAAGCCGTTCTGAGACCGGCATTCGGCAGCGTATCGAGAATCTCACGATCGAGCACCCGCTCCTGGCGTGTGCTCTGCACGTCGACCACCGGTGTCTCTCCGGTGACCCTGATCGTTTCTTCGATTCCGCCCACCCGCAGATCGGCATTGATGCGAGCGGTGAAGGTGCCCGACAGCTCGACACCGTCCCGCTGCACGGCCGCGAAACCCGGCAACTTGAACGTCACCGTGTAGAGCCCGGGCCGCAGATTCTCGATCGCGTACTGACCGGTGCCGTCCGTCACGGCCGACCGGACCTTCTCGATCAGCGCCGGACTGGCTGCTTCGACCGTCACGCCCGGAAGCACGGCCCCCGACGCGTCCCTGACCATGCCGCTGATCGCAGCCTGCGCGGACGCCACGACCGGCAGCAACAGCGCGAACGCGAAAACCGCTCCAACCTTGCCGATTCTCAGCACGCTACCCTCCGTTCATCTTGTTTCGCGCGAGAGGCTGCAGCTTCAGCCCTTCAAAAGTCA
>JAHFUJ010000003.1:45588-53812 GCA_023265105.1 Acidobacteriota bacterium
AACGCACCTGGATCTCAGAACTCAATCTGCCCGCTGAACTTGAACAGCCGGCCCCCCATGATTTCATAGGGGACGAGCCAGTTCGTGCCGTAACCGGAGTTCATCGAGAGAATGGATGCCCCGTTGAGCGCGTTGTAGATGTCGAAGTTGCCGCGGAACGTGGTCGGGCCGGCACGGAAGCGCCTGGTAAGGCGCAGGTCCAACTGGCTGAGCCGGGATTCATACTTCGCCGCAGGGTCGAGGAACTCCAGGTTCACGTTCGCAGTGCACGTGGCAGCCCCGCGGCAGGAAGCGAGATCCCGGCCGAGCGAGGGCCTGACCTGCGCGTTCGCTGCGGGGTACGTCGACGTGATCGGGATCCCAGGAATGTTCTGGAACGTTGCGCTCGTCTGGAGGTCCCACGGCAACGGATACACGACCAGGAATTTCACCTGCGTGCCGGCAGACCACGGCCGCACGTTGCGGCATTTCTGCTTGGCAGTCCAGGAGCTCGCCCCACCCGCTGAGAGAATCGTATCGGTGCCCTGCAGCCCTTCCGGAACTTTGGCAGTGACCTCGCATGCGTCGTACACGGTGCGGCCGACGCTCAGACCTCCGGAGAACTGTCCACCCTGTGCGAATCTCGTAGTCAAGGTGACATCAACCCCGTTGAAGACCTCACTCCGCTTGCCGTAGTTCGACGCTTGCGTGCGCAAGTTCTGGATCACGTTGAAGAGAGCCGGCTTGACGTCATAGAAGCCGCAGAGCTGCTGGCCGCTGTTCGGCAGCCGGCTGTCCGTTGGTACGGCGACGCAGAAGGGATCGTAGTCTGCTGCAGTTGCCGCCAGATTGTCTGTGACGAGGAAGTTCTGATACCACGTGCGGAAGTAGCCAACGTTGAGCGCCATCCCCCGCCGGAGCTCTTGCTGGATCGAAGCCGCGGCTTGCCAATTGGAGAATTGCTTGTTGAACCCTTTCAGCGCATCATCCGCAAAGGTGGTGTTGCCCGCCCGTACCTGACCGAACGTCGCGTCCGATAGCGCCCCGCACTCACCGTTCGCCCCCGGGACGCTGGTACCCAGCACGCAGTCCGGGATGTAGTTTCCATTCGTGTCGCTCCAGGTTCGTGTGGCGCTCGCTGCCTGGTTCGAGGCGGGGTTATTCGACGCAGCTACGGTGTACGGAACAAACCGACCAAAAGACGCCTTCAGCGCGCTCTTGCCGTTGCCAAAGAGGTCGTAGGACACGCCCAGCCGCGGGTTCACGTTTTTCCAGTCCGGCGAACCGTTGACGACCGGGAAGTCGCGCGCCGGGACGAATATTCCAGCCGGTAGATGATGCTCCGGGATCACCCCGTACAGGCTGTCGTACCGCACGCCCAGATTGAGCGTCGCCCGCTTGACGACCCACTGGTCCTGCGCGTAGATGCCGAGATTGTTGGTGTGCTCCACCACCTCGAACGGCGTGGCCCAGATCGTGACCGACTGGGGCACGCGATTCCGGAAGGTGTAGGAGCGCGCCCCGGTGATCTGGTTCTGATTGGTGTACGCGCCTTCACGCCCAAGGTAATACTGTTGCGCCAGGTACCCGACTTTGATGCTGTGGGTCCCCGTGATGTAGGAGGTGGAAAACCGGCTGTTGTACTTGTTGACAAACCGGCGAGCGTAGCTGCCGGACCAGGTATTGTTGTTGGCGTCCGAACCGTACACGACGTTGAGCGCGAGGTCCGTCACCCGGATGTCATTGACCCCGACCAGCGTGCCATCTCGATCCAGGGAGTCCTGCCGGCGCGAGTCTTCGTTCAGCACGTTTTCCGAGAAGCCCGCTTCCAACAAGAGCCTGTTCGTGGCGGGATAACTCCAGCTGACGAGCGGCAGATACTGTGGATTGTAGACATGCAGCCCGCGGGACTCAGGCGCCGGCTTCACGGCATTGACGCCGCCCACGCCGGTCAGGCCGAACGGACAGCTGCAGTTGTTCTGCTGCGAGAAGGAGAAGACGAGCTTCTGCTTTTGCGTCGCCTGCCAGGTGAGGCGGACACTGTGGTCCTGGAAGTACTCGTTGTTGCGCGACACCCGATCCAGATCGGGCTCGTAGAACAGGGTGCCCTGCAGCTTGTTGAAATAGCTGCCCTGGATATAGCGCGAGGCGCCCCACCAGCGGTGCGCCGTGAAGAACCACAGCTTGTCCCGTTTGAGGGGTCCACCGAATGCGCCGCCGTAGTCGTAGGAATGCCTGATCGAAATGTCGGTGTTCAGCCCGCGAGCCCGAAGGTCGTCGTTCAGGTTCCCGCTCTGCAGGCTCGGGCCGGCGTACGCCATGCTCAGGCTTCCCGAGAACCGATTGCCGCCATCCTTCTGGATGATGTTGACCTGTACCCCGCCGCTCATCGCCTCCGCGGACATGCCGCCGGTTTCGACGACAACTTCCTGGAATGACTGAGAATTGAAGCTGAACACGCCCAGCGCCTGCTGGTTCTGGTTCATGCCGTCTACGTTGGTGCTGAGGTCGGCGCCACGCTGGCCATGAACCCCGAATTGGCCTCCTTCTCCCTGGTTGCCGCCGACATCCTGAAACGTGGGGTTGGTGTATGTGGCCCCGGGGATGATCGAGGCATACTGGCCGATGCGCTTGGTCGTCGGAATGGCATCGAGGGTTTCACGCGCGATCGTCGTCTGTTGCCGGACGTTCTGGATGTCCACAACCGGCGCCTCGCCGGAGACCGTGATCGTCTCCTCGAGCGCTCCAACCTTCATCTCGGCATTGACCTGCGCGGTGAATCCGGTGGTCAGTTCGATGCCGTCCCGCTTGAACGTCGTGAACCCGGGCAGCGTGAAGGTGACCGTATAGGTGCCGGGCCGCAGGTCGACGATTCTGTACAGACCCTGGCTGTCGGTGACAACGGAACGAACTTTCTCGATCAGTGCCGGGCTGCTCGCCTCCACGGTCACGCCGGGGATCAGCGCACCCGACGTATCCCGGACGATGCCCGCGATCGTGCCGCTCGCCGTCTGAGCCCAGGCGGCAGGTAGCATGAGAAAAGACCACAGCATGACAACACCTGCGATTCGCTGAGCGTGCATCACTTTTCTCCCTTCTCCTGCGAGGCGAACAAAAAGACGACCCCCCTGATCGCACTGCGCGGATGATCCGCCCGGCGACGGCACATGTCAACAAATAATGGACACACGTCCTATTCATGCATCAACGCCTTCCACGCGTGGTCACGACACGTGAGCGTGAGCACCGGCGCCGGATGCGTGCACACCTGCGGGCCGAGGCCTTTTTTGATGATTGGTGCTGTTTACCGCTTGGGAGGTTTCGGAACCTCACCCTGCTTCAGGACCCGGTTCTCTGGGAACCCGGGCTTCGGCGAGGCCGGCGCGGAAGGCTTGTCCACGGCCGGGAGGGTCGCGCCGCCAAGATCTGAGCACAGCTCTTGCGCCAACCCTCCCCACCACGAACAGCACCGTCCGCGAATCTGATGTCCGCGAATCTGATTGACACAAGAGCGTGGTCGTCAATACTAGCGCCCATGCTTCCCACCGAGCGGTTCGCGTATTCCCCCATCACGGATCGGCCGCGGCTCACGTTGCCAGGAGGCGCGCGGCTCGCAATATGGGTCGTCGTCAACGTCGAGGAGTGGAACCCGCTCGAGCCGCTGCCGCGCACGGTCCTGACGCCGCCGGCTGGTGGATCACCTATGCCCGACGTCCCCAACTGGTCGTGGCACGAATACGGCAACCGTGTCGGCTTCTGGCGCATGCTGGAGGTCTTCGATCGGCTGCGGATCCCGGCGGTGCTCGCGATCAACGGCGGCGCCATTCAAGCCTACGAACCAATCGCACGCGCCGCGCTCGACCGTCAGTGGGAATTCATCGGTCACGGGTTCGGGCAGAAGAACATGCAGAAGGTTCCGGACGAACGCGTTGATATTCAGAAGACGACCGCTGCCATCACCGCATTCACGGGCCGCCGGCCGCGTGGATGGCTCGGACCGGGCCTGACCGAGACGTGGGACACGCCCGATATCCTGGCGGAGGAAGGCTACGAATACGTCTGCGATTGGGTGCTGGACGATCAGCCGGTGATGATCAAGACGCGGACGGGCTCACTCGTCAGCGTGCCCTATACGCAGGAGTGCAACGACGTCGCGATGATGCTGATCCAGCACCACAAGGCATCCGAATACCGCGACCGGGCGATCGATCAATTCGAACAGGTCTATTCCGACGCCCACGAATCGTCGCGCGTCATGGCGGTCGTGGTACACCCATACATCATGGGCGCTCCGCATCGACTTCGCTATTTCCGCGAGGCCCTCGAACACATTCAGTCGCGCTCGGGCGTCGTCTTCTGGACTGGCGAGCAGATTCTCGACTGGTACCTGGGCACGCACGTCAAGGCGGCGGCAGCCCTCCGGTAACGTGGACTCCGTACGAACCGTCGAAGCGCCGCGACCCGACCCCGGCGTTCCTGGCGTCGCCATGTTCGGCGTGCTGCTCGCCTCGTACGTCATCAACGCAATGGATCGGCAACTGTTCCCGCTGATGGCGCCGGAGGTGCGCCGTGAGTACGGGTTTTCGCTGGCGGGTATTGGTCTTCTCTCGACGGTCTTCACGTTGGGAATGGCGGTTGCCGGAGCCCCGACCGGCTTTCTTCTCGCGCGCTTCTCGCGCAAGGCAGTCCTCCAGACGGGCATCGCGCTGTTCTCGGCTGGCACCGGGTTGACGGTCGTGTCGCGCGGATTTCCAGACATGCTGATGTATCGGGCGGTCACGGGGATTGGCGAAGCGATGCAATTGACCGTTCTCCTCGCCATCGCGGCAAACTATTTCGCCGGCTATCGCGCGGCGGCGCTCGGCGCCGTCAATTTTGCGTTCGCGATCGGCGCGATCGTCAGTCCCGTGCTGGGCGGCGCGCTTCTGGCCGCGTCTGGAAGCTGGCAGGTGCCGATGGTCGCCTTCGGCGTGCTCGGCTTCGTCGTGATGGCGGTGATTACCGTCAGTGTCGATCCGTCAGCTACCGAGCGCGATAGTGCGGCGGCAGCGCGGGCCGATGACGGTGGAGCCGCGACACTCGGCAACAGGAACACCATCCTGTTGACCGTGATGAGTCTGCTTGGCGGCCTCGTCATGTACGGATACCTGGGCATGTATCCGACGTTCCTTCGCGAAGGTCTGAGCTACTCGCCAACTGCCGCCGGATCCGTCATGGGCCTGTACGGGCTTGGTGCGCTGACGTCGATTGGAGGCGGATGGATCGGCGATCGCGGTTCGCCTCGGGTCGTGCTCAGCGCGACGTTCGTCGTCGCTGCCGTGCTGGGATACCTGCTCTTCAACGGATCGGGTGCCTACTACTGGCAGGCGATGCTTTCGTTCGCCTGGGGCGTGGTTGTCAGCGGCGTGATTTACGTGAACCTGGCTGGCTCTCACGTCAAAGCCGTGCGAAGAAATCTCGCCGGCCGCGCGTCAGGTGTGTTCGTCACCAGCCTCTACCTGTCGGCGGCGGTCGCAGGATACCTGATGGGATGGATCGCGAACCGCGCGGGATGGGCTGACGCCGGTACGATCCAGATTTCCCTATCGTCTCTCTGCGCCGCTGGTCTCGCACTCGCACTGCGGCCCGAGCCGATGTCGGCGGCGATGCGATAGCTCATATGACGGGACCGTTAGGAAGGGGCGGACGGGCCTCGCGAGCCCCTGTCGAGCTGGCGGATACGATCCGGGCCGGGCTGTCGCTACTTCTGCGCGGCGACCGCGGTCACCACATTCCACACGTACTGGACGAATGGATAGAGCGAGGACTCAGCCAGTCGCTCGACGTCGCCGTGGGCGGGATAGTTGACGTCGTCCGATTCCGTTGCGGCAGGGCCGATGCCGTAGGACTGGATGCCCTTGGCGCGGAGTTGGGCCTGGTCGCTGGCTCCGGTGGACATGGATGGCAGCACGGCGGCGCCGGGATAAACGGTCCTGGCTACCTGTTCCATCACGCGGTACATCTCTGTCTCGAGCTTGGATGCGGGCGATGGGGGGCGGGTCTGCGGAAGCGGTACGATCTTCACCGCCGGGTCAGCGATCACCTTCGCCATTTCCGCATAGAACCTGTCGACGTCTTCATCCGGCAGCGCTCGGATGTCCAGCGTGGCTTCTGCTTCCGACGGGATCACGTTTGCTCCCACGCCGGCTTTGAGCATGGTTGGGACGACGGACGTGCGCAGCATGGAATATTCTCCCGGCGCATGTTCCCGCAGGAATTTCTGCGCGCCGGCCGCGGTTTTGGAATCGAGCAGCGCCTTGTAGATCGCAGCCCGCTCCGGCGAGCTGATGCTGGCCAGTTTTTCAAAATAGGCGCGCGTGGTGTCATTGAGCCGCATGGGCGTCTCCCATCGGCCCACCTTTTCGACCGCGGCGCCCAGATGAATCAGCGCGTTGTCCATACGTGGAACGGAGCCGTGGCCGGCAGTGCCATTGGCGACCAATCGTACGCGCGCAGGCAGCTTTTCCGCCGTACCGATGTTGACCCGGATCACGCGCGCACCGTCAATTCTCGCGCCGCCGCCCTCGGTCATGGCAAATTCAGCCTCGATCTCCGCGAAGTGCTCGCGGACCATGTAGTTGATCCCCACTCCGGTGACATCGGCCTCTTCACCTGATTCGGCGAGGAAGATCACGTCGCGATCCAGTTGGACGCCCAGGCGCTTCAGCATCAGCATGGTGATGAGATTGGCGGCCAGCACCGGCTTGTCGTCCTTGCTGCCGCGTCCCCAGACGTAGCCGTCCTTCATGACCGCGCCGAACGGATCGACGGGCCACTTGTCACGCTGCACGCCGACCACGTCGGTATGGGCCAGAATCAGCAGGGGCCGCTTGGACCCGTTGCCCTTGAGCCGCGCGGTCAGGTTGGCGCGGTTGGGATCCAGGGCGAAGGTCCTGGTGGGGATGCCTTCGCCCTCCAGCACCTTCTTCAAGTAGTCGACCGCCAGGGTTTCGTGGCCAGCAGTCGTGTCGATCTGCACCAGGGCGCGGTAGCGCTCCAGGATTTCCGGGCGGAGCCTTTCCCAGTCGACGGCCCTACCCTGGGCGGGTGCTTGTGCGCGCAGGGAGCAGAGGGAAGCGACGACGACCGCGAGGGCAAGAAAGCGTTTCATGCAAGACCTTAGCGAGCGGGCCCTGGCGTAGTCGCGGTCGCGGCTACCAGTTTCTGTCCGTTGGCCAGGACGACGGTCAGGATCCGCCCGATCGGCTGGCCGTTCTTGACGGGCTCAATCGTCACCGTCACCTCGTCTCCGGCTTTGAACGATGTCCGTGACCACCCGCGCTGCGTCATCGTTGTCGGATTCTGCGTTTCAACGGCCCAGTTCCGCACGGTGCCCGTGTCGTCTCTCGCGTCGAACTGCAGAAAGCAGTGCGGGTTGCTCCAAATCCATTCCGTCACGGTGCCCTTCATCGTGACCTCTTTGCCGGTGTCGAGGGCCGCCGCCCCGTGGTGGGCGATGAGCGGAACCGACACCAGCAGGACGTCTACCACCGCGATCACTACGCCAAGGAACATTTTTCGCACGGCACTCCTCCTCGCCCGCCGAAGCCTCCGCGGAGGCGGGCGTTTCAATCGGCTCTTATCGAGATTTCGCCTGACTTGCAATCACGCGCCTGTAGGCGGCCGCTTCGGATGCGGACGGAATCATCTCCATCAGATCCGCGCCGTTCGGCATCAGCCTGATAGGCAGCTTGTCGAGTGGCGTCCACGGCTTCGTATACATCACAGGGTCGTCTATGGCGACGGTCAGCTCCATGGTGTTCTGATTGACGCGGTGATAGCGCTCCTCTGCGCGGAGGCTCGTGCTATGCGGATTTCCCGCATTATCGAGCCACGTTCGATCGTCCATCCCGACGCTTTGAACGACGAGAGTGTAGTCGTCTTCCCAGCGACCCACCGAATAGCCGTACCACCGCGGGTCAGGATCCTTCGGAAGCGCCCTGCCGTCGGTCCAGATGACGCGCCACCGCTTCTCGAACATGTAGAGCATCAGCACCTGGTTCGGCGTCTGCACGATCTGAAACGGCCGTAGCTCATATAACACGATCCGCGGGAAGCCCGCAGGATCGCCTAGAGTCGACAATGGATCGTTGTCCTCGGAGACGTCCGCGATCCGTGGTCCGTTTCCGGGCTTGTTGGCTCTCGCTATCTGCTCGCCACGCGCGGTGAAAAGAGGGGCGACGTTGTACCCCGTTGGTTGGATGCC
>JAHFUJ010000420.1 GCA_023265105.1 Acidobacteriota bacterium
CCAGGTCGATAGGTCGGGTGTGGAAGCGTGGCGACACGTTGAGCTTACCGATACTAATCAGCCGTGAGGCTTGACCATAATTTTTTTACACTGCGGCTCTCAGCGGTCAGCCGTCAGCTATCAGCATGCATTTGCTGAAAGCTGATAGCCGACAGCTGATAGCTTCGTGTGTGGCGGAGAAACTACCGTTTGCAGGATGTTCAGTTGTTAAGAGGAATTTGAGGATTTGAGAATCTAAGAATTTGAGGATTTGCAATCCGAGGATTTGAAATCCTCAAATCCTCAAATCCTGACATCCTTAAATTCGCGTTCTTTGATAACCAAGATTGTCTGGGACGACCCGCCTACGCGCCTGACGGCGCTTCGGCGAGGCAGGCCGTATGGGCTTGTCGCGCCGGAGCTCGCGCACGCGAGCGAAGGCGGAACCCCAGGCAGCCAGTAGGCCGGGTCTTATCAGACCCGGCGACAAGTATGCCGGTGGTCATAGGAGCAGGGTCCCACCCGTTCCCATTCCGAACACGGAAGTTAAGCCTGCTACCGCCGATGGTACTGCATGGGAAACTGTGTGGGAGAGTAGGTCGCTGCCGGCAGTCATACAACGAAGGCCCGACGTGAGTGAATCATGTCGGGCCTTTTCTATTTGGTAATTGGGTAATCTGGTGATCTGGTAATTGCCGCGCACGCGCCCCCGGTCGTGGCGCAGGACGTCAGTCCTGCCGTGACCCCGCACTCCATCTATAATGAGTCGGCGTTCACTTAGAGCAATCCGTGTGCTCCCCCGGTGGACATCTCAAAACCGGCCATTGAGTCGCCGAAGCGCTGGAGGAAATCCATGTCCATGAGGCACCTGATCACCGCATTGTTCGCTGCGCTCGCCTGCACGCTCGTCCACCCGGCGACGGCCCAGAATGAAGGGCCGAGCGTGCCAATCATGAAGGCGCCATACCATCTTCCCGTGTTCAAGAACGAATACGTGACATTGTTGAACATCTACGTTCCGCCGGGCCGGAATACCGGTTACCACACGCACACTGGCGACAGCGTGTCGGTGAACATCGAGGATGCCGACATGACCAACCAAGACCTCGGCGCGCCGCAACCCGCCCCGGCGCAGCGGTCGCAGCGGGGGCGGGCGAATTATGCCGACTACCGCAAGCAACCGCGGACTCATAAGGCCTCGAATGTCGGCTCCACATCCTTCCACAACGTCTCATTCGTCTTCAATTCTCCTCAACCCGCCGGTTTCGCGCCCTCGTCACGCGCGGACGTGAGCGGCTACGTGCAGATCATGGATAACGAGCGGGTGCGCGGTTGGCGGCTGGTGCTGGAACCGGGCCATGCGGTCGCGACGATCACCCAGCAGGCGCCCGGGGTCAGAATCGTCGTCGATGGAGGCGAGATCGTCGAAAGCGTGCCAGGCCAGCCCGACCGGGCGATGAACCCCAAACTCGGAGAATTCTATTGGCAGGAACGCGGCGCGACACGCGCGGTCCGCAACAGCGGCACGACGCGCATCGACCTCGTGGAGTTCGAGCTGAAGTGACGCTGTGTCGATCGCGCGATTGTCGATTTATGTTGCGATGAAAATTGTCGGCGTTCACCGAGGGAGGGCTCAGCGGTCGCGGTAGTTCAGGCGCAGCTCGCGCTCGATGTTGCGGATGCGGTCCGATGGCCGCGAGTGGCCGCCGAAAAAGAAATTCGTCACGGCATGTGAGTTGCCGTACTTGTCGCGGAACCGCTCCCACACCCGCGGGCCTTTCGTGACGTCGTAGCCGGCCTCGTACGCGTAACGCAAGCCCACACGATCGGCCTGGTCTTCCAAGTCGCGGCTGTAACCGCTTTGCCACGCGGTAAACGAGAGCATGGTGCCGACAAGCGCGACATCGCGCGCCGTGTCGTTGTCGACCTGCTCCAGGGCGACGACCGCGGTCGCTGCGGCGATTTCTCCCCACATCGCCTTCTTCGCATTCCGGCGGGAGTGCTCGTGCGTGTAATGCGTGAGCTCATGCCCCAGGATGATGGCCAGCTCATCGTCGCTCATCTCGTCGATCAATCCCGTGTAGACCCAGACGGCCCCGTTTCCCATGGCGGCCGCGTTCCATTCCTTGGTCTTCACCACATGCGTGCGTAATTGGTCGGGATTCACATAGGGTGGGACCAGGCTTGCCAGGATGCGATGGATGCGAAGCTCCGCGGGCCCGGATTCCACGATCGGACCGATCTCCTCGCGCTTGCCGTTCTTCCCCGGCTCGAACATCGAGCCGCCGCGCAGCCAGATGCCTTCGATCTCGTCGGTCGCTTTCTTGACTTCGTCTTCGAAGAGCGCCGTGCCGTTCGGCTTGGCCTCGATCGTCGCGGCCAGCAGCGCACCGTCTTCGAGCCTCCGGCCCGCGACGCTCACCTCGTAGCCCAGCGGGATCGACGCCAGGCTGCCGATCCCCTTTCCCTTGAACTTCGTGCGGTCGTCGGCCCGCACGCGCTGGCCGTCCACAATCAGGGTGTCGCCCTTGCGCCACTCTGCGTAGCCGTCGGCCTTTTCAGTCTTTTGGGCTTCGAGCAGACCGGCTGGAAGCAGGAGCGCACACGCAACCAACAGGCTGAAAATTCCGCGCAGATGCATACGATCCTCCCGTACCGATGTATCGGATCGACGCGGAACAATCAGTAATGGCGCGCTCGACGCGCCCGCCTCAGGCACATCAGCGATCGTAGAGTTGTTTGAGCGCCTCGCTACCTGCCCAGCGTTTTCAGGATATCTGCTCGCGTGATGTCAGCTGTTGCGCCCAGGCATTAGGCTGAAGGACCGATCCGGGAATCGACGAATACATTGCACCGGAGTCGACGAGGCATCGCACCTCTTCGGCCGGTCGGCCGTTGGCCGGATTGCCGACTTTGACGGTGACGTGCGTCAGGCCCATCGGTCAATCATAGAGCGGCGCGGCCGAGTGGAAGTTTTCGATTCACGCCGCGGAGGGCGCGGTCGCTTCGTGCGGCGCGTGGGACTCCGGCATGATGAACCACGCCACCAGGTAGGCGACGACCCCAAACACGATGGCACCCGGCACGACCGTCAAGATCGCCCAGACGAGCCGCACAACCGTCGAATCGGCGCGCATGTACTCGGCAAGGCCCCCGCACACGCCGGCAACCTTCCGATCGACTGTGGAGCGGGTCAGACGATGAACGCTGGTATCGACGTCCGCTGCAACGCTCGCGTCGGGCATGATCGCCCACGCGGCGATGTAGGCCACGATGCCGCCGATGAACCCGCCGGGCACGATCGAAAGCACCACCCACGCCAGCCGGACGAGCGTGACATCGGTGT
>JAHFUJ010000421.1 GCA_023265105.1 Acidobacteriota bacterium
ACCCATGCGATTCGCCTGCGGTGTGAACCTTCCGGCGCTCGTCCGCATCGCGTCGACCTCGCCGGACGTCGAGTCCTTGATTGAGTCGTATCATTCGCGAATCGATCCCGTCGACCCGCGCAACCTCCTGGTCGGATTGGCATTTCTGATGACGAAAGGTGCACTGGTCACGACCTGGTCGTGACACCCTCCTTCGAGGTGCCCGGGCCGACTCCTCGATAGCCTCGCAACGAAGTCGGCCGCAACTCGCACTCACTTCCGTCCTGACAAGTCGCGAAACACAGCCTCGACGAACATGTCGGTCGTCCAAGGGCCCGTCGTCGAGCCGTACCGCGTGTCGTAGTCAGCCGTGAGTCGCGCCCCCTTGACCTGCGCGAGCGTCGCGCCTTTCCCGACCATCGCCTGCACGCGATCGCGGAGAATGACGATCATGTCGCGGTACTCGACGACTTCGTGTTCGTCGCACACGTAGCCGTGGCCGGGCACGACGATCGTCCCGCCCTCGCCCTGGTGCCTGTAGACGGTTCGCTTGAGGATGTCATTCAACGCGGCAATCTCGCCGCTTACGGTTCCGCCATTCTGCAGTTCGATGACGGGATACTGCGTGGTCGTGAACACATCGCCCGTGACGATCAGAGTATGGGGTGACGGGGCACTCGGCACGTCGGTGTACGTCGATCTGAATCCGCCGACGAACGCGGCGATCGGGGTGCCGGTCTACGGTCGAATTCCGGCCAGGCAGAGCGTGGCGGAGGGCCGCTACACCGACAGTCTCACCGTGGTGATGATCTTCTGAGGGCCACGCCGATCGAGGCGCAGCGTCAGAAGACATACATCCGATGACACTCGGATCTCCTGAAACAGAAAGTGAAGTCACATGCAAACAGATCTTGCAACCTGGGCTCGTCTGGAGAGACTCACCTGGCAACACGTGGCACTTGCCCTGACCGTGCTGATCGCGGCAAACCTCGTGTCCGTTCTTCTTCGAGGCTTGCTCCGCCGCATCGCTGAACGTGCCTCCGCGCAACGCCGGCTCTCGATCCTTCGCACACTGCCTACCGTCCGTCTTCTGATCGGAGCGGCGGCTCTGATCGTCGTCGTCCCGATCTTTGTCGAGCCCACCTTCAGGAATGCACTTGCGGTGCTGGCGAGCGTAGGTCTCGCGCTGGCTTTTGCGTTCAAGGACTACGGAGGCAGCCTGGTTGCCGGAGTCGTCACTGTTCTTGAGAACAACTATCAGCCGGGGGATTGGATCGAGCTGGGTGGAGCCTACGGAGAGGTCAAGTCTATCGAGCTACGAGCGACCCGCATCGTCACAGCCGACGACACGGAGGTGATCGTCCCCAACTCCCGGATCTGGTCGGGGAGCATCGCCAATGCCACCAGCGGTCAACGAAGCCTGCTGTGTGTCGCGTTCTACTTGCAACCCGATCATGACGCTGTCGGAGTGCGGAGGCGGCTGGCAGAGGTTGCGGAGGGCGGCTCCTATCTGAAGGCCGACACACCGATTTCTGTGATCGTCATGGCCGGCTCGTATTCGAGGCCTCCCCCAACACCGCTTGACACGATTGTACTAATGAACTAGTATAATCGGACAAGTGCCATCGTCTTCATCGATCCCCGCGACCCGACGCCGATTTACGCACAGCTCGAACGTGGACTACGCGCGGCGATTGCGACCGGCAGACTCGGCCCCGGCGATCAGTTGCCGACCGTCCGCCAGCTCGCGGAGGAGCTGAAGGTCAACGCGAACACAGTTGCCCGCGTTTACCTCGAGCTCGAACGCGCTGGGGCGATCGAAACGCGCCGCGGTGTGGGGTCCACCAACCCTCCGGCCGCAACGAACGCGAGGAGGATGACGGTGGCAACGACGTTGAGGCGGAGGCGCGCGTGCAGCGCGTGTGGACGTGTTGCAGGCGCTCCGGTCGGAGTAGATCGCTCTTCGCAACAGTGGAGAATTCAACAAATGACTGACTGCACAACGCGCCATCGCACAGCCACCGGTCGAAACGGTTCCCTGTTAGTCCTCGTCGTGTTGACGGGTGCTGCGTTAACCGCCGCTGGACCCGAACCGAAGTACAAGGCGCCGCGCACCGAATATGGCCAGCCCGATTTTCGGGGCGTGTGGAACTTCAGTTCGGATGTGCCGCTCGAACGATCTTCGGCCTTTGCCGATAAGAAACTCTTTACGCGAGAGGAGCTGGCTCAGCAAAGGGCCGTGAAAGGAAAAGCCGCGGACGCGCGCGCGAAGTTTGCTCCTGTTGAAGACGTCGGCGTGGCTTGGCTTGATTACGCGGCCCAGATCGAGAATCTGCGCACATCTCTTATTGCGTATCCGGAAAACGGCCGCCTGCCAAAGCTGGTCGATGGCGTTCGACGGCTTCCAGGACTGGAAGAGTTTGTGGCAGCTCTCGCCGACGCCAAATTCGTCGTAGCTGAAGCCCTCGCTGCGCTAGGCGCGCCGCCTCCGGCCGGCGGGGGCAAGAAGGATGGACATCAAGATTTCTCGCTGTCGGAACGGTGTCTCGCTGACGGTGCCAGTCCTCCATTTGTCCCAGTCTTCAATGCCAACTTCGTGCAAGTCATTCAGTCGAAAGACCACGTGGCGTTGCTGACTGAGCCCCTGCACCACGCGAGAATTGTCCCGCTCGACGGAAGACCTCACCTCGGTGAGAACCTGCGGAGTTGGTCTGGCGATTCGAGAGGGCGTTGGGAGGGCGACACCCTGGTCATCGAAACCAGCAACTTCAACAACCGCACTCGAAGCTTTGCCGGTGCGGGAACCTCGCGCGACAAGGTGGTCACCGAGCGCTTCACTCGCGTATCCGCCAACGCGCTCGAGTACGAGGCCACGATCATGGACCCGAAGACATTCCAGGACAAGATCGTGCTGTCGCTCCCCATGGCAAAGGTCGATGCTCGCCTCTATGAATCGGCGTGCCATGAAGGCAACTACAGCCTGCCGAATACGCTTTCCGGCGCCCGCAAAGAAGAGCAAGAGGCGATGAAAACAAAACAATAGTCAAGATGTCGAGAACCCGATATGACCATCACTCAGACCGACGAACCGACTTCTCAGAAGCCGCTCCGGCTGTGGCCCGGCGTGGTCGCCGTGGTGCTGCAGTGGCTGCTCTGGTATGTCGTCCCGATCGTCGTGACTGTGTCGGGGGGGGACTCGGGGGGAGACTCGGGCAGGATGACGACGGGAAACCATGAAGGGGAGCTTTGAATGAGCTCGCAGCGAGTGTCGGGAACCGCCGTGCAACGAACCATTGCCGTCCTGGGCTCGGCGGTTTTCTTCGTGGTCGCCCCATT
>JAHFUJ010000422.1 GCA_023265105.1 Acidobacteriota bacterium
CACCCTGCGCCGACACAGACTGTTCAATGACAGGTTGGCCCACGCGAGGCGCGACAACCCGCCCCAGCAAGACGATTCCCACCAGGACGACGCCGATCAGGAGTTTGCTCTTCATAGGCTCCTCCAACTTTTACCTTGTTCTATGTGCCTTGTCCCTTTTGCCTTTTGCCTTTTACCTTTTGCCTACTTTTGCCTTTTAACTTTTACCTATTACCTTTTCACTTCTTCAGAACATTATCTTACTGCTCGCGGGGCCCCACCCCCGCTCGCGGACGCTTCGCGCGTTCGCGCTCAGCGTCGGCTCAAGGCTGTCGTCCAATTGAGAACGACGGTGATCGGCGAGGACGCCGACTGTTCAAGCGGCACGTTGAGCAGAAATCGCTGGCCGTCGCGCGTCACGTCGTACTGGTGCCGGAAGTTACTCACGTTATTAGGACCGTTCAAGAGATGCGGCTCGAACAGCGGCAAGGCCGTGCCGATCTCGAGTGCCGTCGTGCCTGCGATCGGCACGGCCATCAGGCGCCCATCCGGGGCGTAATAGACCACTTCGCGGCCATCACGTCCCCATCTCGGAAACAGGCCACCGTCTTTCGAGATCTGCCATTTGCCGCCACCCGGCGCGGGGAAGCTCTGCACGTAGCTTTCGTTTCGTCCCGATTCGGCGGACTGATAGACAATCCAGCGCTCATCTGGCGACACGGAGGGGGAAAGCTGACTGAACCTCGACGGCTCGAACAAGTGAGGTGTTCGCCCTCCGACCAGCGGTAGGAGGCCCAGGTTGAACCCACCAGTGGCAGGCATCGTTCGGTACAGGACCATCGGAGTACCAGATGTCCACCTGTACGGCGCCATGTCGGCCGGGGACTTGACCACCAGTTCCTCGGTCCCCACACCGTTCGCACGCTTTTGATACAGGTTGAACACCCCGCCGCGGTCCGAACCGAACATGATCCAGTTGCCATCCGGCGACCAGGTCGGGAAGATGTCATTCGCGGGATCGAACGTGAAGCGCGAGGTCACGCCCCGAGCGAGGTCCACCAACCAGATGTCCTGCGTGCGAGTCTGGGGATCGGTGACGTCCACCGCAAGGTGCCGTGCATCCGGTGATAACGCAGGGTTGCGGTACAGGCCTGGTTCCCCGATGGGACCTTGCGTTTTGCCGGCGCGGTCGACCCACGTCAATTGCGTCCGTCCGCCGAGCGTGCCGGTGCGATACGCGAGGACACCACTCTCAGACACAGAGAACCCTGCATAGCTGTTGGCGTCAGACACCAGTTGCTCCGCGATCGGCACGGCCTCGCCCGTCAGCATCGCGCGGCGCGCGTCAAACGGTTGGGCGAGCAGCGAGCCCTGTCGCCCGAAGAGCAGATACCCCGGCGCGGCGTACTGGGCTTGGGAGTCCGCACTGAACAGGCGCGTCGTCTCTTTCGCGTCAAGCGACCCCAGCCAGATCGTGTTCGACGGCGATGCGAAGAAGAGAAAATGCCGACCATCCGGAAGGAAGGCCGGAAAGCGATGGGCGGTTTCCTTCCGCGGGACCTCGGGACTCGTGAGGGGCGTTGGCTGACCGCCGGCGGCCGGAACCTTGAACAGGCCACCTGTTGCATTCGGGGCAAACACGACCAGGCCGTCGCGACTCCACGTGCCGCCTCGCCCGGCGGGAGCATCGCACAGCGACTGCACCGGTCCTCCGGCGGCGTCAATGGTTTTAAGCTTCCCGCCAGCGAAGAACCCAAGAGTGCGGCTATCGGGCGACCAGAACGGCAGACCGGCCCCATCCGTGCCGGCCAGCGGTTGGGCCTCCAGCGCGTCGAGCGCGCGGACCCACAGGAGCAGCGGGCCTCCCACACGATTCGCGACGAACGCGACACGGCGCCCGTCGGGAGACAGCACCGCAACAAGCGAGTTTGTGTTTCTGCTGAGCGTGACGGTCTGCGGCGGGAAAACGGAGAACCGCGTGGGATGCACGTCACTGGATGCGCTGCGAAGATACAGCATGCCGAACGCGATCGCGGCCGCCGCTGAACTAGCCGCCAACGTCCAACTGACGAGCCGCTCGCGCGACCGGCGCGCGGGGATGGCGGCCACGGCGGCACTGACGTCCGAGCGTTCCCATTGCGATGACAACGCCTCGAGCGCGAACCCCAGATCGCTCGCGGTCTGGAATCGCGCCGCCGGAGTTTTTTCAATGCATCGATCGACGATCCGCTCCAGCGCCGGGGGAATGTGGCGCTCGGCCACCGGCAAGTCGGGTGGATCCTTGTCCAGGATCGCACTGATGGTGTCGGCCATCGTCTCGCCTCGAAATGCGCGCTGGCCCGACAGCATTTCGTACAGGATGGCGCCGAACGCAAAGATGTCCGACCGATGATCGGCGGTCTGGCCGCGCACCTGCTCGGGTGACATGTAGCCCACCGTGCCGAGCAGCATGCCAGGCTCCGTGCCGACGGATGCGGTCGGCAGATGGCTGGCTCCCGCAAGGGCCGCTTCACCCTGCGTCAGCTTGGCCAGACCGAAATCGAGAATCTTGATGCGTCCGTCCGTCGTGATGAAAACGTTCCCCGGCTTCAGGTCCCGATGGAGGATGCCCTTTTCGTGTGCGGCGGCGAGGCCGCGGGTCATTTGGACGGCGTAGTCGATGGCCTTGCGAACGGGTACGCCATCATTCATCAGTGCTCGTGGGGCCCCACCCCCACTCGCTGGTGCTCCGCGACTCATCTCTTAATGCGGGCGGGGCCCCACCCCCGCCCTGGCCGCAGGCGCTGACTCGCGCGTCGCACCGGCCGCAGGCGCTCTGGCCAGCCGATCGCGTATCGTCTCCCCTTCGAGCAATTCCGAGACGATGTATGGCGCGTTGTTGTGGGTGCCGATGTCGTAGACGGCGAGGATGTTCGGATGATTGAGGGCGGCCGCGGCGCGCGCCTCCTGCTCGAATCGGCGCAGACGATCGGGATCGGCCGAATACGCGGTCGGCAGGACCTTGATGGCGACATCGCGTCCCAGTCGCGGATCGCGGGCGCGATAGACCTCGCCCATCCCGCCCGCGCCGATGAGCGCGACGACTTCATACGGGCCGAGACGAGTGCCGGCGCTCAGCGCCATCGGCCGTCTCCGGGATGGGCTCGGCGATCAGCTTCTTTTATGGCGCGCGGGGACCCCACCCCCGCGCGCTCGCATTCGGCGCCTTCGCGCCTCGCGCGGGCCGCAGGCGCTCCGCCCGCGCAGGCCAGGGCGACGACTTCATGGGGCCCGAGACGTGTGCCGCTTGCGACGGACATGTTGGGGAGACCGCGACGATTATAAGCCATCACG
>JAHFUJ010000115.1 GCA_023265105.1 Acidobacteriota bacterium
CGACGAGGTCCTTGGCTTCCTTGAGACCCAGGCTGGTGACTTCGCGCACCACCTTGATGACGTTGATCTTGTTGCCGCCGATCTCGGTCAGCGTCACGGTGAACTCGGTCTTCTCTTCGGCCGCCGCACCGGCCCCCCCGCCCCCAGGCATCATTCCCTGGGGCATCGCCATCGGCATCGCCGCGGCGGCGGACACGCCGAGCTCCGACTCGAGCGCCTTCACGAGCTGCGACAGCTCCAGGACGCTGATCCCCTTGATGTACTCGACCACCTGCTGTTGCGTCAGTTCCATTGGGTGCTCTCTTTTCCTTATTTGTCGCGGGGCCCCACCCCCGCGACCTGTGCCTTCGCTACTTTTTCCTATGCTCGTGGGGCCCCACCCCCACTCGCTCTCGCTCGCGCCTTCGCTGCTCGCTCGGGCCGCAGGCGCCCGCCGCTCGGCTTTGGTTGTCACGACGTTCCGCTTAGTGTTGACGACTCTGCGGGACGGCCCCGCGAATCCCAATCCCCAATCCCAAATCCCCAATCCCTAGGCGGATCTCTTCTTCTCCACCTGCACCAGCACGCTCATGAGATCGCGCGGCGCGGCGTTCAACACCCGGACGATCTGCGCCATCGGCGCCTGCAGCACGTAGAGCAGCTTCGCGTAGAGCTCGGGCTTGCCCGGCATCGCGGCCAGCTCGGTGACCTCGGCAGGCTTGATCGTGCGCCCCTGCACGACGGCCGCCTTGATCGTCATCGTCGGCGCCGTCTTCCCAAACGTCGTCAGCGTCTTGGCGAGGGCGACCGGATCGGTGGCCGTGTAGGCGACCGCGGTCGTGCCCTTGAAGTGTTCCTTCAACACTTCGAAGGTCGTCCCCTTGAGCGCCCGCTTGGCGATCGTGTTCTTCACGACCGTGTACTTCGCCTTCGCGCCCCGGAGCTGCCGGCGCAGCTCGGTGACCTGCGGGACGTTGAGACCTTTGTAGTCGATGAGGATCGCGCTGTCCGATCCTTTGAACGCCCGCTCCAACTGCTGGAGCTCGGCTTCCTTGTCCGCTCTGGTGACTGCCATCTCTGTGATCCTCGACGGGGTTCGGGACTTGGGATTCGGGATTCGGACGTCCCGAATCTCCGACAAATCCCTAATCCCCAATCCCGAATCCCGTCTGCGTCAGTGCTTCACCACCACGTCCATCTGCGCCGTGTCGAGCTTGATCCCCGGACCCATCGTCGAGGACAGCGTGACGCTCCTCAGAAACTTGCCTTTGGCCGCCGCCGGCTTCGCTTTGACGATGCTCTCGACGAGCGCGTGCGTATTGGCCACGAGTGAATCGGTCGCGAACGACGTCTTGCCGACCGGCGCGTGGACGATGCCAGTCTTGTCGACGCGGAACTCCACCTTGCCGGCCTTGATTTCCTTGACGGCTTTCGCGATGTCGGCGGTGACCGTGCCGGTCTTCGGGTTCGGCATCAGGCCGCGCGGGCCGAGCACCTTCCCGAGCTTGCCGACCGCGCGCATCATATCGGGCGTGGCGACGACGGCGTCGAAGTCCATCCAGCCGCCCTGGATTTTCTCGACGAGCTCCTCGCCGCCCACCACGTCGGCGCCCGCGTCCTGCGCCTCCTTCTGCTTCTCGCCGCCCGCGATGGCGAGCACGCGCTTGCTCTTGCCCAGGCCGAACGGCAGCACCACGGTGCCGCGCACCATCTGGTCGGCGTGTTTGGGGTCGACGCCGAGCCGCAGCGTCAACTCGACGGTCTCGTCGAACTTGGCGAACTTGACCTTCTGCACGAGCGGGATCGCCTCTTCGATCGTGTAGCTGCGATCGACGGCGACCTGCGCTCGGGCGGCCGTGAACTTTTTCCCGCGCTTTCTCATGTGCTCTCCGGTGGTTCAAACGCGCCCGCGAAAGCGCTCCCACTCATGAATTAGGAATTACGAATTAAGAATTAGGAATTGAGTTCAGAATTAATTCCTAATTCATAATTCCCAATTCCTAATTACCCGATTACATCCAACCCCATCGAACGCGCTGTGCCGGCGACCGTGCGGATCGCCGATTCGATCGAGTCGCAATTGAGGTCCGGCATCTTCGTTTTCGCGATCTCCTCGACCTGCTTGGCCGTGACCGTGCCGACCTTGGTCTTGTTCGGCTCGGCCGATCCCTTCGCGATGTTCGCGGCCCGCTTCAAGAGCACGGCGGCCGGCGGCGTCTTGGTGATGAAGCTGTAGGACCGGTCCGCATACACGGTGACGACGACCGGGATGATCAGCCCTTCGTCTTTCGCCGTCTTCGCGTTGAAGTTCTTGCAGAAGTCCATGATATTGACGCCCTGCGGGCCGAGCGCCGTGCCCACGGGTGGCGCCGGCGTCGCCTTGCCGGCGGCAATCTGGAGCTTCACCATCGCTTGAACTTTTTTGGCCATGTGTTTACTGCTCTACCACTGAGGTCACGGCGTCTTGACGCTCGCGAAACAGAGGTCACGGAAACCCGTTTTATTAAGCCGTGTACTCCGTGTCTCTTCCTCCGTGTCCTCCGTGGTTAAATTTTTTCCACCTGCAAAAAGTCGAGCTCCACGGGCGTCGAGCGCCCGAAGATGGTCACCATCACCTTCAGCGTGTTCTTGTCCAGGTTGACGTCGTCGACGACGCCGTTGAAGCTGGTGAACGGCCCTTCGTTGATCCGCACCTGCTCGCCCTTCTCGAACATGTACTTCGGTTTCGGCTTTTCGGCGGCGGTCTTTACCTGCGTCAGGATCTGCTCGACTTCCTCTTTGCTGAGCGGCGTCGGCTTGGCGCCCGCGCCGACAAAGCCGGTGACCTTGGGCGTGTTCTTCACCACGTGCCACGCGTTGTCGGACATGTTCATCTCGACAAGGATGTAGCCGGGGAAAAACCGCTTCGCCGTCACGACCTTCTTGCCGCCGCGCATCTCGACGACGTCTTCGGTCGGAATGAGAATCTCGCCGATCTCGTTCTTCAGCCCGTACGCGGAGACGCGCTGCTGGAGCGACTCCGCGACTTTCTTCTCGAACCCAGAGTACGTATGGACGATGTACCAATTCTTCGTCGCGACGTCGGTCATGCCGCACCAAACCGCCGGAACACCCATTGCACCAGGCTGTTGAGCCCGAAGTCGAGGACGAACAAGTACACCCCGAAGAAGATCGACGTCAGGATGACGACAACGGTCGTGGCGTACACCTCTTTCTGCGACGGCCACGTGACCCGCTTGAGCTCGTTGCGCACCTCGCTCAGAAACAGGCGCGCGTGCTCAAGGCGGCCCCCCGCCGCGCCCCTGACCGTTTCGAGCGTTGTTGTTTCGTTGGCAGCCATCGTTACTTACTTTGTGGCGGGGCCCCACATCTTCCCACGGCGCCCGGGGCCCCACCCCCAGGCGCGCTCACTCGCGCCTTCGCGCTCGCTCGGGCTCAAGGCTGTCGCCACCTGTGCCTTCGCCGCTTATGCGGCTCGGCTTTGCTTGCAACGCCTTTCCGCTCAGTGCAGCGTTCTGTTGCCACCCCACCCCTACGCGCTTACAGAACTTCCGCGTCGCTCGGCCTGGCGCGAGATTGGCAGGCCAGGAGGGAATCGAACCCCCAACCCCCGGTTTTGGAGACCGGTGCTCTGCCAATTGAGCTACTGGCCTACATCAGCTGCCAGCTGACAGCTGCCAGCTGACAGCTATCAGCTACTTCGCCTCCTTATGAGGCGTGTGCTTCCGACAGAACCGGCAGAACTTGCTCATCTCGAGCCGCTCGGTCGTCTTCTTCTTGTTCTTCGTTGTGTTGTAATTGCGCCGCTTGCACTCGGTGCAGGCAAGCGCGATGATTTCGCGCATACAAAAGATCCTGACGGGACTGGGGATTCGGGCTTGGGGATTCGCTACTCCGAACCCTGATCCAACCGAATCCCAAATCCCAAATCCCGAATCCCTACTCCACGATCTCGGTAATCGTGCCGGCGCCGACCGTGCGGCCTCCTTCGCGGATGGCGAAGCGCGCGCCCTTCTCGAGCGCGACCGGCGTCATCAGCTCGCCGGTGATCGTCGTGTTGTCGCCAGGCATCACCATCTCGACGCCTTCCGGCAGATGGAGCGTGCCGGTGACATCGGTCGTCCGGATGTAAAACTGTGGACGATAGCCATTGAAGAACGGCGTATGACGGCCGCCTTCTTCCTTCGACAGGATGTAGACCTCGCCCTTGAACTTGGTGTGCGGCTTGATCGAGCCCGGCTTGCAGAGCACCTGCCCGCGCTCGACGTCGGTCTTTTCCACGCCGCGCAGGAGCACGCCGATGTTGTCGCCGGCGACGCCTTCGTCCAGCAGCTTCCTGAACATCTCCACGCCGGTGACGACCTTCTTCTCGGTCGGCTTGAACCCGACGATCTCGACTTCCTCGCCGACCTTCACCTTGCCGCGGTCGACACGGCCGGTCACGACGGTGCCGCGGCCCGAGATCGAGAACACGTCTTCGATCGGCATCAGGAAGGGCTTGTCGACCTCGCGCTGCGGGATCGGCACGTAGCTGTCGAGCGCTTCCATCAGCTTGATGACACCGGCGACACCCTCGGGATCGCCTTGCAGCGCCTTGAGCGCCGACAGGCGAATCACCGGAATCTCGTCGCCGGGGAAGCCGTAGGTCTTGAGCAGCTCGCGCACCTCGAGCTCGACCAGGTCGAGCAGCTCGGGGTCGTCGACCGCGTCGACCTTGTTGAGCGCGACGACGAGGCACGGCACGTCGACCTGCCGGGCGAGCAGCACGTGCTCGCGCGTTTGCGGCATCGGGCCGTCGGTGGCGCTGACGACGACAATCGCACCATCCATCTGCGCCGCGCCGGTGATCATGTTCTTGATGTAATCGGCGTGGCCCGGGCAGTCCACGTGCGCGTAATGGCGTTTGGCGGTCGAGTACTCGACGTGGCTCGTCGCGATCGTGAGAATTTTCGTCTCGTCGCGGCGGCCTTGCGACTCCGACGCCTTGGCGACCTCGTCGTAGGAGACGAACTTGGCCCAGCCCTTGTCGGCCGCCACCTTGGTGAGCGCGGCGGTCAAGGTGGTCTTGCCGTGGTCGATGTGCCCGATGGTCCCGACGTTCACATGTGGTTTGCTGCGATCGAATTTTTCTTTGGCCATTGTCGTCTACGTCCTCTTTATCGTGCGCCGTTGACGTCCGCCTTCGCGTTCCGCTTCGGCGGACCAGCCTCGCCGGCTCGCCAACCGTCGCTCGCGACGCGAGCGGAGGTTGGAGCCGATGTCCAGGATCGAACTGGAGACCTCGTCCTTACCAAGGACGCGCTCTGCCAACTGAGCTACATCGGCCCTCTTCCGCTGTCAGCTCTCAGTTGCCAGCTCTCAGCTCGGCCCCACACTCACCCGGTCGGCCGGGCCGGACCACACTCACACCCAGCCGAAAGCTGAGAGCTGAAAGCTGACAGCTTTTCTTGGAGCGGGAGACGGGGATCGAACCCGCGACCAACAGCTTGGAAGGCTGTGACTCTACCACTGAGTTACTCCCGCACATTCTTCGCTGCCGGGACTCGGGAATCGGGATTGGGGATTCGTCTCTCTCCCGATCCCCGTCGGTTCTCGCGAATCCCAAATCCCTAATCCCTAATCCCAAATCCCGATCCGATCGGTTTGGTGGCGAGGGAAGGACTCGAACCTTCGAAGCCGCTAGGGCGACAGATTTACAGTCTGCTGCGTTTGACCGCTTCGCTACCTCGCCGCTATCTGTTGTTGGAATGCGTTGCCTTCGGTGCTAACCCTGCGGACCGGACGTTCCTCGCTCCGGGGCCGTAACGCGGGCTTCAGCCCGGGCACCCCTATTGGAGCCGTTCGATGGAGCTGGCGGAGGGACTTGAACCCCCGACCTGCTGATTACAAATCAGCTGCTCTACCGGACTGAGCTACGCCAGCCACGTAAACGATGGATTGTAGCACGTCCTATGCCAGAAGCGCAATCGCCTGGCGGGTCATGTGGTCAGGGGCCCCGCTGTCGCACCGCCTCGAACAAGGCGATGGCGGCGGCGACCGACGCGTTCAAACTTTGAACGTGCCCCCGCATCGGAATCGACACCAGCCAGTCGCAGCGCTCCCGGACCAGACGCCGTAGGCCCGCGCCCTCCGCCCCAACCACCAACGCCGTCGGCAACGTGTAGTCGATCTGATCGTAGCGCGTCGGGGCGTCGCCGGCGAGCCCAACCGTCCACACGCCCGCGTCTTTGAGCGTCTCGAGCGCGCGCGCGATGTTGACCACCTCGGCGATCTTCACGTGCGCGAGGGCGCCGGCCGAGGCCTTCGCCGCCGCGCCGCCAAGCGCCGCGGCGTGACGCGACTGGCGGACCAGACCGTCGGCGCCGGCCGCATCGAGCGTGCGGAGTATCGCGCCGACGTTGTGCGGATCTTCGATCCCGTCGAGCACGACGATGAGTGGCGCGCCGCGCGCCTGCGTGACGAGGTCTTCGACACTCAGGCGCCCCGCTTCGCGCACCTCGGCGACCACTCCCTGATGACGATGTCGCGCGGCGCCGCCGACCGCGCGATCGAGATCGGCCGCTTCGACGCGACGGACCGGGACGTGCGCATGCTCGGCCGCTTCAAGAAGCGCATTGAGCCGGCTGCTTTCGCGGTCTGCAATTCGGATCGCTTCAACACGACCGGCTCGCAGCGCTTCCAGAACAGGGTTGATCCCGTAGATCAGCATGGTGTGAGGTCCGCCTGAAGGCGGACACTACGCCTTGAAAAATGTCTCTTTCGTGTTTTCGCGTCTTCGTGGTTGCATTTGTCTCTGTACGTGGTGTCCGGCTTCAGCCGGACTGGTCCAACGCACGAACAAACGCCGCGGCACGTTCGCGGCAGCCCAGGATCGGCGGCACGCCGGCGTCGCGCGGGAGCTCGGCGCCAAGATCGACCGCCGGAATCGCTAGATCGAGCTCGGGGCCCTCCCGGCGGCCGGTCAGCGCGACCCGAATCGGATGAAAAAGGGCCTTGCCCTTGTGTCCGGTACGCGCCCTCACCGCGTCGGCCGCCGCGCGGAAGCGCTCGCGATCGAGCCGCGGCGCGCGTGCCAGCTCCTCGGCCAGCGCGCGGACGACTGCCCGGGCCGCTTCGGCGCGCATCTCTTCACGGACCTGCGCATCGCCGAGCGTCGCCTCGGGCGAGTACTCGAACAGCAGCGCCAGGCGCGCCGGCACTTGATCGAGCCGATCGACCGACGAGATCGCCATCGCCATTGCCGAGGCGAGAAACTCGACGCCGCGCGCATCGGGCGACAGCTCGACGCCGGCCTCCTTGAAGTACGGCACCGACAGCTCGGCAATCCGATGGGGATCTGCCATCTTCAAGTAATGGCGGTTCACCCACGCGAGCTTTTCTTCGTCGAACACGCCTGCGCTGAGCCCAACCCGGTCGAGCGAAAAGCGCCGAGCGAGCTCGTCGATGGGGAGCAGCTCTTCATTGCCTCCCGGGCCCCCCGGGGACCAGCCAATCAGGGCGAGGTAGTTCACGAGCGCTTCCGGCAAGTAACCCTTCGATCGGAACTCGGCCACCGACGTCGCGCCGTGGCGCTTCGACAACGGGCTGTGATCGGGGCCCAGGACGAGCGCCAGATGGGCGAAGGCCGGCGGTGTAAAACCCAGCGCCTCGTACAACAGAATCTGCCGCGGCGTATTGGAAATGTGATCCTCGCCCCGCACCACATGCGTCACTTCCATCAACGCATCGTCAACGACGACGGCGAAGTTGTACGCGGGGTGACCGTCGGCGCGGACGATGACCGGATCGCCGATGGCGTCGGTTTGAAACCGCACGGCGCCACGGACCACGTCCTCGAAGACGACGTCCCGATGCTCTGGCACGCGGAAGCGGGTCGCCGGACGCTCGCCGGCGGCGATTCGTCCGGCGGCTTGCTCGATCGACAGCCGGCGGCAGGTGCCGGGGTAGCGCGCGTCCCGCCCTTCGGCGAGCGCGGCCTGACGGTCAGCGTCGAGTTGTGCGCTCGAGCAGAAGCAGCGGTACGCGTGACCGGCGCTCAGAAGCTCGGTGGCGTACGACTCGTAGAGGTGCAGCCGCTCGGATTGGCGGTACGGCCCACGAGAACCGCCGACATCGGGCCCTTCGTCCCAGTCGAGCCCCAGCCAGCGAAGATCGCGCACGATCGCCGCTTCCGACTCGCGGGTCGAGCGCTGGACGTCGGTGTCCTCGATGCGGAGGATGAGCGTCCCGCCGGTCCCACGCGCGGCCAGCCAGTTGAACAGCGCCGTGCGCGCGTTCCCCACGTGCAGGTGACCGCTGGGGCTCGGCGCAAATCTGACTCGCATGCAATTATGAATTTCGAATTATGAATTCAGAATTCATTCATAATTCCTAATTCTGAATTCCTAATTTCCGAGAAGCGCCACCGCGTGTACCGCAATCGCCTCGCCGCGGCCGAGCTCGCCGACCCCCTCGTTGGTCTTCCCTTTGATGCTGACGCAGTCCGGCGTCACGTCGAGCGCCTCGCCGACAGTCGCGCGCATCGCCTCGACGTAGGGCCCGATCCTCGGCCGTTCGGCGATGACCACCACGTCGACGTTGACGACGTGATATCCGCGTTCGCGAACCAGCGCTGCCGCGCGCCGCAGCAAGTCGACGCTCGACGCTCCCCGCCACTGCGGATCGGTGTCGGGAAAATGCCGGCCGATATCGCCGGCCGCGGCCGCGCCGAGCACCGCGTCGGTGACCGCGTGACACACCGCGTCGGCATCCGAGTACCCCAACAGCCCGCGCTCGAACGGAATCGTGACGCCGCCGAGCACGAGCGGCCGCCCTTCGACGAGCCGGTGCACATCGTAACCGGTGCCCACGCGCGCGATCGCGTCGCCGCCCTCGCTGCCGCGCGCGAGCGTCTCGGCGATCGGCAAATCGTCGGGGGTCGTAATCTTGATGTTCGACCACTCGCCGTCGACGAGCCGCACGGTATGGCCGGTGCGCTCGGCGAGCGCCGCCTCGTCGGTCGCATCTTCTCCCAACGCGAGCGCGTCGCGCAGCACGTCGCGCCGGAACGCCTGCGGCGTCTGCGCGAGAAAGATCGATTCGCGCGGCAGCGTGGCGGTCACGACCCAGACGTCGCCCTCGCGCCCCCTCTGGCCTTGCTTGACGGTGTCGCGCGCCTGGAGGGCGGCCACCGCCGCACCCGATTCGGCCGCGGCGGCGATGGTGCGCGCGATCAGATCCGCGCTCGCGAACGGCCGCGCGGCATCGTGAATCACAATCACGTCGCTCTCGGTGGCAACGGCGCGGAACGCGTTCACCACCGAATCTTGCCGCCGGACACCGCCGGCGACGATGCGGAGCGGCTTCGACGTCCCGCGCAGGTACGGGGGGGGATCGTCAACCAGCTCCCGCGGGAGCGCGACGACCACTTCGTCGATCGACGGATGCGTCAGAAACGCCGCGACGCTGCGCGCCAGCACCGGCCGGCCGCCGACCGACAGCAACTGCTTGGGCCGCGCCCCGCCGAACCGCCGGCCGTGTCCGCCGGCCGCGATGATCGCCGTGACGTGCATCGGCTGGGGATTATATCGGTGAGATTGCAGAATTGCAGAATGCCCTCCTGCCTTCCTGCCATCTCACGACCCGGTCCTCCTGCCATCCTGCAATGTCACCGCGGCAGCAACAATGTCGTGGACGCGTTCGGCGAGGATCTTCGCGTCTTGAGTCGTCGGCGCCTCGAGCGCCGGCGGCTGAATGGGATCGTGCACAATCAGGCCGACCTCGGCCGGTTCGGTGCGTAATCGGCCTTTCGGCATGACGCGTCGCGTGCCGACCACGGCCAGCGGCACGATGGGCAGCCCCGCCTCGATGGCGAGCAGAAAGCTGCCGGCCTTGAACCGCGCGACCCGGCCGTCCCAACTGCGCGTGCCCTCGGCGAAGATGAGGAGCGACAGCCCGTCAGACACCAGCGCACGCCACCGCTGTAAGATGCCGGCGCGATCGGGATGGCGACGGTCGACGAAAAGATGGCCGCCGCGCTTGAGATGCCAGCCGAGCACCGGAAATTTCGCCAGCGACTCCTTCGCAATGATGCGGAGCTGGTACGGCAGCGACGCGAAGATGACCGGAATGTCGTAGATGCTCTGGTGATTCGAGACGAACACGTACGTCGTGCCCGGCGTCAGCCGCTCGAGGCCTGACACCTCGACGCCGACGCCGGTCGTCTTCAGAATGAGCCACGACCACCTTCGCGCGCACGCATGTGCCACGCGCCCGCGCCGATCGAACAGGCTCGAGAGGATCGACACCGCGCCAAGCACGACGGTGTACACGCTGATGGCGGGAATGAGAAAGAAGACGGTTCGCCACCAATGGTACGGGGGGAACCTCACGTGAGCAGGTGATCGAGGGCTTCGCCAACGGTGCGGATGCCGACCAGCTCGCACTCGCCGGCCAGCTCGTCGCGATCGGCGGGGACGATGTTCGCCTCGGGCATGAGGCAGCGGCGGAATCCCATCTGCGCGGCTTCGCGCACGCGCAGCGCCGCCTGCGCCGTGCCCCGGACTTCGCCCGCAAGACCGACCTCGCCGAACATCGCCGTGGTCAGCGGAATCGCGCGGTTGCGGACGCTCGACGCGACGGCGGCGAGGACGCCGAGATCGGAGGCGGGCTCGTCCACCGTCATCCCTCCCGCGATATTCACAAACACATCGTCGCCTATCAGATTGAGGCCGGCGCGCTTTTCGAGGACCGCGAGCAGCAGCGCGAGACGCTGCTGGTCGATGCCGCTGGCCGTGCGCCGGGCCGTGCCGTACGTACTCGTGCTGACAAGCGCCTGTACCTCGACGAGAATCGGCCGAGATCCCTCGACCGAGCACAACACCGCCGAGCCGGGCGCATTCGACGGCCGCTCGGCGAGAAACATCTTTGAGGGATTCGGCACCGGCCGGAGCCCGGCCGATGTCATCTCGAACACGCCAAGCTCGCTGATGGCGCCGAACCGGTTCTTGACCGCGCGGACGACGCGGTGCGAGTGATGGCGCTCGCCTTCGAAGTACAACACCGTGTCGACGACGTGTTCGAGCGCCTTCGGGCCGGCCAGACTCCCGTCTTTGGTGACGTGGCCGACGAGGAACGTCGGGATGTTCCGCCCTTTGGCGGCGAACAACAGTTGCGTCGCGGCCTCGCGCACCTGGCCGATGCTGCCGGGCGCCGACTGAAACTTCTGCGAGAACACCGTCTGCACCGAGTCGACGATGACGAGCGACGGCTTGATGCGCTCGATCTCTTCGAGGATGCGTTCGAGGCAGGTTTCGGCGAGGAGGTACAGGGGCGCTTTGCCGACCGCAAGACGTTCGCCGCGCGATTTGATCTGGTGTTCCGACTCTTCGCCGGAGCTGTAGAGAACCGGACCGATCGTGCGCGCCATGTTGGCCGCGGCCTGCAGCAGCAGCGTCGACTTGCCGATGCCCGGTTCGCCGCCGAGCAGCACGAGCGATCCGGGCACGACGCCGCCGCCGAGGACGCGATCGAATTCGTCGATGCCGGTCGTCAGCCGCGCGCTTCCCTCAATCGCGATCTCGGAATACAACCGCGCGGAGCCCGCCGGGCCGGAAAGCGCATAGCGATGCGCGCCGGCCGCCGCGGCCGCACTTTCCTGCGCGCGCTCTTCGACCAGCGAGTTCCAGGCGCCGCACTCGGCGCAGCGCCCCAACCACTTGGGCGACTGCGAGCCGCATTCCTGGCAGACGAAAACCGTGCGAGGCTTGTTCATTGTCGATTTGGTAATTGTCGATTGTCGATTTATTGTCGAATTGTTCTATTTATTGTCGGATTTTCAGCCCGCCAAAATCATCAAATAAATCGACCATCGAAAATTACTCATAGATCCTCTCGATCCGACTCCCTATTCTGCACAAGATCTCGTAAGGAATCGTGCCGATGGCGGCGGCCATCTCGCGGACGTCGATGCGATCGGGGCCCTGCGACCCGATGATGACCACCTCGTCGCCGGGCGAGACGTCGAGCGCCGTGACATCCGCCGCCAGCATGTCCATCGACACGGCGCCGACGATAGGCGCGCGGCGGCCGCGGATCAAGACCGACCCGCGGCCGGCGAGCCGCACATCCAGTCCGTCCGCGTAGCCGGCGGGGATAATCGCGACCGTCCTCGGACCTTCCGACGCAAAGCGCGCGCCGTACCCGACACCTTCCCCGCGTCGCACACCTTTGACGGCGACGACCCGACTGCCGAGCGTCATGACCGGCGTCAGCGGCAGGGTCGACGCCAGCGGCGGTGGAACGGCTCCGTACAACAGCAAGCCCGGGCGCACGCGGTCGTACCAGACTCGCGAGTCGCGCAGCAGCGCGGCGCTGTTGGCAGCATGGGTATACGGAGAAAAAGGGACGGGGATATTTTCGCCAGACGCGGGCGCCAAAAATATCCCCGTCCCTTTTTCTCCGCGCACGTCGGCGAGCGCGCGCTCAAATCGCAGCCGCTGATCGTTGAAGAGCGGCGACTCCAGATCGTCGGCTGTCGCGAAGTGTGTGTAAACCGCCTCGAGATCGAGATTCGGGCTCGCGAGCACCTCCGGCAGCGTCCGTCGCAAACCGTCGTACCTGAACCCGAGGCGGTTCATCCCGGTGTCAATCTTGAGATGATACCGAAGGCGCTGCTTGTAGCGAGCCGCGGCTGCCTGCACGGCGCGCGCGGCACCAGGCGTCGAGATGGTCGGCGTGAGGCGACCGTCGAAGAGCCCGTCGAGCGCGCTGACGCTCAGCGCGCCGAACACCAGAATCCCGGCCCGGACGCCGGCCGCGCGGAGCGCGACCCCCTCTTCGATGTCGGCGCACGCCAGCAGATCCGCGCCCGCCTCTTCGAGCGCGCGCGCGACCTGTCCGGCGCCATGGCCGTAGGCGTTCGCCTTGACGACGGCGATCACGCCGGGAGGATTGGGCGAGCGCTCGCGCGCAAGGTAGTCGACGATGCGCCGGTAATTGCTCTTGAGCGCGGAGAGATCGATGCGGGCGACGGTCGGACGAATCACGGAAGAACGCAGGCCAACGCTCGATCCTGCAGGGGCCGCGTCATTCTATGCGTCGACATCGCGATACTGTCGAGAGAGCGGCTCGAATCGCGTTTGCTCTCGGATGAAGGCCAGTTTGACCGTGCCCGTGGGTCCGTTCCGCTGCTTCCCAATGATCAGCTCGGCGATGCCCTGCTTCTCCGGCGGCGTCTTTTCTTTTTCGTACGCATCCTCGCGGTAAATAAAAATGACGACATCGGCGTCCTGTTCGAGGGCGCCCGACTCCCGGAGGTCCGACAGCTGCGGGCGGTGCTCGGACCGGGCTTCGGGAGCGCGACTGAGCTGCGACAGCACGACGACCGGGATGCTCAACTCCTTGGCCAGCCCCTTGAGCGCGCGCGAGATGGACGCGATCTCGAGCGTGCGGTTCTCGAACCGGCCGCGCCCCTGCATCAATTGGATGTAGTCGACGAC
>JAHFUJ010000116.1:0-4459 GCA_023265105.1 Acidobacteriota bacterium
CGTCGGCGAATCCAGGGTTGAGATCGCGAAAGACGACCCCCTGGTCTTTCAGCCATTCGAACGTCGGGGCGCTCCAGTCGGCAAAGGCCCGCACGATTTCTCGGTCGCTGAACCTGTAATCATGCCAATTGATCAAATCCGAGAAGTAGCGGTCCGGCGAATCCTCGATGCCGAACTTCTTCTGCAGACTCGTCCCACCGCCCAACGGCATGCCGGCGCCGCTTTGTATCGCGTGCCCACCGATGTCGTAGTTCTGGTCGATCACGATCACCGAGGCTCCGTTTTGGGCGGCCTCGATGGCGGCGGGGAGGCCCGCGGCCCCCGCTCCGGCAACGATGACATCCGCCACCTTGTCCCAGCGCTTCGGAACCTCTGCAGCGTCAGCGTCCGTCGCGCCGAGCCCGGCCAACGCGGTCGCCCCGATACCGCCGATGCCGAAGGCTGTCGTCTTGACGAAATCTCTCCGAGAGAGATCCTTCCTGGTTTCGGCGTGCTCTTTCTTCATAGCGCCTATTATGCACCTTGTTTGCCGGTTTGGACTGTGCGACACTGCCGGAGCCTAGAGTCACCAAGAAAAATTCTTCTCTCCGTGACTTGGCGACTCTGTGGCCATTGGCTCAGTGCTTCTGTGCCTCGGTGGCGGATTAGCGCGGCCGAAGGAGGACCACGTGCGGTACCGAATATCGATCGTCGTGGCGATGGCGAGCGCGTGGGTGGTGGCGAGCGCCGCCCAGCAGCAGGCCCCACGAGATAATCAGCCGGGCCGGAAGTGGTCGGAAGAGCAACTCCGGCAGGCCTCGAGCGCGGTGCGGGCCGGGCGGAAGCTGACGCCCAAGAGCTGGCCGAACGGCGCGCGCGTGGCCGTGGCGCTGACCTTCACGTTGAACAACACGGCGAACAATTTCGCCGTCGGCGACTCGGCGGTCGTGCAGCTCACGGGCGGCGAGTTTGGGGCCATCACCGGTCTGCCGCGCGTGCTCGACGTCCTGGATCAGCACGGCGTGCCCGCCACGTTCTTCATCCCCGCGACGGCGGCGATCGTCGATCCGCAGATGATTCCCGAAATCGTCAAGCGCCGGCGTCACGAAATCGGCACGCTGGGATGGAGCGACGAGAATCCGGTCGCCATCAACAACGCGACCGAGGAAGAGCAGCTCCTGACCAAGGCCACCGAGTACCTGACGAAGGCGGCCGGCAAGAAGCCGGTTGGGGCGCGCGGGCCGTCGGATCTGCTGAGCCTCTACACCATGGGCCTGCTCAAGAAAGCCGGGTTCCTGTACGACAGCACGCTGATGGGGATGGACGAGCCGTACGAGGTGCTCCTCAACGGCCAGCCGTCCGGCATCGTCGAGCTGCCCGTAAGCCGCATGCTGGACGATCGGCCGACGCTGTCGGCGCCGAGATTCGGACCGTCCGCGCTGCCCTCGCCCGAGCTGATCTTCGAGACCTTCAGGGACGACTTCGACGCGGCGTACGGGGAAGGCACGCTGTTTCTCGTGACGCTGCATCCGCACCTGATCGGGATGCGATCGCGAATCACGTATCTCGACGACCTCATCAGGTACATGCAGTCGAAGCCGAATGTGTGGTTCGCGACCACCGAAGAGATCGCACGATATGTCAGACAACAGGCTGGAATAACGAACTGACCGGAGGACGACGCGTATGGCAAGCACGATTCATGGGATGGGATTGGGGTGGCGGCCGGATCTCCCGGACTTCCGCGACCTCAATGCGGAATCGGACACGATCAAGAAGGTGCTCGCGAAGTCCGCATCGCTCAGGGCCGCCGCGAAGAAGCTGCCCGCGACGATCGACCTGCGCAAGTGGTGCTCGCCGATCGAGGATCAGCAAGAGCTCGGCTCGTGCACCGCGAACGCCGGCGTCGGGATGTACGAGTACTTCGAGCGACGCGCTTTCGGCAACTACGTGGACGCGTCGCGGCTCTTTCTCTACAAGGTGACGCGCAACCTGGAGGGAACCAAGGGCGACGATGGGGCGCTGCTGCGCGACACGATGAAGGCGATGGTCCTGTTCGGCGTGCCGCCGGAGAAGTACTGGCCCTACAAAGTCGGCCAGTTCAACGACGAACCGTCGAGCTTCTGTTACTCGTTCGCGCAAAACTACCAGGCGGTCAAGTATTACCGCCTCGACCCGTCCGGCACGTCGCCGGCCGACGCGCTCGCCGCGATCCAACAGAACCTTGCCGCGGGACTCCCATCCATGTTCGGCTTCTCGGTGTACAGCTCGATGCCGCCGGTCGGCGATGGCAAGGGCGAAGTTCCAATGCCCGTCAAAGGGGAGGCGCTCGAAGGCGGCCACGCGGTGCTCGCGGTCGGCTACGACGACAACAAGAAAGTCGGGAAGGACAAGGGCGCGCTCCTGATTCGCAACTCGTGGGGTACTGAGTGGGGCGACAAAGGCTACGGCTGGCTGCCTTACGCGTACATCGAATCCGGCCTGGCCGACGACTTCTGGTCGATGGTGAAGGGCGAGTTTGTGGATACGGCTTTGTTCAAGTAGCCGTACGCGTGTTCCACCCGATGCTCTCCCTTGTTTGCCGGTTTGGACTGTGCGACACTGCCGGAATGCATCACGACGAGGGACCATCCTATGAGCACTCTTAATCTGACCGTCAACGGTCGCAAGCACACGTTGGATGTCGACCCGACGACCCCGCTGCTGTACGTGCTCAGCGACGATCTCGAGCTGCGAGGACCCAAGTTCGGGTGCGGCCTTTCGCAGTGCGGCGCCTGCACGGTGATTGTGAAAGGCCAGGCCATCCGCTCCTGCGTCACGCCGGTGTCAACGGTCGCCGGATCTGAAATCACCACGTTGGACGGGTTGGGAACGCCCGAGAAGCCGCACCCGATTCAGCGAGCCTTCATCGAAGAGCAAGCGATGCAATGCGGTTTTTGCCTGAACGGCGTCATCATGACGGCGAAAGCCTTCGTGGACCGCAACCCGAAGGCCAGCGAGGTCCAGATTCAGCAGGCGATGTCGGGCGTGTTGTGTCGCTGCTTTACGCACGTCCGAATGCTTCGCGCCATCAAACGGTATGCACAGGGGATGACGGCATGAACAACAAACAATCCGTCAAAGCCGCCGGCAAGCCGGCTCGAGAAATGACCCCGGATGCGCTCGCTGCTCTGAGGCGCGCGGGATTTTCTCGCAGAGCATTTTTGAAAGGATCGGGCGCGCTGATTGTCAGCTTCAGCGCGGCCGGCCTGGCGGGAAAGCTCGTGGGGAAACTGGAGACTGTCTCCGCTCAGGGGTTCGGTGGACAGGGAAGCCCTCAGCTCGACTCGTGGATCGCCATCGCCCAGGACGGCAGCGTGACCGCGTACACGGGCAAGTGCGAGCTCGGTCAGGGCATCTTCACGGTCCAGACGCAGTTGATCGCCGAAGAACTGACCGTGCCGGTTGGCCGCGTGAAACTGATTCAGTGCGACACGTCGATGACGCCGGATCAGGGCATCACGTCCGGCAGCCAGTCGACCCCGACGAATTTCAATCAGACGAATCTGGCGCTGGCTGGGGCGACGGCTCGCGAGACGCTCTTGCAACTCGCGTCCACGCGCCTCGGCGCACCGGTCGATCAGCTCGCGAGCAAGGACGGCGTGATCAGCGTGAAAGCCGATCCTTCCAAGAAGGTGGGGTACGGCGAGCTGGTCGGAGGGAAGAAGTTCAACGTTCAGCTCAGCAAGACCGCCAAACGAAAGCATCCGAGCGAGTGGACGGTGCTCGGCACATCCGTTCCGCGCTTGGATCTGCCGGCGGTCGCGACCGCGCAAGCCGAATACGTCCAGAACGTGCGCGTGCCCGGCATGCTGCACGGGCGGGTGGTCCGTCCGCCGGAGGTGGGCGCCACGCTAGTCGGTGTCGATGAAAGCTCGGTTCGAGATATGCCCGGCTTCGTCAAGGTCGTCGTCAAGAAAGACTTCGTCGGCGTGGTCGCCGAAAAACCGTGGCAGGCGGTCCAGGCGGCAAACAAACTGAAAGCGACGTGGACGCCAGGCGCCGGATTGCCGAGCCAGCGCGACTTCTACGACTTTCTGCGGAACCAGAAACCGAGCCGCGACACGTTTCTCGTCAACTCCAAGGACGTCGATGCGAAGCTCGCGAGCGCCGCGAGCGTCGTGAAAGCCACCTATCTGCATCCGTATCAGATGCACGGATCGGTCGGCAGCTCCTGCGCCGTGGCAGATGTTCAGGGGGACAAGGCGACGATCTGGTCGGCCACGCAGTCCGTGTATCCACAAAAGAACAGCACGGCCAAACTGCTCGGCCTGCCGCCGGAGAACGTGCGCGTCATCTTCGTGAGAGGTTCCGGCTGCTACGGGCTCAACGGCGCCGACACGGTGTCTTACGACGCGGCCCTGTTGTCGCAGGCGGTCGGCCGGCCCGTTCGCGTGCAGCTCATGCGAAAGGACGAGATGGCGTGGGAGAACTACGGGTT
>JAHFUJ010000116.1:4559-13449 GCA_023265105.1 Acidobacteriota bacterium
ACGGGCTCAACGGCGCCGACACGGTGTCTTACGACGCGGCCCTGTTGTCGCAGGCGGTCGGCCGGCCCGTTCGCGTGCAGCTCATGCGAAAGGACGAGATGGCGTGGGAGAACTACGGGTTCGCCTTCGTCATCGATCAACGCGTAGGGGTGGACACCGAGGGGAACATCATCGCCTGGGACTACGAAGGCTGGTCGCCGGGTTTGGGAAATCGGCCGGGCAACGAGACGCCTGGGAATGTGATCACCGGTTTGCTGGCCGGCTTTCAGCCAGCGCCCCTCGGTCCACGATCGCCGGCGCCCGACCCCGCGGGCCGGTTCAACAACGGCAACAACTCGGCGCCCTCGTATGTCACAGGCTGCGTCGGCGGCGAGTGCCGGGGCGCCGGCACGATCAAGAGCGAGCGGGTCCTGTCGCACCGGGTGCTGTCTTCTTTCTGGACGGGACCGTTGCGATCGCCCGAACGGCTGCAGAACACGTTCGCGCACGAGTGCTTCATGGACGAGGTGGCGGCGCACGCGAAAGCCGATCCGGTGGCCTATCGACTGCGTCACCTGAGTCATGAGCGATTGGCCGGGGCCGTGAAGGCGGCGGCCAAGGCGGTCGCTTGGGACGCGCGTCCATCGCCCAAGCCGGGCATTCGTCGAACCGGCGTCGCCAGCGGTCGCGGCATCGCGTGCGCGGCGTACGAGGGCGAAAACGGATACTCGGCGATGGTGGCCGAAGTCGACGTCAATCAGACGACCGGCGCGGTGACCGTCAAGCGGCTTGTCTGCGGCCAGGACTGCGGCCCGATCTCGAGTCCCGATGGGATGAGGAATCAGATCGAAGGCGGCGCCCTCTCGGGCATGAGCCGCGCGCTGATGGAAGAGGTGACGTGGGACGACAAGAAGGTGACGTCGGTCGACTGGAAAACCTACCGCTCCGCCGATTTAGGATTCAAGATTCCAAAGATCGAGTCGGTCCTGATCAACCAGCCTGACGAGGAGGCAACCGGCGCCGGCGAGACCGCGATCACAGTGGTCGCGGCCGCGATTGGCAATGCGATCTTCGACGCCACCGGCGCGCGCGTTCGCCAGGTGCCGTTTACCCCCGAGCGCGTCAAGGCGGCGCTTGATGCGCGGACGTAGGTTCTGACTCAAGGTTCTCGGGGTTCTCGGGGTTCTCGGGGTTCGCGAGGTTCTCGGGGTTCTCAAGGTTCTCGAGGTTCGCAAGGTTCGCAAGGTTCTCGGGGTTCGCGAGGTTCGCAAGGTTCTCGGGTACGTGGTGTCTGTACGTAGTGTCCGCCTTTAGGCGGACCGTGATCAGGTTCGGGTGCTGGGTACGTGGTGTCTGTACGCCGTGTCCGGCTTTAGCCGGATCTTTTAGCAGTACGTAGTGTCCGCCTTCAGGCGGACCGTGACGGGCTCGTCGTGATGGGTACGTAGTGTCCGGCTTTAGCCGGACCGTGATCAATTGGTGATCAGGTTCGTGCTCGTTCTCTCGACGTAATTCGGCCTCAGTCGAAACAGCTATCGCCGTCGCTTGGGCGGCTTGCTCGTGTGTGCCGGACGCCCGCTCGGCCCATTCCTCCAATTGAGGCCCTCTTGCAGGAGCGCGATGCGCGAGATGACGTCCTCGTGGAGCACGCGCATGTGGCGGCGCGTTTCCTCATCGCCGGCGTGCAACGCAAGGTCAACGGCCTCGATGCGCGACAGGACTTCTTCGTGGAGCGCGTGCATCTCGCGGCGCGTTTCCTCGTCGCCGGCGCGCAGCGCCAGGTCAACGGTCTCGATGCGCGACAGGACTTCTTCGTGGAGGGCGTGCATCTCGCGGCGCGTTTCTTCGTCGCCGGCGAGGATTTCGGCGCGCAGCGCGCGCTCGCCGCTGTCGATGCGCGACAGGACCTCGTCGTGCAGCACGTGCATCTCGCGGCGCGTTTCTTCGTCGCCAGCGCGCATTTCGTCGCGCAGCGAGCGATCGCCGCTATCGATGCACGACAGGAGCTCGTCTCGCATCGCCACCATGTCGGTCCGCAACGAAGCGAGATCCGTGCGCACGCCGGTGAGCTCGGTCTCCACGGCGGCGACGCGTTCAGGCAATTGGTGCAGGGCGCTCACCTGTTCCTCGAGGATCTCGACGCGGCGAACGAGCGGCAGCGGCATGGTGGTTTCCCAGATGCGAACCGCGTGCCGGACAAGGCACCCGCGCGTTTCCGCCGGAAACGACGCTATCATCGTCGGCGCGACGAGCGCAAGCCGAGAAAGATGGCGATTTCTGCCACATCCGTGCGCCTTGTCCGTAAACGAAATTGACGTCTCGTGACCATGCCGCTCATAACTGGAACTCGCCTCGGTCCGTATGAAATCGTCAGCGCCATTGGTGCTGGCGGGATGGGGGAGGTCTACAAAGCGCGCGACACGTGGAGCGCCTGCGGCCCGCGCGAGGCGCGAAGTCGCCGAGCGCGAGCGAGCGGGGGTGGGGCCCCGCGAGCCGAAAGAAAAGCCCGCACGATCGAGGCGGTTCTATGACGCTCGCACCAGGTACGCGCCTGGGACCGTATGTCATTGAAATCCCCCTGGGTGCTGGTGGAATGGGAGAAGTCTATCGAGCTAGAGATAGCCGCCTCGATCGTATTGTGGCGATTAAGGTGCTGCCGGCGCACGTCCGGGACCAGCCCGAGCTCCGCGAGCGCTTCGAGCGCGAAGCGCGCACCGTCGCGTCCCTGAATCATCCCCACATCTGCACGCTGTACGACATCGGCGAAGCCCCCAATCCCCAATCCCCAATCCCAAATCCCGATCCGATTCAGTTCCTCGTCATGGAGTACCTGGAAGGGGAGACGCTGGCCAGTCGGCTCAGGAAAGGCGCGCTGCCGATCGCTCAAGTACTCCGCTACGCGACCGAGATCGCCGACGCGCTCGACAAGGCGCACCGCCAGGGCATCACGCATCGCGACGTGAAGCCGGGCAATGTGATGCTCACCAAAAACGGCTCGAAGCTCCTCGACTTCGGCCTGGCGAAGCTGCGGCCTGGCGGCGCGGCTCCGGCCCTCGCGGGAATCTCGGCGTTACCCACCGAGGAAGGGCTGACGGCGCAGGGCACGATTCTCGGCACGTTCCAGTACATGGCGCCCGAGCAGCTCGAAGGCAAGGACGCCGGCGCACGCACGGACATTTTTGCCTTCGGCGCCATGGTCTACGAGATGGCGACCGGGAAGAAGGCGTTCCGGGGCAAGACTCACGTCAGCCTCATTGGCGCGATCCTCAAAGACCATCCGCCGCCGATCTCCACCGTTGAGCCGCTCACACCCCCATCGCTCGACCATGTCGTGAGCACGTGTCTGGCGAAAGATCCCGACGAGCGCTGGCAAAGCGCGAGCGATGTGATGCGCGAGCTGCAGTGGATTGCGCAAGCCGGTTCCCGCGCAAGTGCGTCGCTGCCTGTCACCGCTCGCCGCACAAATCGCGAGCGGTTGGCGTGGATGATTGCCATGGCCAGCATGGCCGCCTTGATTGCGGCGCTCGCAGTCGGGAGTGTGTTCTATTTCCGGCGCGCGCCGGCGGACACGCATGTTTATCGCAGCTCGATTTTGTCGCCTGTGGGCGTGAGCGTCTCGGCTGGTCCTCCTCCCAACGCACGCTTCGCCCTTTCACCGGATGGCCGCCGGCTGGCGTTCGTTGCAAGGAATGCCGACGGTCAAGAACGGCTATGGGTCCAGTCACTCGATGGACTCTCCGCGCAGCCGCTGGCCGGCACCGAAGGCGCTAGCATGCCCTTCTGGTCGCCCGACAGCCGGTTCATCGGGTTCTACGCCAGCGGGAAGGTGAAGAGAATTGATGCGACCGGCGGGCCGCCTCTGACTCTGGCCGACACCGGCGGTCGACCCGGCGCAACTTGGAACCGGGACAACGTAATCCTTTTTGCCACCTTTTCAGGTGGTCCTGGCAGTCCCATCCGTCGGGTGCCGGCCTCGGGCGGCGCGCCAACCCCAGCCACGACGCTCAACGCCGACAGTGGGGAGACCTACCACGCGTATCCGTTCTTTCTGCCGGACGGCCGGCATTTCCTCTATCTCGCGGTGGGGAGTAAGACCGCCGGCCCCGCTACCCCGAATGGGATCTACGTCGCGGGCCTCGACTCGGACGTTCGAAAGCTGCTCGTGCCTGGCGGCTCGGAACCGATGTACGCACAAGGCCATCTGCTCTTCCTCCGCGAGCAGACGCTCATGGCCCAGCCCTTTGATACCGAGCGCCTGGAACTGACTGGCGACGCGGTGCCGATTGCCGAGCACGTGACCATTGGTGGCGTCTCCGGGATGGCTGGCGGCGTTAGCGTCTCGGAGACCGGTGTCCTCGCCTATCAGACCGGTTCGGCGCAAGTGGGAGGGAATGCCACTCCGTTGACACAGATCGTCTGGTTTGACCGAAGCGGGAAGCAGATCGGCGTGCTCGGCGACCAGGCGCGCTCGGGGGAACTCGAGCTGGCTCCAGACGGCAGGCGTGCGGCGGTGAGCGTCTTTGATCCAGCGCGAAGGACTCGCGACATCTGGCTCTTTGACATCGCGCGCGGTCTCCGGACGCGCTTCACGTTCGATCCGGCAGATGAGTACGATTCGGTCTGGTCTCCAGACGGGAACCGCGTCGTCTTCAATTCGCGCCGCAAGGGGCACCTGGACCTTTACCAGAAGGCGTCGAGCGGCGCCGGCGCCGAGGAAGAGCTTCTGGTGGACGGCCTTGACAAGTATCCACTTGACTGGTCGCCGGACGGAGGGTTCATTCTGTTTTCGGTCACTGCTCCCAAGACTGGGTTCGATCTTTGGGTCCTGCCGCTCTTCGGCGAGCGCAAGCCGCTCCCGTTCCTCCAAACGCCGTTCAACGAAGTCCCGGGTCGATTCTCTCCGGACGGCCGCTGGATTGCGTACGTGTCCAACGAGTCCGGCAGAAGCGAAGTGTACGTCGCGCCGTTCCAAGGGGCGGGCGGGTCCCCCAGTGCCGCGGCCGCACCGGGGACTCCGGGCGGCAAGTGGCAGGTCTCGACCACCGGCGGCAGCGAGCCGCGGTGGCGACGCGATGGCAAGGAAATTTTCTATCTGGCTCCTGATAACAAGTTGATGAGTGCCGCGGTCAACGGCGCGGGTTCCGCCCTTGAGGTCGGCACCGTGCGGCCGTTGTTCGACACGCGACCGGGCGGGCTACGGTCTGTCTACGACGTCTCGGCCGACGGCCAGCGCTTCCTCGTCAACACGCTCGTGGAAGAGGCGCCGGCGCCCATCACGCTCGTCGTCAATTGGCAGGCGGGACTGAAGAAATAGGGATTGGGGATTTGGGATTCGGGATTCGGAACGCATGACTCTGAAGATCGGCGCTCGGCTCGGCCCGTATGAGGTCGCAGTGCCATGCGCTCTTGAAGGAGGAGGACAGCAAATGAAGACCCAGCCAATCGCGCGTCTCGTCGTGGTGTGGTGTCTCCTGCTCCTGCCGGCCGCCGCGTGGGCGCAGCAGGCGACCGGCACCATCGCGGGGGTGGTAAAAGACGCGTCCGGCGCGGTGATGCCCGGCGTCACGGTGGAAGCCGCCAGCCCCGCCCTGATCGAAAAGGTCCGCAGCGTCGTCACCGACGAGCAGGGTCAGTACAAGATCGTCAGTCTTGTGCCCGGCACCTATACCGTCAGCTTCACCTTGCCTGGCTTCAGCACGTTCAAGCGGGAAGGCCTCGAGCTGACGACGTCCTTCACGGCGACGGTGAATGCCGAAATGAAGGTAGGGGCGCTCGAGGAGACGGTCACCGTATCGGGCGCCGCCCCGGTGGTCGACACCCAGAACGTCATGCAGCAGACGACGATCGCGCGCACCACGCTGGATGCGATTCCGACCACGAAGCGCCTCGGCCAATATGCCACGATCATCCCTGGGGCCACTTACTCCAGTCCCACCTTCCAGGATGTCGGCGGCGCTGGGGGCGAGGGCGGTCAGTTCGGCGTCCACGGCCAGCGCGCGGGCGACCTCGTCATCAATCTGGAGGGGATGAATCAGGATCTCCAGGCCGGCGGTATCTACAGCTTTAACGCTCACACATTTCAGGAAGTCGTCCTCGAGACGAGCGGGATCTCCTCGGAAAGCGTGACCGGCGGCGTTCAGGTGAACGTCGTCCCCAAGGACGGCGGCAACACGGTCTCGGGAAGCTTCAGTGCCTCCTGGTCCGGCCCCCGCCTGCAAAGTGACAATCTGACGGACGCGCTGCGCGCCCGTGGCCTGCTCGCGTCGCCCGCGCTCAAAAAGGCCTATGACGTCGGCGGGGGTCTGGGCGGTCCGATTCACACCGACAAGTTATGGTTCTTCACGGCCCTCCGGAGCTGGGGCGCTCAGCAGTATGCGGCGGGCGTTTACTACAACAAGCTGCAGGGCAGCCCAGTCGGCGCGGACAAAGACTGGCGCGTCTTGTTCTACGCGCCCGATGTGAGCCGGCCGGCCTACGTCAACACGTACTTCAAGGACGCCAGTGTCCGCGTGACGTGGCAGCCTGCCAAGAAGCACAAGATCGTGGGTTCCTACTCCGTTCAACCGAACTGCAGCTGTTATTTCGGCCTGATTGGGGTGGGGGCCGCGGCCGCGAAACCGGCGCCCGAAGCCCTCGGGGATCATCTTTACGACCCCAACTACCTGCCGCTGGTCAGCTGGAGCTACCCGGCCACCAACCGGCTCCTGGTGGAGGCGGGCGCGTCGGCGAATATCATGAATATCAACACCAAACGGGAACCCGAAACGGGGCCGAACGACATCGCCATCACGGAGCTCTCGTCGAATACGGTGTACGGCTCCAGCGCTTTGAATTTGGGCAATTCCGGTAGTTACACAACACAGTTCTTCAAGCAATACCATCAACGGTTCGCGGTGTCCTACATCACGGGGTCGCATGCCTTCAAGACCGGGCTCGACTTGGAGGAGATCGACCATTCAGGCGGCGCAAACAGGTGGGCCGACGCCAACCAAATCATCGGCGGCAGGGACTACACGTTCCGGAACCAGGTACCCGTTTCGCTCAGGATCTGGTCGGTGCCATTCGGAAGTGTGGACACAAATACAACCGTGGGAGTCTTCGTCCAGGATCAGTGGACCGTCCGGAGGCTGACGCTGAACCTGGGTGTGCGGTACAATTCGTTTAACGCGTCCGTCCCCGTCCAACACCTGCCGGCGGGCCCGTTCGTGCCCGCTCGCGATTTCCCAGCGCTCTCGAACGTGCCGGACTTCAAGAATCTCAACCCGCGGCTGGGCGCCGCCTACGATCTGTTTGGCACCGGCAAAACCGCGCTCAAGGTGTCGCTCGGCCGGTATATGCCCATCGCCAGGACCGCCACGTTTAACCCCGCGACCGCGCAGCCCGCCAGCGCGACACGGACGTGGGCAGACGCCAACGGGAATTACGTCCCCGACTGCATTCTCGACGCGAGTGTCCCGGGCGCCAACGGCGAGTGCGGCCGGTTGTCGGATCAAAGCTTCGGTCAAGTGCGAGCCGGCAGTACGCGCTATGCGGACGATGCGCTGAGCGGCTTCAATAAGCAATTCTCCAACTGGCAAGGCTCGGTCTCCGTGCAGCAGCAGCTGCGGCCTGGCATGGCGCTGAATGTGGGCTATTTTCGTACCTGGTACGGTGGCTTCCTGTCCACCGACAATCAGTTTGTGACGCCGGCGAACTACGATCGGTACTGCATTACCGCGCCGGTCGATAGTCGGCTGCCGGGCGGCGGCGGGAACCAGCTCTGCGGGCTCGCTGACCTGACGCCGACGCTGTTCGGCCAGATCGACAATCTGGTGACCCAGGGGTCGCACTTCGGGAAGCAGACCGAGGTCTTCAACGGCGTCGATGTCACCCTCAACACGCGCTTTGGGCAGGGCGGTCAGTTCTCGGGCGGCCTGAGCGTGGGGCGCGCGGTGACCGACAACTGCTTCGCGGTGGATTCGCCGCAGCAAGCACGGCCGGGTTTCTGCCACGTCAGCCCGCCATTGTCCGCCGGGACGCAGGTCAAATTTCTGGTGGTCTACCCGCTCCCCTGGGATCTCCAGACCAGCGCGACCTACCAGAATATTCCCGGGATCCCGATCACGGCGACCTACCCGGCCACCAATGCGGCAATCGGTCCGTCGCTCGGCCGTAACGTCGCTGCCGGCGCAACCGCCAACACCAACATCGAGCTGATCCCACCTGGCACGCTGTACGAGGATCGGCTCCAACAGGTGGACTTCCGGTTCAGCCGGCGCTTCCAGATCGGGAAAGCCAAGGTGCGAGGGAATTTCGACGTGTATAACGTGTTCAACGGGAGCTCAATCCTTGCGCAGAACCTCGGGTACGGTTCGCTGTGGCGGCTACCGGCGCAGATTCTTGGCGGGCGCGTGTTAAAATTCGGCGGTCAACTCGAATTTTGAGGCAGGCCTCAGAGGCCGTAGGGAGGTGTCATGAGCCATCGATTCCTCACGTCAATTGGTGTGCTGGCCGTCGTGATGGCGGTCATGTGGCCGTCGGCGGTCCTCGCGCAGGACGTGGACAAAGGGTCCCCGAAGCCCCAGGGTCACTTGACGCGTGATCCACTCACCAAGAACGGCTGCATCGGATGTCCGCCAAAGGCGGCGAAGCCGGCGAAGCCGTGGACTGTGTCCCATACACCGTGGGGCGACCCGGACATGCAAGGACTATGGAACCAAGCCACCGTCACGCCCATGCAGCGACCCACAGGGCGGCTTGGCGAGAAAGACTTACTCAACGACGAGGACGCACAGGACATATTGGACGACATCAGCCGGAATCGGCGCGACGGAGGTCCCGAAGCCGACGTCGCCCGCGCGTACAACGATTTCTGGATGGATCACGGAACCATCGTCGCGGACCGTCGAACGTCGCTGATCGTCGAGCCGCC
>JAHFUJ010000117.1:0-7674 GCA_023265105.1 Acidobacteriota bacterium
GTCTCGCCTTCCAAGTACTGCATGACGAGGAAGCGAATGGGAACGGGATTCGGGATTTGGGATTGGGGATTCGGTGCTTCACCCACGTCATACAACGCGCAGATGTGCGGGTGATCGAGCGACGAAATCGTGCGGGCCTCGCGATCGAACCGCTCGCGGAACTGCGGGTCGGCCGCGAGGGCTTCGGGCAGGACCTTAATCGCGACCGTGCGATCGAGCCGCGTGTCGCGCGCCTTGTAGACCTCGCCCATGCCGCCGCTGCCGATCAGCGACACGAGTTCGTACGGCCCGAGGCGAGTTCCGATTACAAGCGGCATGGGCTCGGGGCCAGCATGTTTTCAATGGCGCCGGGGCCCCTCCCCCAGCGTGAACTGACGCTGATGCGTCGCTGTCGGCTCCGCACGGCCGCCAGCGCCGCATAGCCGCAGGCGCTCATCCCGCCTTGCCCCAGCGGTGCAAGGATCTCGTACGGTCCGAGACGAGCACCGCTCAGCAAGGCCACAGGGCGAAGCTCCTATTATTTCTCACTGCTCGTGGGGCCCCACCCCCACTCGGGCACCCCAGCGCGCAAAGTCCGCGCGCCGGGGACCCCGCCGCTCGCGCTCGGCGACTTCGCGCCTCGCGCGGGCCGCAGGCGCTACCCATTCCGCCGGCACCGATAGCGGCTTGGATCTCGTAGGGACCGAGTCGTGCACCGCTTTGCAGCGTCGTCATCAAATCGTCAATCGACAATCGAAAATCGACAATGCCCGAAGCGGCTCTCGCCCATCCCGCCGCTGCCGAGCGGCCAGAAGATTTCATAAGGCCTGAGCTTGGCTCCCGCGATCAGTGCCATGTCAATCGAAAATCGAAAATCACCAAATCGTCAATGACGCAAAGCAGCCCTCGTACGGACCGAGGCGGGTACCCGTGATCAGCGGCATGCCAATCGACAATCAAAAATCGGTCGAGGTAGCCCGATTATACCCGGAGTCGACGGGCGACTTGTGGCCGCGACTACGCTTCCCGATGGAACCTTTCGACGCCAGGCGGAGTAAGACAAGTAGACGCCCATGCCGGACGAGTTGGATCGCGACCTTCTCAGGCTGTTCGTGCAGGGCGACCTGGACGCGTTCGAATCGCTGTTCAAACAGTTCGAGATCGACGTGTATCGCTGGATTCTGCGGATCGTCCGGGACGCGAGCACCGCGGAAGACGTCCTCGTCGAGGCGTTCTGGCGGGCGTATCGCGGACGAGGCCACTTTGACCCGTCGCGAAGCTTCGGCGCCTGGATGCGGCGGATCGCCACCAATGCGGCGCGCGATCATCTGAGGGCAGCGCGTCCACGTGCCGGCTGGAGTACGCCCGATCACCAGATTCCGGCACCGGTCGGCTCAGATCGCGATCTCGGTGAAGCCGTCGCGCTCGCGTTTCGCACATTGCCGCCCAAGCTACAAGTCGTCGCTACGCTTGCGCTCATCGAAGAGCAGCCCTACGCGGAGATTGCTGATGCGCTCGATCTCCCCATCGGCACCGTCAAATCGCGAGTCTTTCGCGCTATCCGCGCGTTGAGGAAGGAGCTGGCCCGTCTGGGCATTCACCCATGATCGATGACGATCGTCTTCAACACCTCTTGCGTTCGGCGTTTCCACGGACCGCCGATCAGGAACCCTCACGCGATCTCTGGCCATTGATCGTGAATCGGATCCACGCGCCAGTGAGACGGTCATGGCTCGACATCAGCTTGGCCGCGGCCATCGCCATCGTGCTGATGATGTTTCCCGAGTGGCTGTTGCTGCTCGCCTATCACCTGTAACGGAGGGCATCATGCGACCGCATCCGCATTTGCGCGCCTATATGGCCGGCATTGTCGTGCCGACCCTGTTTCTACTGGTCATCATGACGATTTTCGCGTACCACCGGTACTACTTTGAAGTGCCGAATCAGTTTGTGATCCCACTCCCTGGACGACCGCTCGAGCGCGCGATCATTTTTCCTATGGCTGTGGTGCCAAATGCGTGGGGGCTTTGGAACGTCCTCTATCTGGCGCTTCGACACCGCGTGCGGATGTCTTTAGGCGTACACGGCGCGCTGATGCCTCTGGTCCTCATGCCGGGAGGCGTGGCGTTGGCGCGCGCGCTCGACGTCTTCACGATTCAATGGCAGTTCGCTCTTCCGATGGTGCCTATCGCCATGGCGACCTACTACCTGGCGTGGAAGTACTTCGTCGGATTCCTCAACAAGGAGGTGGGGATCGCCTGACCTACACCGACATTTCGTCCGGACGGAGCGCGATCGCGAGGACGCCGCCGACCAGCGACAGAAGCGAAATCTGAATCATGCCCGCTGTCGTCCAGCCGGCGTGTGTCACGATCCAGCCCATCAAGGATCCGGCGATGGCGGCAGACCCATAAAGCGTGGTGACGAAGACGCCGGACGCGCGGCTCGCCAGGCTCGTCCGTAGCGCCTTGACGTGATAGCCGGCGAGGTTGACGTAAATGATCCCGCTCACCACCACACCCCAGGCGAACGAAAGGAGCGCTTGCGACACGACCGCGTGCGATCCGTGGAAGAGCAGGTACCCGAGCACGGCGGCGCCGAAAAAACTGGCGCCGAGCACGACGCGCGGCGAAAAGCGATCGCCGATCCATCCGCCCCCGATCGATGCCAGCGCCCCAAGCCCATACATGCTCACCACGGTCCCCGCCGTTGTCGCCGGATACTCGAGCGCTTCGCGAAGGAACGTTGGATACATGCCCAGGTAGCCGTAGATGACGAGACCGCCGATGAGGCTCATCACGGTCAGCAGGATCGTGTTTCTGTTCAGCAGCGTTGAGGCTCCGGCCCGGTCGGCCTGGACCGAACCGGCGCTGCGATGCTCGGTCAGCCACACGCGAACGCCGACCGCGATCACGGCCATGGCGACGAAGCCAAGCGCGGCGAACACGATCATCGGCACCTGCCATGTGCGATAGGCGCTGAGAAGCGCCCCGCCCAATACCGGACTGACGATGGCCCCTACGCCGAAGGAGAAATTCACCGAGCCGAGCGCCGCGGCACGGTGGCCGACAAAGTAGTTGGCGGCGATGGCGAGGAGCACGGTCAGCTCCATGGCCTCGCCGACGCCCGTTGCCGCCCGGTACACGAGCATGTCGGCGAATCCGCCGGCGAGGACGGTCAGCGCCGTGCCGATGGAGAAGAGCGCGATGCCGGCCTGGAGCACCGTTTTTCGCGAGAAGCGCGCGAGCAGATAGCCGGTCGGCACGCCGGCCACCGCCATGCCGAGCGTGAAGATGGTCGACAGCAACCCGATGCCGGCGAGCGAAAAGCCATACTGCCGCCTGATTTCCGGAGCGAGCAGCGGGAAGAGCTGCCGGTCCATCGCGTTGACGACGTAGGAGGCGAGCAGCACGCCGAACATCGCAAGGGCACGCGCATGCCTCCGGGGTGTGTCGACGATCACGATCGACCTGCTACCTCGTGAGCGCTTCGCCCTTGACCCGCGTGCCGAGGTACCAATCGAGAATCTGATCGCCCGTCCAGAACACGACGCCCGACCGCGATTGGATGTGCTCCAACGCCTCCCGGAAATAGCGGAGGCGATGCGGCGCGCCCATGATGTACGGGTGGACGACGAGGGCCATCACCCGCGCCGACGCGTGCGCGTCGGAGTACAACTGCTCGAACTGATCGATCGCGCGGTCCCTGTACTCGCTCGCCTTGTGATGCTGAATCAGCATCATCGCGACGTCGTTGCACTCCTGCGTGTACGGAATGCTCACGATCGGCCGCGTGGTGGTCTTCAAGACGACCGGCTGATCGTCGAGCACCCAGTCGCAGACGTATTCGTAGCCCTGTTCGGCGAGGATATCGGGCGTGTCCCACGTTTCAGTCAGGCCGGGCCCGAGCCACCCACGCGGCCTGCGGCCCGTGAACGCGGTGATGACGTCGGTCGTCTTGGCGATATCGGCGCGCTCGTCGGGGACCTTCTGCATGTTCTTCTGGCCGAAGCCGTGGCCCATGAACTCCCAGCCCCGCTCGAGCGCGGCGCGCGAGATCGGCTCGTACGCGTGGATGGCGCCGCCGTTGACGGCCAGCGCGCATCGCACGTTGAATCGATCGAAGACCTCCAACATCCGCCAGAACCCGACGCGGTTGCCGTACTCGTGCCACGCCCAGTTCGGGATGTCGGGGATCGGCGAGCCGCCGGCCGGCGGCGTCAGCACCGTCCGCGGCATCGTCTCGCGCGGGTTCCATTCCTCGACGTTGACGATGACCCACACCGCGAGGCGCGCGCCTCCCGGCAATGCCAGGCGCGCGCGATCCGGGATCGGCGAATACGCGAGGCGTTCTGTCGGCAGCATCTTCCGGTCCCTCCCACGAGGTGCCGAGCGTAGCATATCCGCCGGTGGTAATATCTTCGATTGCAGGAGGCAATATGACGCGTTTCACGATGAGCGGTGCGTTGTGGATTCTTGGCTTGCTTTTGGCTGGACCTGCGTCCGCGCACCATGCGATTCAAGCCCAGTTCGACATTCACAAGACAATCACGGTCACGGGAAGTGTGGCCAAAGTGGAATGGATTAATCCCCATTCCTACATAACCGTGGACGTAAAAGATGCCGACGGCAAGGTTCAACGGTGGGCGTTCGAAATGGGGGGGGCAGGCGCACTCCGCAAGTCCGGGATGAGCAGGGCTGACAAGGGTGGCTTGAAGCCTCGGGACCAAATAACCATCTCAGGGTTGGCCGGCAAAGATGGCTCGAATATCGGGTTCGTCCAGGAGTTGAAGTTTCCAGACGGCCGCGTGTTTAAGTTCGGAACCGACGCCAATGGCAATTAGTCCCGGACGTCACTTGACTTCGCGTAGCTGTCAGCCGTCAGCTATCAGCCGTCAGCTGTCAGCTTTCAGCCAATCCGTGCTGCTGAGAGCTGAAGGCTGAGAGCTGAAAGCTGAGAGCTAGGGCAACACAAGAGCTTTTCGGAATAAGCGGAGGGAAGGAGCTTCAACATGCCGCGGTACTTTGGATTCAGCAGCTTTATTGCTCTGGCCGCACTGCTGTGCTTGCTTCGAGCGGCGGGTTTTGCCCAAGAAGCACCAGGAATGGATCATTCAGTCACCGTAAGGCCGAAGCCGATTGGTGTCACGCCGCGGACACCGGATGGACATCCGGACTTTACAGGGGTCTGGAATGGCATGGCGGACAATCTGTTAGGCGTGCCAAACCAAATGCACAACGAAGGGATCGCGGTTGAGAGTCAGACCTCCACCTACGACGTTTCGAGCGGCGCAAAGATTGCGACGTGGCCGGTGCTTAACCGCAAACCGCAGAATTCAGAACAGGGCGAACGTGCCGCCACGCTCCTGCGCAGGATGGGGGCCAGTAGACCGATCTACAAGCCTGAGTACTGGGAAATGGTGAAGAACCTGGACGCAAATGCCAATGAAGAAGATCCGTCCAACAATTGCATGCCTGCCGGTGTTCCGCGCGTGGGCAGTCCATCCTACATTGCCCAGTTCTCGACACACCTGATGTTCGTCTATCCGGGACAAGGCGGCTTGATTGCGACCCAAACGAGCTATCGCATGATCCCTCTTGATGGCCGCAAGCACACGCCGTTGCAGGAGCTGGATGGGTCGTATAACGGAGAAGCCATTGCCCGCTGGGACGGAGACACGCTGCTCATCGACACCTACGGTTTCACGAGCGCCACGTGGTTTGACCAACTCGGCGGCTATTTCCATAGCGAAAACATGCACGTCATCGAACGATTTCGACGCGACGGAAACACGCTGACGTGGACCGCGACGATCGACGACCCTGATGTGCTGCTGGAGCCATGGACAACGACTCCGCGCATACAGGTCCTCAATCCTGATCCCAAGGCGATGCTGCCGGAATCGCTGCCTTGCAGCGAGAGGGATTTGATTCACCTGGTCACCAAGGAACATCACTGACTCACGTAGCTTTCAGCTTTCAGCTTTCAGCTGTCAGCTCTCAGTGCGGATCGGAACTGAAAGCTGATAGCTGACAGCTGAGAGCTGATTACAGCTGATAGCTGATAAAGGAGGCGTCATGCCGACGAAAGCAAGATTGATGGAAAAGATGTTGACGATCGCAGCGGTTGCGGCACTTGCTTTCCAGAGTGCTGCTGCGCAGAGCGACAGGGCCGCGGCGAGCAATACGGCCGACGTTGCCAAGACCATCAAGGCTGCGGCAGACGCGTTGGGCATGCCTCGAACCGGGGGACCGGGAGGCGGCCGCCTCCCGGAAGTCGATGTGGTCAACAGAATAGAGTTTTGGGGCAGCGGTACCACGTACGCCTTCGGCCAAGCGTTCAAGCCCGACGGACCCTGGCCCGCGTTCAAGACCGAATATCACGTCGCCCTTGGTTACAACCCCCCAGCCATGCGCGTGGAGATGACTCGCACAAATCCCGATGGGCCCGTTCAGGGCGGCGGAGGCCTCCCGCTTGCGGCCCCACAGCATCTATTCCAGGTGGTACGCGATACGTATGCCTGGAACGAGTCCGAGCCAGGTGCGGGTCTGAAGCCGGGAAGCGGTACCGCGACTCCAGCCATGGCCGCGGTTAACGATCGGCTTCTCCAGCTCTGGATCCTTCCCTACGGTGTTATCAAGGCTGCCCTGGTCGCCGGCGACAAGGCCACGCTGTCGACTGAGAACGGGGCCACGGTCATTACTTTTCCTCTGACCGAGCAACTTGCCGGCGTGATGGTCAAGGCGACGCTTGACGCGAAGAACCAGGTGGCGAAGGTCGAAACCCGGACCGACAACCCTGTGCTCGGCGACATGGTCACCGAAACGACTTATTCCGATTATGCGGATCGAGGAGAAATCCAAACCGACATCAAGTTCCCCGGCCGTATCGTTCAGAAACAGGGCGGGTATCCGGTGCTGGACATCCAGGTGAAGATGGCGGACGCCAACAATCCATATCTGGTGTTTCCGGTCCCCGAAAGCGTGATGAAGGCCGCTGCTCAGGGGCCTGCCCTCGTCAAAGTCGAAACGGCAAAGGTGGCTGAGGGTGTCTATTACCTCACCGGCGGCACGCATCACAGCGTGGCCGTTCAATTCAACAACTACGTCGTCCTCGTCGAATGCCCGCTGAACGACGATCGCTCCCTGGCGGTCATCGATGCGGTCAAAAAGGCGATTCCGAACACGCCGATCAGGTACGCGATCGCCACGCATCACCACTTCGACCATTCCGGCGGCCTCCGCGCATGCGCGGCGGAAGGGACCACGATCATGACGCAGGCCGAGAATGTGCCGTACTTTCAGAAGGTCTTGGCGATGCCTCACACCATCAAGCCGGATAAAGAGGCCCAGGTGAATAAGAAGCCGGTCCTGGAAGCGGTGGGCGATAAGCGGGTCCTCACGGATGGGAAGCAAACCCTCGAGCTCTATCACCTCGCGGGGACTGACCACGCAGACTCAATGCTGATAGCGTACCTGCCGAAGGCAAAAATTCTCATCGAGGCGGATGTGTGGAACCCGGCGCCCGCAAATGCGCCGCCGGGTCGGGTCGCGAAGGAACAGGTGAATCTGTACGACCAAATCAAGAAGCTGAAGCTTGACGTCGAGCAGGTCGCGCCCATTCATGGGCGCCTCGTGACGATCAACGACCTCGCACGGCAGAACTAAAGTTCCGCCCCACGATCGTGGGTGCCAG
>JAHFUJ010000117.1:7774-13416 GCA_023265105.1 Acidobacteriota bacterium
GTTGGGGGCCTGTTTTCGCGAGCCAGAAGTCCAGCAGCCTCGTCAGTTCTCCCCGACGCTCGCGCCCTTCAACATGTGTTGCATCGAATAGTTCGCCTCGTGACAGGCGTATTCGAAGAGGTAATAGTTCGGATCGCGCTTGAGAGGAAACGCGATGGTCCACGATGTGGTCCACGTCTTTGGATCGTCAACCGTGGCTTCGTACCGGAGCGTCTCAGCGTCGATCCGCGTGAAGCGTTCCGTCAGGCGGGTGTCACGGCTGTAAGAGGGGTAGCGGCTGCCGGCGCCGCCGATGTGGTTGGAGTTATCGGTGAAGTTGATCGTGTCGACGACCAGCGTCTGGCCTTCCCACCGGCCACGCGAGTCCCCCATGTAACTGCGGACCCCAGCCCCGAGATGCGGACGCCCGTCGACCGGAATGAGGCGCGCTTCGTGAATCATCTCGTTGCGGAGCACGACCAATCCTGGGGCCTGGATGATCTGATTCCCGTTGGTGTTGCCCACCGGCAGCATCGAGCCGAGCGCGCCGCGTGAGATGCACCGCTCCAGTGAGTTAAAGCTCTCCGGGCCACCGTGTGGACCGCTCATCGTGGGAAGCGCGGCGGCCCGTCTCGCACCGTCGGCCGTCAGTGGAGGCAGTCTGCCGTCCTGCGGATCGACGATCAATGAGGTTTGGCGCTGCCGCGTGCCGTGCTCCATCACCTGGGCCCTCGACCCGCCTTGATTAAAGAGGTCGTTGTTGCCAGGAACGCGGCTCTCCGATGGAAGCCGTGCGAACTCTTCATCGGTCCATGTCGCTTTCGTGCCGAGCGCCACCGGGCGTTCGAGGGGCACTGATAACATCGCCACGACCGGCCAGAAGCCCTGCAAATCCGGGTCGCCCCACGGCGTTCGGGGCGGCGTCCACTTCTGGCTCGCGACGGGAACGGCCGCGACGAGGATGGCGATGACGACCATCACGTGACGCTTCGTGCACATGGCTGTATCCTTTCTTCCTACTTCTCTCCCAGGAGCGCGCGCCCTGCGTTGACGGCGGGCACGGTCGAGCGAATGATGTTCCACCCTTCCTTGACCCGTTTCGCCACGTCCTCCCCGGTCGTTGCGGTAATGGCGCACGCGATCTTGTGGGCCTTGCACGCGCTCAAGACCTTCTGAAATCCTGCCTCCACTTCGGGCGAGTTTTGAGGAACGCCCATCGAGAGATGCAAATCACCGCCCGCACCGAGGAAGAGCGCCCCGACGCCTGGCGTCGACGCGATGGCATCGACGTTCCGCAAGCCCTCCACCGATTCGATCATGGGCATCGCCAGCAAGTCGCCCTCGGGATTGAGCGGCCACAGGTCGGCCCGCCGTGAGTACTCCTCGGCACTGATCCCCCAGAGCCACGTCGCGTTGGCAGGACCGCTGCCGCGGACGCCGGCCGGCTCGAAGTACTTCGATCCCCTCATTTGCGGGTACCGCATGCTCTTGACCGCCATCAGCGCCTGCTCTCGAGTGTCGACGCCATTGAAAATGACTCCATGCAGTCCGATGTCCAGCGCCTGCTTGACGACCCACTGGGATTGGTCCGCTTCGGGCGGAAAACGGGCGAACAGCGCGACGTTCGGCTGCAGGTTGCCCTTCCTCATGATCGTGGCCTTGTCCGTCATGCCCATCAGAAACAAGTGAAGCGCGGGAAAATCGAGCGGGTTGTGCTCGAGGTCCGCGTAGATAAAGTCGACCGGCGCGCGCGCGGCCTCGCGGGCGTACACGAGGGACAGATCGCCGGTGTTGAGGCCGTAGACGGTCTTGCCCTCCGCCAGCTTTGCTATCACGGGGTTGAGGTGCAGCGGCTTTTGCTGAGCCAACGGCACGCCAGGGGTCAGGACGAGCGCAGCCAGGACAGCGCTGGCCAAGGTGGCCGCCGCTATCAGCGCGTGATCGGACGATGGTGGGGAGGAATGTTTCATGATTGTCTCGCTTTCGCGTGTGGGAGCCGGGTCAGTTCTCCCCAAGGCGCGCGCCCTTCAGCATGTGGGGCAGCGAATAGTTCTGCTCGTGGCACGCGTATTCGAAGAGGTAATACTTCGCGTCCCGCTTCAGGGGAAACGCGACGGTCCACGGCTGGGTCCACGTCCTCGGATCGTCGACCGTGGCTTCGTACCGGAGTGTGTCCGCGTCGATCCGAGTGAAGCGTTCCGTCAGGCGCGCGTCACGGCTGTACGAGGGGATGCGGGTGTCGGCGCCGCCGATGAAGTTGGAGTTGTCGATGAAGTTGGTCGTGTCGACGACCAGCGTCTGGCGGTCCCACCGCCCGCGCGAGTCGCCCATGTAACTGCGAATCGCGGCGCCGAGGTGCGGACGCCCGTCGACAGGGATCAAGCGCGTTTCGTGAATCATCTCGTTGCGGAGCACGACCAATCCCGGGGCTTGGACGATCTGATTGCCGTTGGAGCTGCCGAGCGGCACCATCGAGCCGAGCGCGCCGCGCGAGAGACACCGTTCCATGTGGGTAAAGTCCTCCGGACCGTCGTGCGAACCGGTGACCTTGGGAAGCGCGGCGACCCGTCTCGCACCCTCGGCCGTCAGTGGAGGCATCCTGCCGTCAGGTGGATCGACGATCAATGAGGTCTGACGCTGCGGCGTGCCGAACTCCTGCAACAGTTTTCTGGACCCGCTGCCGGTGAAAAAATCGTTCACACCGGGGATGCGGCTCTCCGGCGGAAGCCGCGCGAACTCTTCCTCGGTCAGCGTCGCTTTCGTACCGAGCGCGACCGGGCGTTCGATGGGCACCGATAACATCTCCACCACCGGCCAGAAGCCTTGCAAGTCCGGGTCGCCCCACGGGGTGCGGGGCGGCGTCCACTTCTGGCTCGCGACGGGAGCGGTCGCGGCGACGATGGCGATGACGACCATCACCTGACGCATCTTGCACCTCCTCATCGCCCGCCTCGCTCAGGATCCGCAGACGCCCTGTGTGGTCATTATACGTTTCCGCGTCTTCATAAGGTCGGCCGTCTCAGTGTGTGTACGTCTTGCTGAAGCCGTTCCGCGCATTGGTGACCGTGTAGGAACCGTCCTGCTGCGCCGACAGCTTGATCCAAAATGCCGGCCCGTTATGCGCGGGCGGCGGGGCCACGCCGGGTCCGGGTTGCGGCGCCGGCGTCGGAGCGATAGGCATGATCGGCTGTTGCTCATCGACGGTGTTGGCGATGAACAGTCCAGGCACGGTGTACTCCTGACCGCTCAGCAGGGAAAAGTGAAGCTGCCAGAGATCCTCGAGGCCCGGAGATGAATGCACCGTCTTCATCACGTCAGGTTCGCCACCCTTGCGCGTGCCGTCGTTCATAATGGCCACGCGCGGGCGAAGCGCGTGCACGACCACCTCCGAATTGGAGCTCGCCTGCCCGTGGTGCAAACCCAAAAGAACATCAACCGTCCCAAGGCGATTGTTCGGACACATCAGCTCGAATTCCTTGTTCTTCGTCAAATCTCCCAAATGAATCGTGCGAAATTTCCCGAACGTCATGTGGATCCCGACCGACTGCGGATCCTCGGCATTGTTCTCTCCCGGCTTGAAGTTGGCGCAATAGGCATTGGGCCCGCCGGCGCCGGACAACGGAGACTTGATCGTTTCGCCGGCGGAAGTCACCACGCGCACGTCGAGACCGGCCATGGGAATTTTGTCGCCGGCTTTCACGACCGTATGCTTCGCCTTGGCGTACAGCGGCGGATACGTCTTTTGTAGAAACTCATCGGCGGCGGCGCCAGGCTGCACGTTCGGACCATGATCGATGAACTCGCGAATCGTGATCTGGGACGCGAGCTCGGCCATCCCGCCGAAGTGGTCGCCGTGCCAATGCGTGGTGATGAGACGGTCGATCTGCCGAAGCCCGGCGTCTTTGATCGCCAGCATGATGCGGCCGGCGTCACGAGCGGCGGCTGCGCCGGCGTTGCCGGTATCGATGAGCAGCGATTCACCGGACGGCGAGACAAACAGCGTCGCATTGCCGCCCTCGACGTCGATCACATAGATGTCGAGTGGTTTCGACGTCCGGCTCTGCGCTGCCGGAAACGCCGCCGCGAAGAGTGCCATGGCGAGGACCCATGTAAGAGCCATTGACAGGCGCATCGTAGCCTCCCTGACGTCCATGAGTGTTCCGAATGCAGGTCACTATAGCTCTTGCGATACTTCCTTCAAAGCTTTCGCAGGCGACGGTCGATGTCGCCGAAGGCGAGCTTGTCGAGCTGTGCTTCGATACCATCCATCGGTGAGATTCCGCTCGGGCATCGACCTCAGTTGACTGGTCGATGGTGGTCCCGCCGCTCCGTTCCGCGGCCCAGCCAGGCGAGCAACGTGAACACGCCGGCAGCCAGGACAATACCGCCGAGAAGCACATAAAAGCCCATCATGACTGGTCACCTATCCTTGCCACCACAAGAGCGAAACCCATGAGCACCACCCACACTGCAATGCCGGACAGCGCGAGAGTCAATGAAAACGGTCGACCGCCAAGAAACTGTCCCACGAAAAGCGCGCCGACGACGAGGTTCGCCGCGTCCGGCAGCTTGTCGACGAGCACACGACGTTGTCCTCGGTTCCATCTTAGCATCGTCATCTTGCCGCCATGAAGGTGCAAGGGCGATACCGCTTGAGGGCGCCGGTCGATCCGCGGCCGTTACAAGGGAAATTCCATTCTCGACGCGAATCCGTCGACACCATGTGGCAGTTTGTGCGCCTCTCGGCCGCGCCCAGGATTGCGTAATCTGCCACAAGCGACGGACACAAGAAGCGCGATTGGCGTTAGCCCGCGGTCACCACAGCGCCTGATAATCCGCACTAGAGGCGAACGGGAAAAAGGGAACAGTTGGAAGTGAAGACGTGGTTGTTGACATAGCCATATGGCCATGGCTATATTGAGGCCATGAGGACGATCGCCGCCGGCAAGTTCAAGGACGTCTGTTTGAAGACCCTGGACGACGTGGCGAAGACCAGATCGCCGATCGTGATCACCAAGCGCGGCCGACCCGTCGCCAAACTCGTGCCCTGTCTTCCCCTGACCTCGCGTCGGGGCCTCGCCGGGAGCGTTCTGAAGGAAGTCGGGGACCCGTTCGGCACGGGTGAAATCTGGAATGCGGACGCTTCTTGATACCCACGCGTGGCTGTGGTGGGTGACCGAGGATCGCCGACTCTCCCAGAGGGCCAAAGCGACCATCCAGAAAAGTCAACGCGAGGACGCCCTTTGGCTTTCGTTGATTTCGATGTGGGAGATCGCCAAGAAAGTCGAGAAGGATCAGCTCGTGCTGGATCGGCCGCTCGATCACTGGCTCGACCTGGCGACGATGGTGGCCGGGTTGCACCTCGCAGAACTGACGCGTCCCATCCTAGTGGAGAGCTGTCAGCTCCCACAGCCGTTTCCCGGCGATCCGGCAGACCAAATCATCGTCGCGACGGCGAGGCATCACGAAGCTGTCCTGGTGACAAAGGATCATCGGATTCAGGACTATTCCCACATTCGCTCGATCTGGTAGCTCGTTCTTGGTCGCGGTCCGCCTGCGTTCCCTTTGGGACTATAATCGCGCTGGCTCCGTCATGACGCTCGCCGTCGGCACCCGCCTGGGACCGTACGAGATTCAATCTGCCATCGGCGCGGGTGGCATGG
>JAHFUJ010000118.1:0-8781 GCA_023265105.1 Acidobacteriota bacterium
AGGACGCCAGAACGCTCGATCGTCTCGAGCGCGCCAATGCGGACCGCGAGCGGCGCATCCTGTTCAAGGGCGGTACCGTCGTCAGCATGGATTCGGCCGTAGGCAACTTCGCGCAGGCCGACGTACTGATCGAGGGCAAGAAGATCGCCGCCATCGGGCGAGACCTGAGCGCCGCGGCACAGGGCGGAAAAGCCATCGTGGTTGATGCGAAGGACATGATCCTCATCCCCGGATTCTGCGACCCTCATATTCACTCGTGGCAGGGTCAGATCGCGCGCATCGTTTCCAATCAGATCAGCGCGCCGCCAAACAACCCGACGCACAGCTACAACACGGTCATGCACGAAACCATGGCCCTCGTCTATCGCCCCAAGGACATGTACGTCGGGACGCTCATGACCATGCTGGTCTGCATCAACGCCGGCATCACGACCGTGTGTGACAACTCACACAACTCACGCTCAGGCGACCATTCCGACGCCGCCATCCAGGCGCTGTTCGATGCCGGTATCCGCGGTGTCCACGCCTCCGGCTCCCCCCATTATGGAAATTGGGACAAGCAATGGCCGCAAGATCTCCATCGGCTCAAGCAGAAATACTGCTCCTCCGACGACCAGTTGGTGACGCTGCGGCTGATGTATTCCCCGGGCCCTGAAGTGATCAAGGTACGCCGCGATCTCGACCTCTGGATCACCATGGAGGGAGGTGGCAACGCGCCGACTCTCCCCAGTCTGTATGCCTCCGGCGATTACAACGGGAAGGAAAGCTATAACCACGCCCGTGGTCTCCCGATGGCGAACATGCGCGCCATCGTCGATCATGGTGCGAAGGTGAATGTCTGTCCGCGGATCGACTCGCAGTATGCGGGCGGCGGATCGAACAACGGGCTTCCGGCATACCAGGATTGGCTCAATCTCGGCTTGCGCCCCGGTTTCAGCAACGACGATCCCGCGACCTATGCCATCGATATGTTCACCGAGATGCACGTGATGTATGCGCTCCACCGAGGGGCGATCATGCGAGAGCGCGCCAATGGCAATCCGAACCCGCCTCCCGAAGCGACGACCAGGGACATGCTGGAATCGGCCACGATTCGAGGTGCCGAGTGCTGCGGTGTTGCGCATAAGGTCGGCACCCTGACGCCCGGCAAGGAGGCCGACATCGTGCTGATTAACACGAACGACATTCATCTGTACCCGAAGCACAATGTCATCACCAGCGTCGTAGAAGGTGCGCACATCGGCAATGTCGACACGGTATTCATCGGCGGCCAGCTCCGGAAATGGCGCGGCAAGCTCACCAGCACACTGCTAGGTCGCAACCTGGAGAAGATTCGGCAGATGGTCGACGAGTCGCGCGACTACCTGTTTACTGGGACGAAGTGGCCGTTAGGCAAGATCGATTTTTCAGATTAAGACAGGATGTTGAGCGTGTAGTTCATCTTGGCGAAGAGGTAGCTGCGCGACTCGTCGACCAGCTGCCGGAATCGTGGCATGTTGATGCCGACGAGCGCGCCGTGGCGCTTCCGAATCGCGCCGCCGATGATGACCGTATCCACGTTGTGAACTTCTGCCGCCTGGACGACCGTACCGAGGGCGTTGTTCAACGGATACACATTCATCTCGTCGGCCCGGATCATGACGATGTCGGCCTCTTTGCCGGGCGTCAACGTGCCGCACTTGTCGAGCACCGCCGCGCACCGCGCACCGTTGACGGTGGCGCATTGCAGCACCTGGCGCACGGTCACCGGCGCAGGGGCATCCGGATCCTTGTTGACCCGGCGACTGGTGGCGAGCGCGCGCTGGACGAAGAAGGCCGCACGCATCTCGCCGAACATGTCGGTGCTGTATGACGTTTCGTTATCGACGCTGAACCCCGGTTGCACGCCGAAATCGAGCGCCTTCTGGAATCCCCCGACGCCGGCAGACGCTCCGCTTCCGAGCCCGTACTGCGCGTCGGAGCGCGTGCACACGTCGACGTTGCAGCCCGTCTCGCGGACCAGACGCCAGGCCGCATCGGTCAGCCCACTGGCATGATTGAAGGTGAAATCCGGTCCGAGAAGTTTCTCTTTCGCGAATGCCTCGACCAGCTCGGAGGAAATGCCGTCCGCGTGGATCTTCAGCCCCAGGCTCCGAGCAAGCGCCCAATTCTCCCGGTTCGCGGGCCCGAACGCGCGCAGCGTCACCAACTGGTCGTCTGACGTGAAGTACTTCTTCTGAAGGCGGGCCCAATCCGCGGGCCACTGCTTGTCCCACGTCCCGAACTGAGGCGGCCCCGACGCGTGCACGGCCCTGATACCCGAATCGAAGAGCGCCTCGATGGCCGCGTCGGAATGCGCGGCGCTGCGCGAGTTGTGAGAATTGTCGATGACGCACGTGATGCCGGCGTCGATGCAGCCGAGCGCCGTAATGAAATTCCCCACGTACATGTCGTGCGGGCGATAAAACGGCGCAAAGCCCTGGTGCGTCGTCGACATGTAGTTGGCGATCAGGCCATCCGGGATGATCCGCCGAAACTGCGCGGACCAGGAATGCCGATGACAATCAACAAATCCAGGGATGAGGATCGTGCCTGCCGCGTCGATAACCTCTGCCCCAGCGGGCGCTGTGAGATTCGCGCCCACCTCGACGATGCGCTTTCCCTGAATGTGAAGGTCTCCCTTCGCGAAGTCGCCGAGCGCCGGATCCATCGTGATGATGGTGCCGCCTCGCAGCAGGATGTGGTGCGTGGCGCTGACAGGCGCGCGCGCGGCCCGCTCCATCGTGCCGGCATCCTGGCCCGTCGTGGGACGCTGTGCCGCGCCCAGGCTGCGAACGAGTGAGGGGGCGGCCGCCAGCGCCGCGCCCATCTTGAAGAGTCCGCGCCGCGAGATCGATTTCACGCTGCTCCTCCTTCGCCGGTCTCAAAAGTCAGTCGGGGCAGGCCCGTTGCCGCCGTCCCAATCTTTGACGGTTCCATCCTTGGCCTTCAGAAATCCCAGAAGACAGCCGTTGGAGCCGTCCCTGAGACGATTGCACCGCGCTTTGACGGTGTCGCCCGGTTTGACGTAGTCGGGCGTGACCCCAATCCTTTGAAGCGCAGAGCGACCGGTGGCCTCCAGAGCCCACATTTGCGGCTCGCCTGTGGCGTTCTTGACTTCGAGGTAGACCCAGGAGTGCGGAACGACCAAGTGCACTTCCTTGACCACACCCTCCACATCCATGAACCTGTCGACGTAGTTGCCGTGGGAATGGTGCGCCCACGCCGGCAAAGCGAAGGCGACCGCACAAATCGCCGCGAGACCAAGACCTGACTTGAACCGCATGCTCACCCTCCCGCGGATCAGCGCACCTGGCCACCTTGACGTCCGCCGGCGCCAGGAGCGTCAATCCCCGGACCTTGCCCCCGACCCCGGCCCGCTCGGGGAGGTGCCGGGAATCCGTTGGAGTAGATGGACTGATAGCGAATCCCGAGCCCGTTCTCGTCGATCCATCCCAGCGATTGCTGAAACAACCCCGGCTCCGGGTAACCCGCTGGTACCGTGCCGTCCATGATATAGAGCTTGCTTTCGTGCATGTAGATCGATGCGAAGGTCCGTGACTTGTCGGCGTTGTTGGTGAGCTGCAGTTGATGTCCTTCGATGAGGTCGATGAAATCCCACGCGTAGTGCGTCAGCACGGCGTCCCGTTGCATGAACTGCCACGCCGCATAGACCATCGCGCCTCGCGCATCCATCCACCAGAACGTCTCATTGCCGATGCGGCTGGCTCCGCCCCCGCAGCTTTCGGCGCGGGCCGCGCAGGCCTTGGCCCTCTCGGCATGTATTCGTTGGGTCTGGCTGTAATCGACCACCGTCACGGAGTAGCGGCTCTGGCCTTGGGTGGCGCTATAGACCCGCGCCGGCAGGTCGGCCCCATATTCGGATCGGTAGGTGGTCGCCGAGATCTTCGGTTGGCCCGGGAAATTGCACGTGAAGCGATCGTCCCGACTGACGAACTCAATCCATTCCTGGGCGAACGACGGCCCCGAAAGGAACAGAACCAAGGCTGCCGAGATGAGTGGCATCAGGCGCATGATGTATTTTCTTCCTCGCTCTCACGTCGCCATAACCTGCCACAAAAAAGCCGCGCGACAGCGCTAACCTGTTCCGCAGTTCACTTGCGGCCATTTGCCGGGCGACGCGGCGCCGTGAGCTTCGCGCGCAACCAATCGTCCAGATAGGCGGCAATCTCGAGATTGTTCTTCTCGAGCATCATCATGTGGCCGTTGCCGTGGATGCCGACATTTTCCAGCCGCACATGGTCGTTCGCGACCCCCGCCTGTGTCAGGAATTTCGAGGTGCAGTGGTCATACTGCGCCCGGAACGATGCTTCGCCAGTGACGAGGAGAATGGGGATTCCACGAAGATTGACGAGTTGGCGCGCCGGCTCCGTCTGCGTCCAGCATTTGAAGAGTCCGGGTCCATCAGCGACCGCCTCCTGAACAATTCTTAGATCGGACGCGGCAGCGGCCTGAGGCGTGAAGTGCATCGGAAGCCGGGTAATGCCCCAGGGCCGATCGATGTCGGTGTTGGCTTCGGTGTAGAAGGGCGGTCCGTTCGGCTCCACCGCGATGATGGCCTTGACGAGCGCCGGCACCGCGTCCGCGACGTCCCAACCGTGCGGTCCCGACTGCGAGTGCGTCAGCAGCACTGCCGGACCGATCTTCTTCAGCAGAGCGACGAGCGCGCGGGCGGTCAGCTGCTCTTGCGGCAGCGCCGCCATTCCACCGTACTGCGAGGCAACGAACTGGTCGAAGGCATCGTCTCCATGGACACCCGTCCCCGGCCACTGCGTGTGCAACACAGCCTGTGGCCACGCCGGCCTCCGCTTGGGCGCCGTGAACTGATTCTCCAGGTTGGAAATGTTGGTCACAGCCCGAGCACCGTAGGCCGCATCGACATAGATCGACTCGCCTCGCCCTGGCTGATCGACGGTGTAGACCGGCCAGCCGTGCTTCAGGAAGTAGTCCGCCCAGCCCGAGCGGTCGTCGGGCGTGCCGGTGTAGGTGGTCGCCTGTTGTCCACCCCCGTGTATCATCACCACCGGGTACCGGGTGATCCGCGCACCGCCCGCGTCGCCATCGCCGGCCGGGATCTGGTAGCGCACGTACATCTGCTTGGTCATCAACGTCGGATTGACGGGATCGTTGTACTCGCCGCCGACAAAGAACATCCCCTGCTTTGCGATTGACAGACTCTGCACGTGCCCGGGCACTGCCGGCTCCGCGATCCGAGGTGTCTTGGACCCCTTCAGCTTTCGAACCAGCCAGTCCTCGATCAAGCCCGCGATCCGAAGGTTGTTCTTTTCGATCGCCATGAGGTGGCCGTTGCCATGGATTCCGATCTCCGGAAGATGGAGTACGTCGCTCTTGACGCCGGCCTGGGTCATGTAGGCGCGAGTACAGTGATCGTAGGGCGCGTGGTACGACGACTCGGAGAGCAGGAACAGGATGTTCAGCCCGGCCAGGCGCGGGAGCTTGCGCGCCGGCTCGTCTTGAAGCCAGCACGCTTGCAGCCCCGGCCCGTCGGGATGCGCCTGCTGAACAATCGTGATTTGGTGAGGATCGCTTACCGGCGGGTCGTACGTGAGCGGACCTTGGGAGGGTCCATAGGGCATGGTCCGAACGCCCGCGCCATTCGGGGAGAATGGAGGGCCGGTCGGCTCCACGGCCACCATGGCCTTGACGAGCTGCGGTCGCAGGTCGGCGACCCGCCACATGGCGGGCCCAGGCTGCGAGTGCTCGATCAGAATCGACGGACCGATCTTGTCCAGCAGCGCAACCCACGCGTTCACGGTACGTTCTTCCTGATTGCCAATGCCAGGCATCAGGTGGGCATAGTACTGGTCGAAGATCGCGTCACCATGCAGGCCGGTGCCCGGCCACTGCGTGTGCGAAAAAGCCTGCGGCCACTGGGTTGCCCGATTCCCTTTTTGGGACGCGGACCATCGATCCTCGGCGGCCTTTGGAGTTGTTGGAGCAGGCAGCGGTCCGTATGCGGCGACATACGGTGATCTGGCTCGCCCGGGCTGGTCGACCACGTAGACCGGCCACCCATGCTTCAAGAAGAAGTCCGCCCAACCGGGACGGCCGTCGGGGGTGCTCAGCCAGCCAGCGCCGGTGTGCGACCCTCCGTGGACGAAGACAATCGGGTATTTCGCTGGCGCGCCACTCTCGAGACGACGGGAGTTCGCCGGAATCTGATACTCCACGTACATCTGACCGGACATGTATGTCGGATTGGCCGGATCGTCGTAGTGACCGCCAACGTAGAAATATCCCTGCCTCTCAATCGATACGCTTCCGCCCGCATCGTCGCTGCTCGCCCGCGCGCCACTCGCGATGGCCACAAGCAGGGCCAACGCAAGCGTGCCGGCGACACGCCTGCCACGTCGGGCGTGCATGGTGAAACCGCCCACATGCGGCCTCATTCGGAAAGTCAGTTGGTTGACGTCCTGGTCAGTGACGGGCGCAGCGACGCGCGGTCGACTTCGGCGCCCTTCATGTAGATTCTTGAAATCCGCTGCGTGTTCGTGATGTCGTCGAGCGGATTCGCGTCGAGCACGAGGAAGTCGGCTTCCTTGCCTGCCGCGAGCACGCCCATCTTGTCGAGCTTGAGATACTCGGCCGGCCGGCTCGTGGCCGCGACGACGACCTGCATGGGCGTCATGCCGGCCTTGACCATGCTTTCGAGCTCACGCTGCTCGGACATCCCAAACAAATGATCCTGGAGACCGGTGTCGCAGCCGAGCGTGACCTTTGCGTTGGCCCGAGCCAGCTTCGCGAGGCTGCGCTGAAGGATCGCGTACCCCGTGCGCCCCCGTTCGACCGCCGCGGGATCCCGGCTCTCGTACCCCTTCTTCATCCGCGCGATCACCGGCGGCGAGGCCGACTCCTGCAGCAGCGTCATCAGCGGATCGCCGTCCTTCAGCCAATGTGGCAGTTCCGCGTACGTGCCCCACTCGCCGCTGAGGTTGGGCATGACATAGACATTGTGCTGCACGATCGACGCCACGAGCGCATCGTCCATCTCTTTGTCGCGAACGAGATGCACGATGGCGTTGATGCCGGCATTCACCAGATCGACGGTGTCCGTGTGGTAGAACACGTGCGCGTTGACCGGCAGCCCGTGCTTGTGCCCCTCGTCGACAACGGCGCGGTACACGTTGGGCGACAACCGCGGCGCCCGGCCGTTTCGATCGTCCACCCAGATCTTGACGACGTTCACCTTCTTCGCGGCCAGTTCCTGCACCGCCTGTCTCGCCTGGCCTTCGGTCGTCACTTCATACGCGATTCCGGCGTAGGCTGCACCCCCTGGTCCCGCATTCGGGGCGCCGATGCCGCGGCCCGCGATGTGCAGACGCGCACCGCCCAGCCGGCCCGCCTCCTGGTCCGCGCGAATCTCGTACATCACCTCGCCTTTTTCGATGCCCTGCGACTGCACGGCCGCGACGCCGAAGTAGAGCGCGCGATTCAGATCGTCCATGATGTTTTCGCGCGTCAAGTTGTCCGCGCTGTAGGTGAGGCCGCGCTGGAAGCCAGGGTGCCCATGCCCGTTGATCAAGGTGGGCATGACCGTCTTGCCAGTAAGGTCGACGCGCGACGCGCCGGCAGGAGCGGTCACGGAGCCTTTGGCGCCGACTCTCGTGATCATGCCGTTTTCAACGAGCATGGCCGAGCTCGCGATGGGTTGGCTGCCGTCGCCGGAAATGAGCCGCGCCCCTTCATACAACACGACGGAGGTCGACGGTCGAGACTGCGTCTTGACCGGCTCGACAGAGTACGCCGCCGCAACAGCGATCAGCGTGGTGAGCACGAGCGTTCTTCGAACCATGGCGATCCCTTTCAGAAGGTGCTGCGGCCAGAGTCTTCGTCGGGCGCCGGTCACTGCTGTCCGGCCTTCTCCCGTTTGCGAGCCATTTGCAAGAGGTGGCGGATGTCGTAATCGCCTTCGCGACAGGCGTACTCGTAGATTTCGCCGTCCGCCTTTTTCCACGGAATCCTTGCCGTCCAGGGTCGGCCCCACGTCGCCGGGTCCGAGACCGTGAATTCGTAGGTGATGTTGTCCGCGCCGGCGCGCGTAAACCGTTCGACGAGCTTCAAGCTGTCGGGGTTGGCATTCTGGTAGGTCGCACCTTCCTCTTTCCGGAAATTGGTGGTCTCCACGACCAACGTGCTGCCCTCCCAGTGGCCACGCGCGTCGCCCTGCCACTGGCGGATGGCGTTTCCGAGATGCTGGCGGCCGTCGAGCGGGATGACGCGAGCGCTGTGGATCATCTCGGCCTGAATCACCACGTAGCCAGGGCTCTGGTAAATCTGAAAATCATTGTTGTAGAGAGCAGAAAGATGCGGCGGTGCGTCGTTCCGAACGATACAGCGCACGGCCAGGCCAAAATCCTCCGGGTCGTTCGGCATGCCCGCGTTGACCCGCGCCTGCGCCGCCGCGCGGGCGGCCCTGGCCTTCTCCATCTCCGGCGTGGGGGGCAGCCGGGGAGGCATCCTCCCGGTCGGTGGATCCACAATCAGCGATGTTCGGTGGTCTTTGAGGAGCTCCAGCCGTCTTGAATCCATCCAGAACTCGTTGTACCCCGCAATGACCTGGGCTTCGGGACCGCCGTTACGGTTGTCACGATTCTGGTTTCTTGCCAATTCCTCTTCAAATTGATTCGCTTCTTCTTCTTCGAGAACCGTTTTGTCTCCAAACCTCTCGGGTCGCTGCAAGGGCGTACTCGTGGCGTTGTTCCAGATGCCCTGCAAGTCTGG
>JAHFUJ010000118.1:8881-13378 GCA_023265105.1 Acidobacteriota bacterium
TCATCACACGTTCGCGGCGCTCACGGCCTCAACTTATACTCCGGCGCGGTGGTATTGAGCCCCTTGTGGCAGCACGAATCGAAGAAGTTCGGCCTGTAGGGATTCGTGGAGCTGTTGAGGCCCGGCGGAATGGCCCCGACAAGCGGCTTGCTGTTGATCCGGGCCAGCACCTTGTCGCGCGCCCTGATCACGTCTCGCACCAGCTTCTGTTCGTCAAACCCGACGAGCTTGCTGTTCCTGTAGACGAACTTGCCCGCAATCATCACGTGCCGCACGTTGCGGGTGTCCATCATCGTCACGATGGCGCCGGGCACGTTGTTCAGCGGGGCGATGGTGATGGTATTCGGGTCCAGGATGACGATGTCGGCCTCCTTGCCGGGAGTCAGCGTGCCGACTTTGTCCAGAAGACCGCTTCCCGCCGCGCCTGCGATGGTGGCCATCTCGATGCACTGCCGCGCCGTGACGAGCTGCGGGATCGGCAGCTTGCCGGGGTTGCTCTCCGGGAAGGCGAGGTCGTTGGCCAGCGCCCGCTGGATGGTGAACGCGCCCCGCATCAACGAGAACGGGTCGGGCGTCATGTTCGTGTCGACATCGGCGCTCAGGCTCGGCAGGATGCCGTGATCGAATGCCGCCTGAAACGGCGGCATCCCGTGCCGCATCTGCATCTCGATGAGGACGGCAATCGAAACATGCGCGCCGCGGTCGCGCACGATTTCCCATGCTCTCGATTTGTGGCCGTTCGGGTAGCCCGCATTGCCTTGACCGATCTGCGCCACAGCGTCGTCCTGCCACCTTGTCGCGTGGACAAACGTGATGTCCGACCAGTTGTTGCCGTTCCGGGGGTCGGCAGCCGCAGTGACGATCCCCATCGGGTTGCCGACGGCGTGGTTGTTGATGTACGCACCGAACGAGCGGCCAAGCTGCCACCCAGTGTAATCGGCGCCTTGGAACGCCGGCCCGCTGCCGCCGGCGAAGCCGAGCGTCACCAATTGGTCCTTGGAGCTGAAGTACTTTTTCGCGATTCGGCCGATCCCCTTCGTGGTGTCGTTCATCGCCCCCGGAGCTTCGTACGGCAGGCCCTGAGCGCTCCGGTTGGTCCCTCCGCCGTAGTCGAAGAGCGTCCGGCGGCCGGAATCGATCAAGCCCTGGATCAGAGCGTCGGTGTACTCCGGCGAGTGATTCGCCTGCGACGTGTCGGTTCCACACGTGATGCCCTGACTGATCTCGCTCAGACAGGCCACGAGCTCCGACAAATAGTTATCTTCGGGGTCGTATGGAATACGTCCCAGGTCCCAAATGACCTTGCCCGGGTTTCCTCGCGACCCAGGCTCCGCAATCCGGCCCGCGGTCCAGATGTTCCCTGGCACGGTCCCGTAGGCTTCGTGCGGCCAGGCGTTGACCTGCTGGTCAGGGTTGCCGGCAAAAACAATGAGGCCGTCGGGGATGACGTTCCGCTGAAGCGTATAAAACTGATGGTGGTGCGTGGTGACGAACCCCGGCATGACAATCATGCCCGTGCAATCGACCCGCTCGGCGTTTCCGGCATTCAGATTCGGACCGATCTGGAGGATCTTCTTCCCCTCGATCAGGATGTCCGCCTTCTCGAAGTCGCCGACTCTCGCGTCGAGGCTCAGCACGATGCCGTCCTTCAGCAGGATCCGCCGTGACTGGGCCAACGCGGGGCCGACGACCGTCTGCGAGCCGAGCGCGGCGGCCGCGACTCCCAGCGCGCCGGCGCTCGTTTTCAGGAACTCGCGTCGTGAGTTGCTGTCCGGGGCCGACGTCTCCGCCGCGGGCTTGGGCGCCTCAGGCGAGCCCACCGGCAGGTTGCGTGTGCGTCGCATCACAGTCCTCCTCTCGAAAGAACACCAAGCACCTCCACTTCGGGGTGCCTAGCGCTGAATAAACTCGACGCGAACGCCGTACGGATCCTCGGTCATCATGGTCGGCAGCCCTCGGGCCAGTCGGGGCTCGGCGATGATCTTCACGTTGTTCGCCTTGAGATGGGCGAAAAAGGCGTCCATATTTTGAGGGCGCCAGCCGATGTGATCGATCGCATGCCCCCTGCTGGGCTCGCCCTCGCCCTTGTCCATGAGAAGCCAGAGCTCGGGGTATCGCACTCCGTCGACACGGCCTTTGAGCTTGGCCCGTTGGCCTCCGACCATCTCGAGATACCATTTCATGCTGGCGTCGGGGTCGGGCACACGCAGATGAATGTGGTGAAACCCGACCGTATCGGGATCCTGCAGAATCTCAAGCTTCGTCCCCCACATTTCGACAAAGCCCAATTTGAAGAGCCCGGGCACTTCGCGCGCCGGAGCGATCACCGTGGCGCCGGCCGCCTCGAGTTCCCTCATCTTCGCCTCGACATCCGTGACCGAAAAGCCGAGGTGATCGATCGAACTGCCGGCGCTTGGTTTCGCGTCGGCCCCCTTGGTGAACGACAGGAGGACTCCACCGTACCGGACGCGATCGGCAAAGTCGTCCGCCCTGCGCGGTTGGGCGCCCAGGTGCTGCATGTACCAATCGACCGCCTTCTCCGCGTCGGGGACGATCAGGCGGATCTGGTCGTACGGGACCGTCTCCGCTCGCACGTCGACGACGGCCGCAAACCCGACGACGAGAAATCCGCAGACAACCGGCCCCAATCTCATAGGCACTCCTTCATTTCGCGCGATCGGGCGGACCTTGGGACAGCAGTCTGACACTGAACACAGAATCCCGTCCGGTGATATAAAGCGTCCGCCGATCGGGTCCGCCAAACGCCACGTTTGACGGATTCTTCGGCGTGCGGATCGTTCCGAGATACTGGCCGCGCGGATCGATGATCTGAATGCCGGAGCTCGTGGTCACATACAAGCGGCCCTCGGTGTCCATCGCCATCCCATCAGCGCCGCTTCTCAAATTGCCGTCCGGGCCCGGCCGAGGATCGTGGAGCTTCGCGAACGAGCGCTTGTTTGTCCCGGTTCCGTCTGGCTGAACGTCGAACGCCCAAAGATTCTCGGTATCGGTGTCGGCAACGAACAGGGTCTTTCCGTCAAAGCTCAAGCTGATGCCGTTCGGCCGCGCGATCTGCTCGTCGATGAGCACCAATTTGCTGTCAGGCGAGAGGTAGTACACAAAGCCCGGCGGCTTCTCGGTCGGAGGGGGCTGGCCTGCGAAGGCAAACGGTGCGGGATCGGTGAAGTAGATTCCACCTTTCTTATCCACCATGATGTCGTTCGTGAGCCGCAGGGATCTTCCGCCGACACCGACCGTGGCCAGCGGCGTCAGCTTGCCATCAGGATCGATGGCAACCAGCCGGTGCCTGCCGGTCTCGGCTCCCAGAAGACGTCCGTCTTTCAGCAGGAATATCCCGCTCGTCCCGCCCGTGTCCTCACGCCACAGGGAGACGTTGCCGTTCCTGTCCATCTTGTACATCTTGCTCGCGTAGGGATCGGTGAAGTACAGCCCTGCATCGGGGGCGCCGACCGGGCCTTCGGTCCCTTGAAACCCATCCTTTATTAGTTGCACTTTTGTGCCGGCGGCGATCACACCGGGGATTTCAACCTGCGGTGGGAGTTCAGCCGGCGGTGTTGGCGGGCTCTGGGCCAGACCAGTGCTCAGAGAGAGTACGATCGCGAACGAAACTGCCAACGCTCGAATCATGAATCATCCTCCCAAGGTCTCGCGCCACACGATCGCACAGGGAAAGGGACAAACGGGAGTGCGTTGAACACCGGTCGACCGCGAAGGCCGGCGCGCGCGTCGACGGCCGGGGCCTGCCGACGCAGGCCCCGGCGGACGCTCTTCAAGTCGTTGGAGAGTCCACGCTTCGTTGGGCCGATTACGGCCTCAGCACATAATCCGGCGTCGTGGTGTTCTCCCCCTTATGGCAGCAGTCGCCCATCATATTGGGCCGGTAGGGGTTGCTGAAACTGTTGTTCCCCTTGGGAATCGCGCCGACCTTCGCGGGGCCGTTGATCCGGGCAAGGATCCGGTCGCGCGCCTGCTCGGCCTGGCTGAGCAGGCGGTCGATGTTCCAGCCCACGAGCTTGCCCTTCCAGAACACGACTTTCCCCGCAATCAGCACGTCGCGCACGTGGCGCGGGTTCATCATCGTTACAACCGTCCCCGGCACGTTGTTCATCGGCCACGTGTTGATGCTTCGCGCGTCGAGCACGACGATGTCGGCCTCCTTGCCCGGCGTGAGCGTGCCGACCTTGCTCAGGAGGCCGCTCCCCGCGGCGCCCGCGATGGTGGCCATCTCGATGCACTGGCGCGACGTGAGCAGCTGCGGGATCGCGAGGTTCCCGGGGTTGCTCTCCTTGAAGGCGAGATCGTTGGCCAGCGCGCGCTGGATGGTGAACGCGCCCCGCATCAGCGAAAACGCATCCGTCGTCATGTTCGTGTCGACGTCGGGACTGAGGCTGGGCAGGATGCCGTAATTGAGCGACTCCTGCATGGGCGGCATGCCGTGCCGCATCTGCGCCTCGATGAGGACGGCGATCGAGACAT
>JAHFUJ010000423.1 GCA_023265105.1 Acidobacteriota bacterium
CGCGTTGTCGGTCGACGGCAACGGCCGGTATTGCTATCTCGACCCCTACCGCGGTGCGATGCTCGCCGTCGCCGAGGCCGCCCGCAACGTGGCGTGCGCCGGCGCCCGCCCGCTCGGCGCGACCAACTGCTTGAATTTTGGAAATCCCGAGCGGCCGGCGATCATGTGGCAGTTCGCGAAGGCTGTCGAAGGGATCGGCGCCGCCTGCCGGGCCCTCGGCGTGCCGATCACCGGCGGGAACGTGAGTCTCTACAACGAGACCGACGGCCGCGCGATCTATCCGACGCCGGTCATCGGCATGGTCGGTCTGCTCGAGCACGCCGATCGCCTCGTCAGCCGCCGCATTCAGGGGCCGGGCGAGGTTGTCGTGCTGCTTGGCGAGGGACGCGGCGAGCTTGGAGGCACCGAGTATCTGAAATTGACGTACGATGTGATCGGTGGCCTGCCGCCCGTGCTCGACCTCGACGCGGAGCGTCGGCTGCAGGCGCTGATTGTCGCGCTCGCCGAGGCGCGGCTGATTCGGTCCGCTCACGACTGCGCGGACGGCGGCATCGCCGTGACGCTTGCGGAGTGCTGCTTCGACACCGGCGGCGTGGGAGTCGAGGCCTCGATCGACCACGTGGAGGTAGCGCGCGACGCGGCGGTGAACCGCGCGGCAGCGCTTTTCGGCGAGTCGGCGTCGCGCGTGGTTGTGTCCGTGGCGCCCGAGCAGGTCGTCGACGTGCTGTCGCGCGCCGAAGCGGCCGGCGTGCCTGTGCGCGTCATCGGACGTACCGGCGGCACCGCCCTGCGAATCGCGGTGGGCGGTAAGATCGCGATCGACGTGTCGATTGGCGAAGCCGAACGGATGTGGTCGAGCGCCATCGATCGGTATTTTGTCAAGCGTGTCGCGTAGCGTTGACGGACCGGGCAGTCGCAGCTAACCAGCGCCGCGAGCGAAGCGCCTGCGGCCCGAGCGAGCGCGAAGGCGCGAGTGATCAACGCTGGCCATGGCGGAATCGCTATGGAAGCGAAAAATCGATGGAAGCAATGCCGAGCGGCGTAAGCCGCGAAGGCACAGGCGGTGGCAGCCTTGAGCCCGAGTGAGCGCGAAGGCACGAGTGGTCGATGCTGGCCGTGGCGGAATCGCTGTGGAAGCGGAAAGTCGGTGGATGAGCGCCGAGCCGCGTGAGCGGCGAGGCACAGGTGGCGGGGGTGGGGCCCCGCCACAAAGTAATTAATGCTAGACAAGTTCAAAGACGAGTGCGGCGTGTTTGGCATCTTCGGCGATTCCGAGGCCGCCAACATGACCTACCTCGGACTGTACGCCCTGCAGCACCGCGGTCAGGAAAGCGCCGGCATTGCCGCCTCCAACGGCCAGCAGGTGCGCGTGTCGCGCGCCATGGGTTACGTCGCTGATACGTTCGACAGCGAAGCGCTGGCCGAGCTGCCCGGTTCGATGGCGATCGGCCACGTGCGCTATTCGACGAGCGGCGACAGCAAGCTCCTCAACGCGCAGCCGATCCTCATTGATTGCACGCACGGCCAGATTGCGATCTGTCACAACGGCAACCTCGTCAACGCCGGCGAGTTGCGCGACGACCTCGTGCGGCAGGGCTCCATCTTCCAGTCCAACAGCGACACGGAAGTTGTGCTGCACCTCTACGCCCGCTCGAAGGCTTCGAGCGTGGAGGATGCGGTCGTCGAGTCGGTGTCGCAGGTGCAGGGCGCCTTCTCGTTCGTGATGCTCACGCGCGACCGCCTCATTGCGGTGCGCGATCCACACGGGTTTCGCCCGCTTGCGCTCGGCCGTCTCGGCGACGGCGTGGTCGTCTGTTCCGAGACGTGTGCGCTGGATCTGATCGGGGCGACCTACATGCGCGACGTCGAGCCGGGCGAAGTGCTCGTCGTCAGTGCGGGGGGTATGCGATCGGTCAAGCCGTTTCCGCCCGCGCCGCTCGCGCACTGCATCTTCGAGCACGTGTACTTCGCCCGGCCGGACAGCTATGTGTTCGGGAAGAGTGTCAACGAGGTGCGGACTGAGCTTGGCCGTATGCTGGCCCGCGAGCAGCCGGTCGGCGCCGATGTCGTCGTGCCGGTGCCCGACTCGGGTGTCTGCGCCGCGATGGGGTACGCGGAACAATCGGGCGTGCCGCTCCGGATGGGGCTGATTCGTAATCACTACGTCGGCCGCACCTTCATCGAGCCGCACTCATCGATTCGAAACTTCGGCGTGAAGGTGAAGCTGAACCCGGTCAAGAGCATTCTCAACGGCAGACGGGTCGTGTTGGTCGACGATTCGATCGTGCGTGGAACGACGAGCCGAAAGATCGTGAGGATGGTACGGGCCGCGGGCGCCAAGGAAGTGCATGTCCGCATCAGTTGTCCTCCGACGATCTCACCGTGCTTTTACGGCGTCGACACGCCGCAGAAATCCGAGCTCATCGCGGCGACGCACACGATCGACGAGATCACGACGTTCCTCGACGCCGACAGCGTCGCCTATCTCAGTCTCGAAGGATTGCTCAGCGCGGTTGGCTCCGAGCGCGGCTCGTACTGCAGCTCCTGTTATACGGGCCGCTATCCGGTCGCGATCCCGCGCGACGAGGTCAGCTATCTGCAGCTCGCGCTGAAGCTCGATAAGAGTGAGCCCGTCGCGAAGTGACGCATGTCTCGCGGCATTGGCTCACCACTGAGGACACTGGGGACACGAAGGATAGCGCCTGCGGCTCGCGCGAGCAGCCGGGGTCCCCAACGCGACAGCCGCGTTGGGGTGGCCGCAGCGAGTCTTCTTTTTAGTGCCGTCGGGGACCCCACCCCCGACCGCTGCTGTCTCGCGCATTCGCGCTCGACAGCGGCCGCAGACGCTGAGCGGCGCGAGGCGGGCGAGTGACAGCCTTGAGCCAAGCGCGCCGGGGGTGGGGCCCCGGCGCATTAGAGGATGTGGGGCCCCGCGAGCAGTGATGAATGCGATTCGTCTGTTGCTGGTGAGCTGGTTGGTGGGCGTTGTGGTCGCCGCCGCGGGCGCCCAGGAACCGAGTGCGCCTCAGACGGTCCCCGCCGCCGAGCTCCAGGCCGCGATCGACACACTCGGCGCTCTCGATTATGCGACGCGCACCAAGGCGGCGCGCACAGTGCGGCGGACGCCAGGCGCTCAGGCCGTTCCCGCGCTGCTGTGGGCCGTCGCCGAGCATGCCGACGGGTACGTGCGCTATCGCGCGTTGGTGCTGCTGACCGGCTTCAACGACCCGCGCGCGAAGGATGCGATGCGCGAGTCGCTGGCCAGCCCCAACGATC
>JAHFUJ010000424.1 GCA_023265105.1 Acidobacteriota bacterium
AGTTCCTGGCAAAAAGTCGCCTGCGCCACGCGGTGTGGTTACCAGCCAGCCACGCCGGTAACCACCATACCATCCTCCGTCACAGCCGATCGACCGGGCTGCGGACACCCAGCATCGTGCCAGCCTGGGCACGGCCAACACGCGAGGAAATCGCGCGAAATGGACACGTGGGGCGTTGTGAAGGTTGGAGAAACTGGACCGTCTAAAAGCGGGCGAGCGTGCAGAATTTTCAGATCATCGGATATAGCCGCGGCTCTTCAACTCTTCGATCGACACGCCCCCGGTCGCCGTCACCTGTGCCAAGGGCCGACGTGAACGTCCTAGCGAATCACTTCGATCCGCACGGCGTGTCCCGGCGTCGAGCCAAGAGGACCGTCGCAGGTGACCAACGGAGCGTCGATCGCCTCGGCGAGTGCAATGTAAATCGCGCCGACGCGTCGACGACGATCACGCCGACTCGCGCTCCTCGCGGATGACGACCGCTGCCGGCGTTTTCAGCCTGACGCGGGTCCGGCTGTGGATCCTGGCCAGCATCTCGCTCCCGACAGGGCAGCTTCCCACAGGGCACCGCCTGCAATCAGCTTCCTGTACTTGATCAGCATGCTCGGTTGATTCACGGTGAGACATGCCACCACGCGATCGCCGCGCCGGTAGAGCGCCGTGAGCCGTCGGTCGGCGAGCGACCCGTCGACGATCACCATCTCGTCGTGCGGACGTGCGCGACCGATGAACTGGATCTTGCGGTCGTACTGGTCCGACCAGAAGTAGGGCACGGACGAGAAGCTCGTGTCCGCCGCGGGACCGGCGAGCGCGACGGGGAGGCGAAAGACGATGGCCAACGCCGATTATCGTTCGCGCACAGGGGGTTGTTCAAGCGTATCATCAGTGCAGAATACGACTTCCTCCTTCTTTGGAGGGAGAGTGATGCGTTTCATCCTTCCGGTCTCGCTGACGCTGGTCCTCACGATTACCGGTTGCGTGTCATTGCCAGCGATGGGCAGGCGTTTTCGACGTACGACGTCGACGACACCGTCAAATGAATAGAAGAATGTTCATCAGGGACGACGCTACCCTCGGTGTCGGCGCGACCGACGGTCGACGCGCAACGTTTGGCCAAGTGGGATCGAGGTTTCAATGAAAACGCTGTGCGCGATGGTGATCGTCGGTTGCGCCGTGCTGTTGGGCGCCCAGGGCCCGCCGCAGGTCATGATCGAGTGGGCTTATATCGGTGCCGACCAGTCTCAGACAAAATATTCCGCGGCGGCCGATATGACGCCCTCGAATGTCAGCCAACTCGAACTCGCGTGGCAATGGCGTCCTGACGAACGGCCGCTACCGGATAGGACGCAGCCCGGGAGTTTTCAAGCGACGCCCCTCATGATCGATGACGTGCTGTATTTGAGCACGTCGTTCAACCGAGTGGTCGCGCTGAACGGGGAAACAGGCGCCCAGCTTTGGGCGTTCGACCCGAAGGCCTATTTGGACGGTCCGGGGGTCAACCTCTATTACCAACATCGTGGCGTCGCCTTTTGGCGCGAGGGCAACACCTCGCGCATCTTCATGAATAGTCACGACCGTCTGTTCTCGATTGACGCCAAAACGGGCCAGTTAGTGACCGGTTTTGGTCAGGACGGCTACGCGATGCTTCGGGAAGGCCTGAGAAACCACGACAACAAGATCGCGATGCGTCAGAGCTCGCCCCCCGTCATTTACAAGAACCTGGTAATTGTCGGGAGCAGCATTCCTGATCGTTTGCAGTACAAAGGCGATCCGCCCGGGACGGTTCAGGCATTCGATGTGCGGACCGGAAAACGCGTGTGGGTGTTCTATACGATTCCGGAGTTTGGCGAATTTGGGAACGAGACCTGGGAGAAAGACTCGGCGGCGTTCACCGGCCATGTGAATGTCTGGGGGCCGATGACGCTCGACGAGACGCGCGGATTGTTGTACGTGCCGACCAGTACGCCGAGCAGCGACTACTATGGCGGACGAAGGCCGGGCGCCAATCTGTTTGCGGAATCGTTGGTGTGTCTGGACGCGGCGACGGGCACACGCAAATGGCATTTCCAGGCCGTGCACCACGGCCTGTGGGACTACGACTTCCCGGCCCCGCCGAATCTGATGACGATCGCTCTCGACGGTCGAACGATTGACGCGGTGGCGCAAGTGTCGAAGCAGGGATTCACGTACGTCTTCGATCGCGTGACCGGCCAGCCTGTGTGGCCCATCGAAGAGCGCCCCGTGGATACGACCACGGACGTGCCAGGTGAAAAGCCCTGGCCTTCGCAGCCGTTTCCGACCAAGCCACCTGCCTTCACGCCACAGGGTGTGACCCTGGAGGATGCGAACGACTTGACGCCGGAAATCAAGGCCCTGGCACTCGACTACATGCAGAAGTTTCGACTCGGCCCGCTCTTTACGCCACCGAGCTTGCGAGGCACGCTCATGCGGCCTTCGAACAGTGGCGGCGCTAATTGGGGCGGCGCCGCCTTCGATCCGGAAACGGGCCTGCTGTACGTGAAAACGTCGAACTATGTCTACATCAATAAAGTCTGTAAGAACGACGGAAGCGATTCGCGGATCGATGCCGAATACCATAACTATTGCACGGGCAAACTGGGTCCCCCGGAGAGCCCGCTCGGAGCGATCCCCGTCACCAAACCTCCCTATGCCGAACTGGTCGCTCTCAATCTCAATAAGGGAGAAATTGCATGGCGGGTGCCCTTCGGTGAAGGGACCGCCGCGCTGCGCAGGCACCCTCTGCTGAAGGGACTCACGCTCCCGGCTCGATTGGGGACTCCTGGCAATGCGGGATCGATCGTGACCAAGGGGGGAGTGGTCTTCGTCGGAAGCGGCGAGGCGTATCTCTACGCGTTCGACAAGGCGACCGGGCGCGAAGTGTCCCGGGTGCCGACTCCGTTCCCGGTCAGCGCGACTCCGATGACGTACAAGACGCGATCGGGTCGGCAATTCGTGGTCGTGGCGACCGGCGCTGGCGCGGACGCCTCTTTGGTGGGCTTCGCGCGTCCCTCGCAGTAGACCGGCGCGGCCGTTTCGCAACATCGCGTTGAGTCTTGTGTGGCCTCTGTATCGAGGCGACCACAACTGGCGAGCACGGAAAGTCCAAGAACCCCTGGCCGAACGCGACGAGATGGGCTACGAAGCGGCCGCTCCCGACAGGGCAGCTTCCCACAGGGCACCGGCTGCAATCAGCTTCCTGTACTTGATCAGCGCCCGCGGTTGATTCACGGCGATACATGCCACCACGCG
>JAHFUJ010000425.1 GCA_023265105.1 Acidobacteriota bacterium
CCCGTGCCACCTGTGCCAAGGAGCGTGCTGTGCCTTGCAAGTGTGGGACGGCCCCATGCTACGCACGGCTCCCGCGTGCATTCTTGCGGTGCGTATGCTGTTCTTCATGAGTGAAGGCTTGGCGAGCGTCGTTCAGGAGCTTGACGCGTTCCTCATGGGAGAATCCAAAGTCCAGCGCACGCTCGATGGAATCGCCGCTCGCCTGGGCGAGATGGGTATCGACTTTGCGCTCGCGGGCGGACTCGCTGTGGGCGTTCGCGGACACCTGCGGGTGACGATCGACGTAGGCCTCATCATCACAAACGACGGGTTGGCGCGCTTCAAGGCGCGCTGGCTCCACCGCGGGTATGTGGAGAAGTTCCCTGGGTCGCGGGGAGTTCGAGACGGGGAGACGGGCGTGCCGATTGATTTCCTGGTCACCGGTGAGTTCCCCGGGGATGGCCGCCCGAAATCGATCCGGTTTCCTGATCCCGGCTCGGTGCCAAAAGTCGAGGGACCCTACCGTGTGCTCGATCTGCGCACGCTCATCGAGCTGAAGCTGGCCGCCGGGCTCTCGGCGCCCGATCGCCTGCAGGATCTCGCCGATGTGCTTTCGCTGGTTCGCGCGAACAGCCTTCAGGAATCGTTCGCTGAGGCGCTGGATTCTTCAGTGCGCGAGAAATACCGCGAACTCTGGGCCGCCGCGCAGAGCCCAAGCGATCGCTGAAAATCAGAGCTACCCCGATATTTCGCACCAACCGAGTTTGGTTCCAGCGGAAATGTTCTGTCACGGTCCGCCTGAAGGCGGACACTACGCACTGTCACGCCACATACTCACGCCACGTACCTGTCACGGTCCGGCTAAAGCCGGACTGGAGGGCGGGAAGTGCGCTCATCATGGCCGTCGATTCGGCAGATCGATCAAGACGATGTCGGAATTCTCCCGCAGGCGGTCGAACACGATCTGTTTGCCGTCAGGCGTGATGTCGAAGGTGCGCATGGCGGCAATGTTGCGAAGCTGGGTCAGCGGGCGAGTCTTCTTGCTGGCCAGATCGAGCAGCCAAAAGTCCTGAGATTGGCTTAGTCCCTGCATGTATACGACACCCTTGCCGTCTGGCAAGAATCGGACGCGCTCGCCCGCGCGGGGTACGTTGATCGGCGGCAGGGCGACGCGACTGCCGTCGGGGTGCACGGCGAGGAGCGGGGCATAGAGTCCGACATTTGCACCGACATACGCAATAAGGCTCCCATCCCGCGACCACACCGGATTAAATGCCAGCCCGTCGGCGAGTCGAATTGGCGCACCACCCTCGACCGGGATCTTGAACAGTCCTGGACCGCGGGAATCAGCGCCGCCGGTGACGATCCACTTCTCGTCCGGCGACCAACAGGCGGCGCCTTGGACGTCGAGATCGCCCGTCGTCTGAAGTTCGGCACCATCCGCGGTCGCGACACTCAGGCGGAGTTTCCCATTTCTCCTCAGCACGACGGCCACCCGGCGTCCGTCCGGCGAGACTGCAGGCGGCTCGAACAAGGCTCCCTCAGACCCTTTCCAGATTTCCACCGCCTCGTCCTTCTGGTAGCGCCACAGCCCATCGCCGGCGCCGCGTGACGACAAGTAGAACAACGACGTTCCACCGAACCGAGGCGCGAGGGCGCGGACCGTCGGCAGCGGAAACGCTTTCGCATCTTTTTCTTCGGCCACGCGGTCGAGGATCGGTACGCTCCACAAGCTCGCGCTGGGGTTGGCGACGGTCGCAACGAGCCGGCGGCCGTCGGCGCTGGCCGCCAGCGATATATATTTTTCCAGACCAGAGCTCACGCGGTGCGTGACCTTTCGCTCGACGTCGAGCGCCCACAGCCAGGGCCCCGAGCCGTCCTGGTCGCGGGCCACGTACATCAGCGTGCGCTGGTCGATCGGCGCCACATAGCTCACCTCGCCGTTATGTTGCGTGAGCCGCTCCGGTTCTCCACCCGTTGGCGCAATGCGCCAGACGTCCATCACGTTGTCGGCTCGAACGCCTCGCACGAAGTAGATCCACTTTCCATCTGGCGACCAGGCAGGGTAGTGATTGTGCACTCCAGGCCGGTCCACGAAGATTTGGCGGGCATTGGCTCCGACACGGTCGGCCACGAACATGGGATCACCCGGATCGGAGGTGTGATACACCAGGCGGGCGCCATCCGGCGACCAGGCCGCGTTCATCGACAGCTTGCCTATAAGAGTCCGAGGCACTCCGCCCGACAACGGCATGATTTGCATCGGGGTCCGGTCATCGCTATCGTGCAGCCAGATCTCCGAGCCGTCACCCGAAAACCCCACGGCCCGAATCGTGAAATCCAGCTTCTGCACTTTGCCCTGCGTGAGATTGACGAAGCGGCCGGTGCCCACCTGGCTCAGGAAAATATCAAATTCGTCGTCGCGATCGCGGTCGGAAAGGAATGCCACGAACTTGCCGTCGGGCGAGATGGCGGCGTCACGCTCGATGCCCGGAAAATCGGTGAAGCGCGTGAACTGGGCGCTGGCGAGCGGGTTGTCGATAGGCGGCGACGGGCTTCGAGCCAGCCAGCTCGCGGTGCCGGCCACCAGAGCGGCGACGGCGACCGCAGCGGTCCACGGCCAGAGCCGCCCGCGCGGCGGTGCAGCCATGACGGTCGGCGTAACAGCGTCTTCCGCCTTCTGACGCGCCAGCCGCCGCAGGTCGACGACCAGCTCGCGCATCGCCTGGTAGCGGTCGGCCGGATCTTTCTCGAGCGCCTTGTCGACCGACAGACGGAGCGCGACCGGTACCTCCGCGCTCAGCGGCTCGGGCGCCCGATGGATGATGGTTTGCAGCGCTTCGAGGTCCGTCGGACCGGAAAAAGGTCGCCGGCCTGCGAGCAGCTCGTACAGGACCACGCCGAAGGAAAAGATGTCGGTGCGCGCATCGAGCGGTCTGCCGCTCGCCTGCTCCGGCGACATATACGCGATCGTGCCGATGACGAGCCCCGGTCGCGTGCGCTTCTCCGTCACCGTGCGGGTGACGTCGGTTTCGGCGCCCTCGGCCAGCTTGGCCAACCCGAAGTCGGAGACCTTGGCGTACCCGTTCTTCGCGATGAGAATGTTCTCGGGCTTGATGTCGCGGTGCACGATGCCCGCGGCATGCGCGGCGGCAAGCCCGTCGGCGACGCCGACGAGCAGCTCGACAATCTGTCGCCAGGTATGTTTCTCGGCCCGGGCCCAATCCCTCAGCGTGCCGCCATCCACGAACTCGGTGACCAGGTACTGACGGCCCTCGAACTCGCCGGC
>JAHFUJ010000426.1 GCA_023265105.1 Acidobacteriota bacterium
AGCACGGCAAGGTGTTCCTCGATGCCATCGGCTCGATCCAGCGCGGCCTCGAGGTCGTCGAGTTCGCGATTGGCGCGCCGCACCTCCTCAAGGGTGAGCACGGGGCATCGGTCGGCCGCGATGTCGACGCCCATTCGCGGCTGCAGCCGATCGGCGTTTGCGCCGGCATCACGCCGTTCAACTTTCCCGCGATGGTCCCGATGTGGATGTTTCCGATGGCACTCGCGTGCGGGAACACGTTCGTGCTCAAGCCGTCTGAAAAAGATCCGTCGGCGAGCGTTCGGATGGCCGAGCTGTTGAAAGAGGCGGGCCTACCCGACGGAGTGTTCAATGTCGTGCACGGCGACAAAGAGGCGGTCGACGCGATACTGCATCACCCGGAGATCAAGGCGATCTCTTTTGTCGGCTCCACGCCAATCGCGAAGTACATCTATGCGACCGCCGCGGCCCACGGCAAGCGCGTCCAGGCGCTCGGCGGTGCCAAGAACCACGCCGTGGTCCTGCCCGACGCGGATCTGGAGTTCGCCGCCGACGCGCTCATCGGCGCGGCGTACGGATCGGCGGGCGAGCGTTGCATGGCCATCTCGGCGGTCGTCGCGGTCGGCGACGCCGCGGACCCGCTCGTCGGTAAGCTGGCGGACCGCGCCAGGCGCCTGAAGGTTGGACCGGGCTCCGCTGAGGGAATGGACATGGGGCCGCTCGTCACCGGGCCCCATCGGGACAAGGTCAACGGCTACATCGACGCCGGTGTCGAGCAGGGCGCCACGCTGGTTGTGGACGGCCGCGGCCTGACGATTGCCGGCCACGAACGCGGCTTCTTCGTGGGGCCGACCTTGTTCGACCATGTGACGCCGGCGATGACGATCTATAAGGATGAAATTTTTGGGCCGGTGCTGGTGGTGCTGCGCGCCAAGACGCTGGAGGACGCAATCGCGCTCGTGAACCGGAATCCGTACGGCAACGGCACCGCGATCTTCACCGCCTCTGGCGGGGCGGCCCGCCGCTTCGAGGACGAGGTCGAGGTCGGCATGGTGGGCATCAACGTGCCGATTCCGGTGCCCACGGCATGTTTCTCGTTCGGTGGCTGGAAGCAATCGTTGTTCGGCGATCTCCACGTTTACGGGATGGAAGCCATCCATTTCTACACGCGGACCAAGGCGATCGCCACGCGCTGGCCGAAACAGAACGCCGTCTCGCCAGGTCTCACCATGCCGACGCTCGGGTAGTGGGCTCAACCACTAGCCAACGCTCGAGTGAGCGATGCGCTATCGGACAGGCCGTGTTATCATCACACGGGTAGATTTTGCCCCTGCCGCTGTCCGATAATTGTTCATGGCGACCTGTCCGAAATGCATGGGGGCGCTCACCGAGAACCATCGGTGTCCACGACGCCTATGGAGCCGGCTGACCGAAGCCATCTCCACAGTCGGCGTCGGCGGCGGCATCGGCGCCTTGTTCTGCTACGTGATTGAAGATCGTCCCGCCGGCGCGCTGGTGCTGGCGGCCAGTGCGCTCGGTGCCGTCCTGGCGACGGCGGTCAGGCAGGCGGTCGGCGGCAGGCCTTAGCCGCCGGGCCGATACCATGCGAGAATGACCGGCGATCCCGTGACTGAAGACCAAGAATCCGCGCGAGAAAAGCGAACGGCGCCGACGCCGCAGGCGGTCCTCATCGTCGACGATGAGGAGACGGTCCTCAGGTTCGTCGAGCGTGTTTTGCAGGAAGCGGGATACAAGACGGCGGTTGCGCCAGACGGCGTGGAAGCGCTCGAGGCGGCGGCGAAGCTCGGACCCTTCGACATCCTGGTCACCGACCTGATGATGCCCCGGATGGGCGGCGACGAGCTTGCTCGCCGCATGCGGCAGGCCGAGCCGCAGCTCAAGGTGCTGTATCTGACCGGCTACAGCGACCGGCTCTTCAGAGAAAAAAACACGCTGTGGGAAGACGAAGCCTTCCTCGACAAGCCGTGCACGGTGGCCGGCCTGTTGCAAGCCGTCTCGCTGCTGCTGTTCGGCAAGTTTGATCCGCCAAACACTCCGCCAGCCAATCTCGCGACATAACGTAGCTTTCAGCTGTCAGCTGTCAGCTTTCAGCCCTCAGCTCAGCGGCACGCATTGGCTGACAGCTGACAGCTGATAGCTGATAGCTGATAGCTGATAGCTACATTCGAGATTATCCACCGCGGGTGTGCATCTCGAGGTGCGGATCTTTCTTCAGCGCGTTCACCGGCACGACGACACGCCGGTCGCCAAGGGCGAGGCGCGCTTCGGCCCCGCGGTCGTCGCGGCCCACCCATCCGCGCGCGATCAACGCCTTTAACTCGTCCGCGGAGGCGCCACGTCGCAGCGGCGCACGCAGATCGATGCCCCGCGTCGCGTAGAGACAGAGATACCACATGCCGTCCGCGGTGAGGCGGCTCCGATCGCAGCTCCGGCAGAAGGGGTCGGTCGTCGACGAGATGATGCCGAAGATGGTGCCGTCGGGGAGGCAAAAACGATCGGCGGGGGCACTGTTGGCTCCGGGGGTCCCCCGTTCGGTCACCTGTTCGATCGCGCCGTAGTGTCGCGCGATCCTGTCGAGCATCTCGCGCCGCGAGACGACGCGCTCCGGCGACCAGCGCGTCGCTCCGCCGACATCCATGTATTCGATGAAGCGGACTTCGGCGTCGACCGATTTCCCGTATTCGACGAGATCGACGAGCTCATCGTCGTTGACGCCTCGAATGACGACCGTGTCGATTTTTAAACCGGCCGCTGTCGAGCGCGAGACTCTACGCTCGATCGCAGCGCCCGCGGCCGTTGCGAGCGTGGGTGGGGTCGGTTCGGCCGACACCGTAAAGACCCGCTGCGCGGCGGCGATGCCGGCGCGGACCGCATCGAGCTCGTCGAACCGCGTGAGGCGCATGAATCGGTCGGGGCGAAGCGTATCCAGGCTGACCGTGATGCGCCGCAGGCCGGCGGTCTTGAGCGCGTCGACTTGAGAGGCGAGCAGCACGCCGTTGGTCGTGAGCGCCAGATCGGTCAGACCCGCTTTGGCGGCCAGCATCCGAACGAGCGCGGGGAGATCGCGACGGACCAGCGGCTCGCCGCCGGTCAGGCGCACCTTGTCGACGCCGAGCGCGACGAAGACGTCGACGAGCGCGCTCGTCTCCTCGAATTGCAGCACGTCCTCCCGCGGCAGCCAGACGTAGTCGTCCTCCGGCATGCAGTACTCGCAGCGCAGGTTGCAGCGGTCGGTGACCGATAACCGCA
>JAHFUJ010000119.1:0-2258 GCA_023265105.1 Acidobacteriota bacterium
ATGGGCAGCGCATCTTCAATAGGTAGGCCGCGCCCCCGCTGTACGTGGCGTCCGGCTTCAGCCGGACTACTCCTGGTCCGACTAAAGTCGGACGCCACGTACTGAGCGGGCGGCACCAGCGCGCGAATGCGATCGGCCTCTTCCAGGCCATAGATCGCGGCGATGTTGGGATGGTTGAGCGAGGCGAGCATCTGCGCCTCGCGCTTGAACCGCGCGAGCCGGTCGGGATCGTGGGCGAACAGATCCGGCAGCACCTTCAGCGCGACGTCGCGACCAAGACGCGCGTCGTGTGCGCGATAGACTTCGCCCATCCCGCCGGCGCCGATCAGCGCGACGATCTCGTACGGCCCGACACGAGTACCGGCGCTCAGGCTCATGGTATGCTCCCTGGCCTTCCTCAACGCTTGCCGCGCTCGGCCTTCAACAGTTCCTCGAGATACGTGCAGTCCGCAGCGTCCGATGGACGCATCGTGCGCTTGGTGCGGATCAGCGTCTGGAGGCTCGCGACAGGAACCGACACGCCACCGATCGCCAAGGCTTCGACGTCCTCCGCGGCTGCGGCGTAATCGACGCCGCACGCCTTCGCCATCAAATCAACAACGACTTCGTCGGCAATTCGCACGACCGTATAGCGCGCGACGTCATCGTCGGCGACATCATCGACCGCTTTGTCCTCCAGAATACGAAGCGCCTGCCTTACGCGCGCCACGTTATCTGCCGACGCGTCGATCAGCAGGTCGATGCCCTTGGTCGTCCGAGCGCCGCCGCGGGCGATGATCGCAAAGCCACCGATGAGCACGTAGCGTGCTCCAGCGTCGTTCAGCGCGCGGCAGATGCGGGTGAGGTCTTCGATCTGAGGCTCGCGTGCGTACGGGCCATCGTGCGGGTCATCCACGCGTCGGCCTCCTCGAAGCTGGTGAAGCGATAGACGCCCCGAGGCACGACGGCCCCGGTGCCGCGCAGGTCGGCCATCGTGCGCTGAAGCGCTCCGATCTCGCCGCGGTCGACACGCCGGTGCCCGACGGTCTTGATCATCGGCGCGATTCTACCACTGACCTCGACGCCGACAGCCGGCGCTCAGGCTCATGACACTTCGTTGCTCCGCGTCATCCTACCAGACCGTCTGGACGCCGTAGCGCCGAAAGATCTTGTCGCGTGTGACGAGCATCATCTTCTCGGCAAGCGCCTGCGCGGCGATCAGACGGTCGAAGGGGTCACGATGGTGAAAGGCCAGACGCTCGACGGCGGCCGCATGCGTCCACTCGACGGGCAGCATGCGGTACCCTTCCTCGATCTTCTCCGCCGCGTACCGATCGATCGGCCCCGGAAGCGTCAATCGGCCCAGGCTCGACTTGATGGCCAGCTCCCAGATACTCGCCGCGCTGAGGTACAGCTCGGCCTCGGCGTGCTCGAGCGCCCGTCGCGCCGCGCGTCCGAGCCGTGGATCGCCCGCCGCGAACCAGAGGAACGCGTGCGTGTCGAGCAGCAGTCTCACTTGGTGTAGCGCGCCATGCCGGGGACCGGCTTATCGAAATCGCGCCCGATCACGATCCGGCCTCGATCGCTGCCGAAACGTGGACGACGATCGGACGGCGTCACCGGGCGCAGTTCGGCCACCGGCCGGCCGCGCCGGGTAATGCGATAGACCTGGCCGCGGCTCACCTGCTCCAGGATCTCCGACAGACGCGTCTTGGCTTCGAACGCACCGATCTGCCGAGTAGGCACATCAACTAGTCTATTGAACTGGTCTGTTCATGGCAAGCGCTCGCCGTCATTTTCCGATGTCCTCGTTCCACAACTCCGGATGCTCGGCGATGAACGCTTCCATCATCCGGATGCACCGCTCGTCCTGAACGACCTCCACGCGGACGCCGCGCGCGCGGAGCAGATCCTCCTCGCCCAGGAACGTCCGGTTCTCGCCGACGACGACGTGCGGGATGCCGTAGAGCAGAATCGCACCGGTGCACATCGCGCACGGTGACAGCGTCGTGTACATCGTGCTCTCGCGGTACACCGACGCCGGCTGGCGCCCCGCGCGCTCGAGCGCGTCCATTTCGCCGTGCAGCACGGCGCTCCCCTGCTGGACGCGGCGGTTGTGCCCGCGTCCGATGATCGCGCCGCGGTGGACGAGCACCGCGCCGATTGGGATGCCGCCTTCGGCGCGTCCGCGCGCCGCCTCTTCGATCGCCGCGGTGAGAAACTCGTTCATGCTCGAATCTTGCCTCAACTTGGGTCTCTCGAGGGTCTCGAGGTTCTCG
>JAHFUJ010000119.1:2358-13084 GCA_023265105.1 Acidobacteriota bacterium
CTCGGGGTTCTCGGGGTTCTCGGGGTTCGCAGGCTGCTGAAGAACCTTGAGAACATCGCGAACCTTGAGCACCGCGAGAACCTTGAGAACCATCACCTGGACTAAGCGCATCCGCTACAATGGAACATCTCGGAGCTCGAGATCCTCCATTGAACGCCCGCTCCATTCCGACCGGGTCCATACGGCCCGCCTTCCTTTGCGCGGCCGTATCCCTCGGAGTGGTTCTGCTCGCGCGCGCTCTCGCGAGCCAGGGGACCGCTCAGCCGTCGCCGCTCACGCTCTTGGCGAAAGAGGGGCGACGCACCATCCCGGTCAGCCTCGTCAACGATCAGGAGTTCGCCGCGCTCGACGATCTCGCCGCCACCTTTCAGCTCGCCGTTCGCGAGGAGTCGCTCGCCATCACGGTGACCTACAAAGGGAAAACCATCATCCTGACGCCGGATCAGGCGCTGGCCTCGGTCGCGGGCAGGCTCGTGGCGCTGCCGGCGGCCCCGGTCCGCGCGGGACGCCGCTGGCTCGTCCCGGTCGAATTCATCAGCCGCGCCTTGGCGCCGATTTACGACACGCGCCTCGAGCTGCGAAAACCGTCGCACCTCGTCCTCGCCGGCGACGTACGCGTACCGCGCGTGATCCTGCGGTACGAGTCGATTGGCGTCGCCGCGCGGTTGACCGTCGACGCGACGCCGCGCGCCACGAGCACGGTCTCGCAAGACAACGCGCGACTCACCATCAAGTTTGACGCCGACGCGCTCGACGTCGCCACTCCTCCACTCCAGCTGCTTCCTTCGCAGAGCGCGCAAGGCGTCCTTCAGACTGTCCGGGCCGTCGATCCGGTGACGCTCGCCGTCGAGCTCGGGCCGCGATTCGCCGGCTTCAAGTCCGCCACGCAGCCCGTCGACGCCACGATGCGCCTGGTGATCGATCTGGCGTCAACGCAGCCGGCGACCGAAACCGCGGCGCCCGCCCCGGCACCGCCGCCCGATCTGTCGATATTCACTCAGCCCGTGCCGGCCATTCGGACCATCGCGATCGATCCGGGACACGGCGGGGAGGACGAAGGATCGAAGGGCGCGGAGGGTACCAAGGAGAAGGACGTCACGCTTGCCGTCGCGCGGCGCGTCAAAGCGGCGATCGAGGGGCGCCTCGGCATCCGCGTGTTGCTGACGCGAGACGACGACCGCAACGTGCCGCTCGACGAGCGCGCGGCCGTCGCGAACAACAACAAAGCCGATCTCTTCATCAGTCTCCACGCAAGTGCCTCGCCGCGCGCGTCGGTGGCGGGAGCCTCGATCTTTTCCGTGGCCTTCGATCGCGACGCCGAGCTGACCGGGCGGGCCGCGCTCGCCCCCGAGCGCCTGCCGACGGTCGGCGGCGGCCTGCGCGACATCGAGCTCGTGCCGTGGGACCTCGCGCAGATTCAGCACATCGACCGGTCCACCGAGCTCGCCAACATTCTCGAGCAGCAGTTCCGCGATCGGATCGCCCTCAACCCGCGGCCGGTCGACCGGGCGCCGCTGCGCGTTCTGGAATCGGCGAACATGCCGGCCGTGCTGGTCGAGATGGGCTATCTGACGAATGCGGACCAGGAAAAGCAGCTCGCGGGGGCGGAGTTTCAGAACACGTTCGTGCAGGCGGTCCTCGACGCCGTCCTGAAGTTCCGCGATGCGCTGGACCAGGGCCGGCGCCCGACCGCGGCAGCCGGAGGAGCGCCATGACGCCGCCGCGACGCGCGCTCGCACAGCGGCGACGAGCGGCGCTCATCGCCGCCGGCGCGATGGTGTCCATCGTCGCCGTGGCGGTCGCGCTCGCGTGGCTGCTCTTCGTCGGTTTGCCGCGCTGGTACGGCGGTCCCGCCAAAGTCGTCGCCGCGGCGCCGCCGACTGTGCCGGTCCCGACAGGCCGCAAGATCAAGGCGCGGCTCTTTTACGTGGCCGACGATGGCTCGGGCCTGACGAGCGTCGAGCAAGAGGTGCCGTACGGTGAAGGCATCGCCGGGCAAGCCAAGGAGATCGTCACCGCACAAATCGCCCCGGTCGCCGAGCCGCTGCTGTCGGCCGTACCGCCGGGCACGACGCTGCGCGCCCTCTTCGTCACCGCGCACGGCGACGCCTACGTCGATCTCAGCCGCGAGTTCGTGACCGCGCATCCGGGTGGCTCGCTCGACGAATTGCTGACGGTCTACACCATCATCAACGCGCTCACGGTCAATCTGCCGGCCGTGTCGGGCGTGCAGCTGCTGGTCGACGGCAAGGAGGTCGACACGCTCGCCGGCCACGTCGACCTGCGCCGCCCGCTCGCAAAGAATCTGACTTGGGTACAATAGAGCGGCTATCAGCTTTCAGCTCTCAGCTATCAGCTGTCAGCTGCAAGCTGAACTGAAGGCTGACAGCTGCTTTTTGAGCTGAAAGCTGATAGCTGAAAGCTGATAGCTGCTTTTAAGATGCGTTCCGATCATCGACCGGCGAACGAACTTCGCGACACGAGGCTCACGCCCAACTACCTGGATCACGCCGAAGGGTCGGTGTTCATCGAAGCGGGCCGGACGCGCGTCGTCTGCGCCGCGAGCGTCGAGGACCGGGTGCCGCCGTTCCTGCGCAACACCGGCAAAGGCTGGGTGACGGCCGAGTACGGGATGCTGCCGCGCGCGACCGGCACGCGCATGCAGCGCGAGGCGACCGCGGGCAAGGTCGGCGGCCGCACGCAGGAGATCCAGCGACTGATCGGACGCTCGCTCCGTTCGGTCACCAACCTCCACGCCCTCGGAGAGCGCACCATTTGGATCGATTGCGACGTCATCCAGGCCGACGGCGGCACGCGGACGGCGTCGATCACCGGCGCGTTCGTCGCGCTCGCGCTCGCGATCGAGAAGCTGCGCGAGCGCGATGTCATTCGCACGATTCCGCTGGCGGACTACGTCGCCGCCACCAGCGTTGGCATCGTCGACGGCGAGGCGCTGCTCGATCTTGGCTACGACGACGACTCGCGCGCCGATGTGGACATGAACATCGTCAAGACCGGCGACGGGCGGTTCATCGAGGTGCAGGGGACGGCCGAGGCGATGCCGTTCGGCCGGGACGCGCTGATGCAGATGCTCGACCTGGCGGATTATGGAATCAAACAGCTCGTCGAGAAACAACGCGCCATTATCGGGCACTTAGTTAAGTTCAACGGTTAGGGTGCTTTTCCGCAAGAGCACTGTAGGGTGCTTTCTACAGAGAGCACTCTAGGGTGCTTTCCACGAAGAGCACTCTAGGGTGCTTTTTACGAACAGCACTCTAGGGGGTTTTTAGCAGAAATGCCCGCAGCGCCCGGAATGTTTCGCCTCGATGACTGACCGCCGATTTCTGCTCGCCGACTTCGGCGAGCGTGCGACCGAGCGGCGGGTAGAAAAAGATCGGGTCGTACCCGAACCCGCCGTGCCCTCGTGGCTCGGGCGCGATCCGGCCTTCGATGGTGCCGCGCGCCTCAAACAGAATCGTGTCGCCCGTGGCGAGCGCGAGCGCGCAAACGAACCGCGCGCGGCTCTCGGCGGCGCCTTTCGCCCGCAGCGCGTCGTAAATCAGCGCGAACTTGTCGGGGTACGACGTGCCGGCGCCGCCCCACCGCGCCGACGCCACGCCGGGCGCGCCGCCGAGCGCGTCGATCTCGAGGCCGGAATCCTCCGCGACCGTCAGCTCGCCGGTGCGCGCGGCGTAGTACAGCGCCTTGGCGCGCGCGTTCTCCGCAAAGGTCGGCCCCGTCTCTTCGGGGGTTGAAACATCCGACCATCGAGCGAGTGTGACCAGGTCGTACGGGACATCTTTAAGTAGAGGTGTGATCTCGTCCAACTTGGCCCGATTGGTCGTCGCGATGAGTAACCGCTTCACAGGCGAATACTACGACGGTCCGGCTAAAGCCGGACACTACTCCTGCGGGTCTACGACGGTCCGGCTAAAGCCGGACACTACGCCTACGGGTCTGCAACGGTCCGGCTGCCGCCTTCGCGCGTTGCGCTCCGGCGAGCCTCGCTGAAGCGAAGCGGCGGCGGAAAGCCGGACACCACGCCTACCCCGGACACTATGCCTGCGATCGACGACGGTCCGGCTAAAGAGCGTTGGAAGAAATCACGCCAAACGCGGAGGCAGCGAGGACGCGAGCTCTGCGCCCTCTGCGTCGATCGTCGTCTTCTGAAGGGTTTGGCCGCGGGTTGGCGGCGGCGGCCAGCACATGTATGATACGGGGCTATTTCTTTAGAGGTAGCTATCAGCTGTCAGCTATCAGCTGTCAGCTCTCGGCTTTCAGCCCGGATCAGTGCTGACAGCTGAAGGCTGAGAGCCGAAAGCTACGTCTACGCAGCTCAAGTGGACTTCGGTAAGAGGGCCATGCATCCGGAACTCCAAGAAGCCATCGATCTTCATGACGCGATTGTCGCCGAGGGCAGCAAGGCGCTGGTCGGCTACGACACCGAGAAGGCGCTCGCCAACGTCGTGCTGCTGTCGGAGATTCCGACGACCTACGACAAGGACCAAAAACGGCAGGTCAATGCCGGCAACCTGCTGCTGCGCGGCGTGCCCGGCGTCGGCAAGACGTTTTTTGGCGTCATCCTCGCCGCCATCAGCAACGCGAAGTTCGCCCGCGTGCAGGGACGCGCCGACCTCCAGCCCACCGAGGTGGTCGGCTTCCAGATGATCAATCCGGCGACCGGCGCGCTCGTCACCGAGTTCGGGCCGCTGGCCTCCGCGGAAGTCATTCTGCTCGACGAGATCAACCGCATCCCGCTCAAGTCGCAGAGCGCGTTCCTCGAAGGGCTGCAGGACCGCACGGTCACCATCGGCAAGACCACCTACGAGCTGCCGGCCTTCAGCTTCGCCATCGCCACGATGAACCCGGTCGAGCTCGGGCAGGGCACCTTTCCGCTTTCGGAAGCGGCGGTCGATCGGTTCGCCATCATCGTGAATATCCCCTACCTGCCGCCCGAAGAAGAACAGAAGCTGGTGAGCTTCGACTTCAAGCAAGTCCGCCTGAACCCCCTGATGCAGAAGGAGCGGATCATCGAGCTCCGCGCGGCGATCACGCGCGAGGTGTTTCTGCACGAGAAGCTGGCCAAGTACATCCGCCGCCTGGTCGGCGCCACCCGGCCGTACAACGCCGAGACCGAGTGGCATCACCATTCGCCCTCCGAACTGGTGGAGAAATGCGTCGACCTGGGGGGCTCGCCGCGCGCGACCATCTGCTGGGGGCGGCTCGTCAAGGTGTGGGCGCTGCTCCGGCGCCGACGGGTTGAGGTGTATCCTGAAGACGTTCAGGATCTGGCGAGGTACGTGCTGGGGCATCGCGTCTGGCTGGGTCCGCACGCCGCCAGTCACGGCGTGACCGTAGAGATGGTCATCGACGACATCGTCGCTCGGGTCCCGGTCCCATGATCCTCGATCGAACCGACAAGGCGGCGTCTGGCCAGGCCGAGGAGCCGCTGGTCAACCTCTCGGAAATCGCCGAGATCGAGCTGTTCATCTTGAAGCGGATGAAGGAGTACACCCTCGGCGATCACGCCAGCGTGTTCAAAGGCTCCGGGTTCAATTTCGTCGGCCTGCGCGACTGGGCGCCTGGCGATCGGATGTCGTCGATCGACTGGGCGCAGTCCTCGCTGACCAACTTCAGTCCGATCATCACGCGCGAGTTCGAGCAGAACAGCACCGCCGCCATCATCGCCGTGGCCGACGCCTCGGCATCGACGCGATGCGGCGTGCACGGCACGTCGATTGCCGCGGCCATCGCGCGCTCGGTCGCGGCGGTCGGCATGTCGGCGGTCCTGTTTCAGGACATGTTCGGGCTGATCACGTTCGGCGAGGGCTTCCGTCAGCTCTCGGCGGCGCGACCACGCATCGGCAAGCCGCACGTGATCTACTGCCTCGATCTGTATCAGCATCGAAAAGAGACGGACGTGCCGGAGGCGCAGGCCGACGTGACGGCCACCATCGCCGCCCATTTGCGGAAGACCTCGCTCGTGCCGGTCATTTCGGATTTTCTCTTCGCGGACGCGCCGCGCGTCATCAAAGAGCTGTCCATGCTGAATGCGGTGCACGATGTCTTCCTGATCATGGCGGACGCGCGGTTCGCGTATCGGCTGCCCGCCGTCTCGGCCGGCTGGATCGATACGTTTGACGTCGAAACGGGCCGGACGCGAATTGTCTCGCGGCGCGAATTCGCCCGGCTCGCCGATCGCATCGACCAGTGGCAGGAAGAAATCCTGCGGCTCGCGCGGGAGGCCGACCTCGACATCGTCCGCGTCGGCCTCGACCGTTGGGAGATGGAGACGACGCTCGCCGAGTTCCTGGCCGAGCGGCGATTGCGGAAGATATGAGAGGCTGAGGTCGTCATGAGCATCAGGTCCTGGCGTGCGCGTCTCGGTGCGGTCGTGCTGGTTCTGGCGTGCGGCGCGTGGCTTCCGACGCCCGCGGACGCGCAGGCGCCCGCGCAAGGGCCGGCCCCGGGCGAAGTGGCATCGGATCCGATCAAGTGTTTTTGGAAAACCGACAAGAGCGCCGTGCAAATCGGTGAGCGTTTCACGCTCACGCTGACGTGCGGCGTCATCGAAGCCGGCCGCATCACCGTCGTGCCCGACCTCAAACAGCTCGAGCCGGCCACGATCCAGCTCACGCCGTTCGAAGCCATCGACGGCACCCGTCACGAGGACATCCAGGAACCGCCGTGGCGCTACTTCCAGTACGAGTACACCTTGCGTCTGGTCGGCGAGGAGTTCTTCGGGCAGGACGTCGCCATCCCCTCGATGAACGTTCCGTACAACATCCACTCAACGGGGGGCGGCGGCATCGAGGGCCGGGACAAGACCTACGCGCTGCCCGCCCTGTCGATGCGTGTGCTGTCGCTCGTGCCGAAACAGGCGACCGACATCCGGGATGCTTCGCGCGACACTTTCGGCGACATCGAAGCGCGACGCTTCCGCGCGACGGGCGAGCTCATCGCGGCCGGAATTTTCTTTAGCTTCGCCGTGGTGCTCGTCGGCGTGGCCGTCGCCCGCACGGTGGGCCAGTATCGTAAACGCGTGACGGTGGTGGCCCGGCCCCTGCCGTCGGGAACCGTCCTGCGCGGCTGCCTGCGCGACCTCGGGCGGTTGAAGTCGGACGTGGCGCGCGAGGGCTGGACGCCCGAGCTGGCCGGTCGCGCGCTCACGGTCTTCCGCATTGCGGGCGCGGTGGCGCTCGACCAACCCGTGGCCCAGGCCATGGTTGACATGCATGTGCCGGGACGGGAAGGACAGCTGGCGCTGCGGAAGGGGATGCGCCGGCGCGCGCTGGTCTCCGCGCCGACGACCGCGGAGGCCATCGCCAGGCAGCTCGGCAACGGCAACACGCCAGACCCGCGCGCTCAGGCGACGCTCGAAGAGATTCGCGACTCGCTGCGCGTGTTCAATGCGGCCCGCTATGGCCGCAACGGTCACCTGGACAGGACGGCGCTCGATACGACGCTCGAGAACGGCACTAGCGCCGTCCGGCGCCTGCGCGTCACCAAGCTGTGGCCGATGCGCGTGGGCGCCGCCCTCGCGAAATCCGCCGCCGGCGTCGGAGGAGCGGTGTGGTCCCGCTAAGAGAGCTGTCGGTCGCCATCCGCGGTTTGCTGACCGAGTGGCTGCGGCTGCGGTGGAACGACCTGCGGTTCGCGGAGGCCCGGACGGCGCTGTTCGTGCTCGTCGTCCTGCTCGCGAGCTCGCTGCTCGTGTTGGCGGCGCGGCGCGTGTGGTCGCGAAAAGCGGGGCGGACGCATGTCGCGCTGCCGGCGGTCCTGCCTGTCATGCGGCGATCGTACCTTTCGGCCACGCGCCACGCCGCCTTCTTGGTGTTTCTGTTGGGGATCCCCTTTTTCGCGGTGGCGTTGGCCGATCCGCACACCACGTTCACGCGCGACGAGGTGACCTACCCCGGGCGTCGGATCGCCATCCTGCTTGACGCGTCGACCAGCATGACCATGAAGTTCACGTCGGTGAAACTTCAAACGGCAGGCAATCCCGCGTTCTTCACCACCGTCGCCGCGGCCGAGCACTTCATGAGGCTCCGGATGGCCGGCCCGTACCACGACCTCATCGGCCTCATTCAGTTCGGCAACGAGGCGTACGTGGTGACGCCCTTTACGACGGACTACCAGAACGTCCTGTTGAGCATCAAGCTGATCAGCAACCCCAAGGAATGGGGACGGTTCAACGATTGGGGCACGACCATCATTCAGGGCATCGCGCAGGGCACGCAGTTGTTCAGGACGTTCGACTTTTTGAACGCCTCGGGCAATCTGATGGTGGTCTTCACCGATGGACGAGACGATCAGGAGACACTCAGAGGACGGACGCTCGATGACCTGGTGTCCGAAGCGCGGAAGTACAGAATTCCCGTCTACATGATCCGGACGGCGTTCAACATGAAGCTCGGTGACGTCGTGCAGGACAGGCTCTGGAAAGCGGCCATCGAGCGGACCGGTGGCCGGTTCTACCCGGCGGCTGACGAAGAATCTATTTTGAAAGCCATGGACGAAATCGACAAGCTGTCGGCCGGGAGCATCAACGTGCGTCAATACACGGCCCAGCGGCCGCGGTTTGCCGGCTACACGCTCGTCGCGGTCGCGCTGTGGCTGACGGCAGGGGTGATGAAGTTGGGATTCCGGCACTTCAGGACGTTTCCGTAGCACGAAGCTTTCAGCTGTCAGCTTTCAGCTTTCAGTGCTGAAGGATTTCAGCTGATAGCTGTTAGCTGACAGCTGATAGCCATTAACGTAAGGGGGTAAGGAATGAAAGCAATCACCGGTTGGCTGTTGGGAGCTCTCGTGTTGGCGCTCGCCGGCGGCCTGTGCCTTGCCGCCGGCCTGCTCGATCGCGAAATGGTCCACGCACAGCAGCACGTCGTGGCGGGCGATTACGACGAGCCGCAGGCCATTTTGGACAACACGGAGCGCTATTTCGAGTACGCGAGCCGTCTCCCCTGGATCGGCAACGGGCCCCTCAACGACCTGCGCGCGCGCAAAGCGGCGCTCTACTACTGGCAGCGGCAGTACCCGGCGATCGTGCCGGAGATCGCCGATCCGGTCGGAAACGTCGCCGCCGACAATGTCGAGTTGCAGCTCGTCGTGGCCAACGCCATGTACCGGGTCGGCCAGGCGGAGGCCAAAGATAAACCGACGATCATCGCCGCGCTCGATGCGGGCATCAATGCCTACCTCACGGTGCTGAAAAACGCCACGCGCCAGGAACCAGCGGCCTACAACTACGAATTCCTCGTGCGCCTGCGCGACGACATCGTCAAGGGCCGGCGTAAGGGGGAACCGCCTCTCGAAGCGCTCGGCCCCGACGGTCGCCAAGGCGGCCCGCCGTTTGTGAGCGAGAAGAATGAGTTCAAGATTTACGTGCCGCTCGAATCGCCGGAAGGCGACAAAGCCGCGGCGGCCGGCAAGGCCGCTCCGATGAAGCGCAAAGGCTGATGGATGCCGACGGGGATCGATCTTAAGACGTTCAGCTTCGCCGAGCCCCTGTATCTCTGGCTGCTCGCGGTCCCAGGGATGCTGCTGGTGCTCTGGCTGTGGCAGGTGGTGCGGCGGCGCGCGGACGCCCGGCGGTCGGCGCGCGAGCGCGTGCTGCCCGTGGCCGAGCGGTACACGCTGGCGGGCGATCTCGCATTTTGGCTGTGCCTGATCAGCGCGACCAGCTTGTGCATCGTCGCGCTCGCGCGGCCGCAGGCGCGCATTTCCATCGTCGGCAGGGCCGGCGCCGACATCGTGATCCTCCAGGACGGATCGGCGTCGATGTACGTCACCGATGTCATGCCGAGCCGGTGGCAGCGATCCGTGCAGTTCGTGCGGGCACTTGCCGAGGCGGTCAGCTGGAAGGGCGACCGCGTCGCGCTGGCGATTTTCGCCCACCTCGCCGCTCCGCAGATGCGCCTGACCAAAGATCCCAACGCGCTGTTTTTTTTCATCGACCACCTCGGCGAACATTCGCCGTTCCCGCTCGAAGACGATCCGACCTGGGACACGAACATCGAAGAAGGGGTGTACTGGGGAGTGAACCTGGTCGAGAAAGACCAGGAGCTCTACGGCGCGTCGACCAACGCGAAGGCCTTCGTCGTGATTTCCGATGGCGAGGCCTGGAGCGGTCACGTCGCGACGGCGCTGGCCACCGCGCGCGCGCGACACATTCCGGTGTACGTTGTCGGCGTGGGCACGACCGCCGGGGGCCTGATTCCGGAACCGGGCGGCAGGACGCCCCCGACGATCCGCGCCGTGCTCGACCGCGATTCGCTGCGTGCGATCGCGCGCGAGGGAGGCGGCGAGTACTTCGAAATCGGCCGCGACTCGGATCGTGAGGTCGCCTTCAAAATCCTCCTCAGCGTCAGGCGCCGCGCCAAGGTGAGCGACGTCGTGGAAAGCTTCGAAGATCTCTACTGGCGGTTCCTCTTTGCCGCCGCCGTCTTCGTGTGCCTCGGGGCGTTCCTTGTCAAGGGGGCCACCGAACTCTGGTGGCAGGCGGCCGGCGCGCTCGTCGCCGTGCTGATTCTCGCCAACGCCATCCGCTGATCTAGAACACATCAGGGTTCTCAGGGTTCTCAAGGTTCTTCAGAACCGAACCTCGAGAACCTTGAGAACCTCGGAAAATACGCTTGACTTTGGTGCAGGGTTGGGCTATCAACGGTCGAATCTCGCGCAGACTCTATGGCCAGTTTCAAAACCCGACGTGGCGTCCGCTTTCAGG
>JAHFUJ010000427.1:0-1624 GCA_023265105.1 Acidobacteriota bacterium
CGCTGCGCGCGGTGCTCGATAAGGCGGGCGTGAAGCCCCAGGCACGGGAGTTCGTCTTCTTCGGCGCCGATCACGCCGAGGAGGAAGTGGAGTTCCGGGCGCAGAAGTTCAAGGTCGAGCAACAGTTCGGCCGGAGCCTGTCACGCGAAAAGGCGCTGTCGTCCGAGCCGTTTCTGGCGTATGCGATGAACGGCGAGCCGCTCACGCGTCATCAGGGCTCCCCTCTGCGGCTGCTCGTGCCCGGATGGTACGGGGTGGCCAACGTCAAGTGGCTCTCCCACATCCACCTTCAAGAGGAAGAGTACCTCGGGAAGTTCCAGGCCCGGTGGTATCGCACCTTGAAGGGCGAGATGATCGACGGCGAGATGAAGTGGACCGAGGCCGCGGTCACTCGTATGCAGTTGAAGTCGTTCATTGCGCGCGTCACTCGGGATGGGAGCCGGTTCAAGGCGCTCGGCGTCGTGCTGAACGACGGGACGCCGCTGAAGTCGATCGAAGTCCGGGTGGACGATGGCCCGTGGCAACCGGCGACGATCGATCCGGCCACAAACAGCAAGTACTCGTGGAAGCTGTTTACCTACGGGTGGAACGGCGCCACGCCCGGGGAGCACACGCTCGTCTCGCGCGTGACCGACGTCACCGGGAAGGTGCAGCCGACGGCGGAGGAGCTGGAGATCAAGAAGACGTTTTTGGAAGACAACTCGCAGTTTCCGCGGAAGGTGATGATTTCCTAGCGATCGACCGGATCATTTCTGGCTGCTTCGTTCAAGGGCCCGTGTCAACGTGCGAGCCGCTTGATTCAGTCGGTCGTCGAAACTGGAGAACCGCGTGTCGTCGGTCCCCGCCCGACGGGCCACTTCAGCGAACGACGCCAGGTGGATGCTGTCGAAGCCTCGAAGGCGATGTTTCTCGGCGAGCTCGCCCGCGGCTCGGCATAGAGAATCAGTCGCCTCCAAGGTCAGATAGGTGGGCCACTGCTCCTCAAACTCACTCTTAGCTGACGCCAATCTCGAGGCCGTCAGCACACGCTCGCGCCGAAGCCTCGCGAACGCGGCACGTGTTTCGGCGTACGCGACGACTGACGTCGCGACGACTTTCGCATCGCCGACGAGCTGGCGGACGACATTGGAGCCAGCCTCGGTCACGTAGAGCTTCACCAGGCTGCTTGTGTCCAGGTACAGCGTCACCGGCGATCCTCGAGCACGATCGACGATGCGGTCCTGCCCGCGATTTTCGCCGGCCGTTTGGCGCCCGTGGGCTTGCCGCCATTCCAGTGCGCGCGTCCCTCAGCAACAAGTTGATGGGCCCAGTCGACGTCTACTGGGGCCTCAACCGGGCTGACCGTGGCGATGGAGCGCCCACGCTCGGTGACCAGCAACCGCGTTCCGGATCGAACTCGCTTCAGGTGGCGACTCAGGTGCGTCTTGAGTTCGCGAATGCCCACGGTTTCCATTCAGCACCTCAGCAATGAAAGCAACTACAATTCTAGCACAATGTAGTCACATCTGTCTGCCCTGCCTGTGCTGCGATCATCGCGCCTTACGCCGCGGGCACCGGATGGACTTTTTCTACGCGGCGACGACGACCGACATCTCGCCGCATCTATGGATATCAGCGCGCAAGT
>JAHFUJ010000427.1:1724-3199 GCA_023265105.1 Acidobacteriota bacterium
ATCTCGCGAGCGACACGCGTGACGATCCGGTCGAGTACCTTCACGTCGTACACAGGTTCCTTGACGATCTCCTTGTCGGCAGAAGCGCCATAGAAGCGCCGCTCGCGGTGCGCGTTGTCGTTGCGTAGGGCGAGAAGCTCCTCGTGGCGCTTCTTCAGCGTCTTGAGCCATGCCAACCCCTCGTTGATCGTGATCTGCGCCATACATCCACCCTCACCCGGATGCCAATTGCGCCAGATGACGACGATGCCATCGTCGTCGAGGGGTTGTCAACAGTGGCGGTCACCGACTCGCTCGTCGCCGCGGACGGACCAGCTCCTTGCCGTCGTAGGGACTGCCGTCTGCGCGTGATGTCAGGCGATGCGAAGCGCTCGCTGGACGGCGAGTGGTGCCCGATCAATCACGAGGAGGTAGGCGCGCGTCGGCCCTTCCGGTTCGCGGCCACAGGCCAACGGCGCGTCCGATTCACTAACTTCAAGCAACCAACGCGTTCACATCGCCTCCTTGTGGACCGACGCCCACGCCTCCCGAATGACTGCGATGTCATCGATGAAGCCTCCTTCGACGTGCAAGTCAAGAGCTTCGCGTTCTTCACTGCGGGATCGAGGCCTTCAGTCTGTTGTTGCAGGCTCTCCAGCAGGTCCTCCTGGTTCACCTGGCCGAACACAAGCCTGTACAGGGCAAGGCCGGTCTTGAGCCGCTCATACTTGGCCGCATCACGGCTCGTGCTGAAGAACGGCACGTGCCGCCGAATCCGGACCGTGTTCGCCGGATCGCAGCACTCATAGACCCAGTGTGGAAACAGGCCGTGCTTGTACTTCTGCACGTCGTCACCACGCTGGATCGTGTCGAACACAGTTGGCCAAGGGTTCCTTCCCCCGGTGTGTTCAAACCCGCTCGGCGCAGGGCGGCTGATCGGCCAGTCTCTCGCGATGGACTCGCGAACGGCCAGACAATCCCGCCGGTTTATGCGGCCCTCGCGCTGTTCGAGGTCGACGGGGTTCGACGGCAGGTTCCAATGAAAGACATCCCGACAATATAGGTGAAAATCCAGCCCCTCCTGTCCGACGGACGTGGTAGCCAGGACGAACGGCCAGAAGGGCGAGTTGAACGCCTCACGGACCACGCTCTTGCGCATCTTCGCGTCGTCTCCATCGGGCCCCGTGTCCCTTGAGATGTCCTCACCGAAGGCGAGGGCAAACGGTATGACCCCAGGTCGGATTGTCCTCGGCCATTCGCAGGACCAGTCGCCGGATCTCCTGCAGCACGCCGGGACGACGGAGCCGATGCCTCGCACGCGTCCACTTCTGCGCTACCAGGTGCCGATGCCATCGCAGGACGCTGGACTGGCGTTCCGCTGCGCGCGGTGCTCGATAAGGCGGGCGTGAAGCCCCAGGCACGGGAGTTCGTCTTCTTCGGCGCCGATCACGCCGAGGAGGAAGTGGAGTTCCGGGCGCAGAAGTTCAAGGTCGAGC
>JAHFUJ010000428.1 GCA_023265105.1 Acidobacteriota bacterium
GTTTTTCTGTAGCACCGACCAGGCGAACAATCAGATTGCGTCCTTCTACACCGGCGCGATGGCCGACGCCGGCGAGCTGTCGTTCCGCACGATCGACGATTGCGGCCTTGCGATCGTGTCCCCCAACGATCCGGGCGCGATGGTCACGTACGCGGAGGAATGCCGCACCCTCGGCATCCGCTACATCTTCGACCCGGGTCAGCAGTGCGCGCGCATGTCCGGCGCCGAGCTGAAGGACGGGGTGGTCGGCGCCACGATCGTGATCGTCAACGACTACGAGTTGGAGCTGCTGCGCCAGAAGACCGAGCTGAGCGAGGCCGACGTGCTGGCGCACAGCGAGGCGCTGGTCGTGACGCGCGGTGAACACGGATCCACGGTGATGACAAAGGGCGGTCGTTTCGACGTTCCCGCCGTCGCGCCGCGCCGCATCGTCGATCCGACTGGCGTGGGCGATGCGTTCCGCGGTGGGTTGATGAAGGGGATCGCGCTTGGTCTGCCGTACGACGTGTGCGCGCGCATCGGCGCCGTCGCGGCGACCTACGCGCTCGAGCACCTCGGCGGCCAGAGCCACGCGTACACGTGGGAGGAGTTCAAGGGCCGCTACGAGGAGCACTTCGGATCGTTGACGCTTCCGGCGGCTTCGCGGCGCTGAGCCACCCGCCGCGCTTATAATGCGCATGGAGATCATGAAGAGGGTCAAACACGCGGCGAGCAAGCGCGAAAGCCGCTCCGAGACCATCGGGCGGCTCGTGAGGGAAGGGCTGGCTGCGCGGGTGCGCCGCGCCGCCGACGACAAAGATCTGACGGTCATCAACAAACACGCAGACAAGCTCAACGCCGAAGCGGAAGACGTGTTGACGTACCAGTCGTGAACCAGAAGCGGAGCGTCGCCCCATGCCACTATTGAGCGGGACGCGGCTCGGTCCGTATGTTGGCGCCGATCAGGTCCGCCTAAAGGCGGACACTACGCCCGGAGTACTGAAGGCGGACACTATTAGCTGTCAGCCGTCAGCTATCAGCTCTCAGCTTCAGCCACCAGCACTGATAGCTGAAAGCTGACAGCTGAAAGCTAAGACAGGATGGAGGACCAATGATGACAACGACTCGCATCAGAGCGACAGCAGCGTCTGCTCGTCAGTTCACGGTCGTTGTGGCGTTCGTCCTTTTCGCCGCCAACACAGCCGTGGCTGCGACGACCTGGTATGTCAAGGCGGACGCTGGTCAACCTGGAAATGGAACGCGGGAACAGCCGCTGAACACTCTGCAAGGGGTGGAAGCCGTCTCGCGCCCTGGTGACACGATACGCGTCATTCCCTCCCAAAAACCGCTGGATGGCGGGATTCAACTGAAGGACGGCCAGCAACTGATTGGACTCGGGGATTCCGTCACGAAGGCGAATTCCAACAGTGCACGCGCGACGATCACTAACACGACGAATGCGCGTTACGACGGCGATGCCATTCGGTTGGCGAACGACAACCTCGTGCAGAACATCCACGTCGATGGCGCCGTCCGCTCAGGTATTTTTGGAGTGAATGCCGCCAAGGCGCAAATTCGCAACAACCTCGTGACGAACAACATGATCGACGGCAATGATGTGCGCGACCTGGAGGCTCGCTTCATCCTGTATGCGTCGCAAGGCAATCACTTCGCGGGAATTACGCTTCTTTCATGCGGACCTTCCGCATCCAGTTACTGTTTGACGCATGCTCCAACGATTCCAGCGATTGCCAACGCTGGTCAAGTCGTCATTTCCGACAACGTGATTCGAGACAGCAACGTCGAAGGGATCTTGCTGCTCACTGACACAGGGGTGGTCGCAACGTATACCCTGACGAATAATGTGGTGAGGGATCTCTCGCTGCACCTCCCCAAGCCGGAATCGCTGACCCCACCGGTCGGTCTCGTGCGCTCGCGCGCATTTACCTTGATCGCGTTGAATGGCTCGAGTGTGACCGTGAACATGAGTCGATTCCGTGCCGAAAATCTTGCGCCAGCCGGAAATTTCGCGTCCGATGGCGTCGTGTTGCTGACGGGAGGCAGCGGACCCGTCCTGAACGCTCACGTGTCCGACTTGGTCGTTGTCAATCCCCATATGACGGGCGAGGTCAATAACGGAGATTCGGTGGAGATCCAGCACAGAGGCACGTCGAACGGCGTGATCAATGTCGACATCACACGGGCAGAACTACGGGACCCTGCCAGCGCCAATGTCAAAATTCTAGAGGCTCAGAATCCGTCCAATGGCATCTACAACATCTCGATCAGCGATTCCGTGCTCAGCAATGCCAATCCGGCAGGCGGGCCGGATTCGCAGATCCGGCTCAGCGGTGCCAGCACGGGAGCCACGAAGGCGTTCAATCTTCGTGTGAAAAATACCAAGATCTCCGGTATCGGTGGAGGCATAGGGATCGCGAATGCAAACAACCTGGAGACGCTGGCCGTGCTCGTCGAGAATTCATCCTTCTCCGATTTGACGCAACCGACCACGGGCCCGGCGCCGGGAGCGGCAATCTCCGTGAGCCATCCTGCCGATCGGAGACTCGGCACGGCCACAATTGATCTTGGTGGCGGTTCGTTGGGCAGTCGAGGCCATAACCGATTCGTGAATAAGGCCCTCGTCGACGTTTCTGTGACCAATAGCAATCCAGGGACTGCGCCCATCAAGGTGAATGCTTCGGGCAACTATTGGGGCGGCGGCGCGCCGGTCGTCGCGCCGGCGACGCCGGCAGACGTCCTCCTGAGTGGCAACGTGACGTTTGACGCACCGACCCACCTGACTGCCGATCCTGGGCACTGAAGCGCGCGACCAAACATGCGCGCAGTGAAGGGAGCATGCTGCCGAGCTGCGGCGGATTGTGCCGGTGGGAAATGATCAATCTGACGAACGTAGGGTGGGTCCTTTGGACCCGCCGGGGGATTTCGGCCCCTCACCGCTCCGCGCTGATCACGGTCCGCCTGAAGGCGGACACTACGCCTGCAGCAGTTGAAGACGGACACTACGTCATTCAGCTGATAGCCGATAGCTACTGCAGGCCCGCGGCCCCGGAGGTGATTGCGGCCGAGGCCGGCGGTGATCAACGCTCCTTCACTCGCGGTTCACGACCTCTTCACACGCGCGGACAAATCGTTCCACCGCGTCGCGCAGTGTCTGCACTTCGGTCATCTGTGCTTCGGCGAAGTCGCCGTA
>JAHFUJ010000429.1 GCA_023265105.1 Acidobacteriota bacterium
GTGACGGCGCGAACATGTGGAGCGGCAACGATATCGTGTCCCTCATGTTCGATACCTTCTATGACCAGCGCAACTCCTTTAATTTCACCGTCAACCCGATTGGCGGCCGGCAGGACGGGGTCGTGACCAACGAGCGGCAGTGGAACGGCGACTGGAACACGATCTGGGACGTCAAAGCCGGACGGTTCGAGGGCGGCTGGACGGTCGAGATCGCCATCCCGTTCAAGTCGCTCCGCTATCGGCCGGGGCGAGCCCAGATCTGGGGCTTCAACGCATTCCGCACCAACCGGTGGAAGAACGAGATCTCGTACATCACGCGCATTCCGGCCCCGCGTGGACAGTCGGGGCTCTTCCAGGGATCGCTCGCGGCGACGGTCGTCGGACTCGAGGCGCCATCGGGATCAAAGAATCTTGAAATCAAACCCTACGCGATCTCCGATCTCACGACCGATCGTACGGCCACACCGAAGATCTCGAACGACGTGGGCGGAGACCTCGGGTTGGACGTGAAATACGGGTTGACGCAGAACCTCACCGCCGACTTCACCTACAACACCGACTTTGCGCAGGTCGAGGCGGACGAACAACAAGTCAACCTGACGCGGTTCAACTTGTTCTTTCCGGAAAAGCGTGAGTTTTTTCTCGAGAACCAGGGGACCTTTGCGTTTGGCGGAGCGGCGGCCGGCGGATTTGGCGGAGGAGGTGACACGCCGATTCTGTTTTACAGCCGGCGCATCGGGTTCGATCGGGGGCGCGAGATTCCGATCGACGCAGGCGGGCGTATGACGGGCCGGATCGGGCGGTACACCCTCGGCCTGCTGGACATTCAGTCGGACCACGTGGCCGGGTCGCGCGGCGCGAATTTTTCTGTCGTGCGCCTCAAGCGGGACGTGCTGCGGCGCAGCAGCGTCGGGCTCTTGTTGACCGGACGATCAGTCGCACAAAGTGGTGCTGGGACGAACCAAGCGTACGGCGTGGACGGGACGTTCGGTTTCTACGATGACCTGACCATCAACACATACTGGGCGCGGACGCGGACCGGCGGGCTGTCCGGCAAGGACGCCAGCTATCGCGCCCAGGTGGATTACGCGGGCGATCGCTACGGCGCCCAGCTGGAGCGCCTCGTGGTGGGCGACAATTTCAATCCCGAAGCCGGGTTCGTGCGGCGCGATGACATGCGCCGCAGCTTCGGCCAGTTCCGCTTCAGCCCGCGGCCGCGCTCCATCACGTCGGTCCGCAAGTTCTCCTGGTCGGGCTCGATGGCCTACGTCGAGAATGGCGCCGGCCGCGTCGAAACGCGCGACCTGAACGGAGACTTCGCCATCGAGTTCCAGAGCAGCGATCGGCTCAGCGTCGGCTACAACGACACGTACGAGTTTCTCCCGCGTCCGTTCCGCATCGCGCCCGGGGTCACGTTGCCGATCGGCGGGTACAGCTTTTCAGACCTGAGCGTGTCGATGAACTTCGGCCGGCAGCGGACATTGTCCGGCAATGTCACCGCGGAGCACGGGCCGTTCTACAGCGGCCACAAGACAGCCCTTGGCATCAGCCGGGGCCGGGTGAACATCACGCCGCAGATCTCGATCGAGCCCACGTACTCGGTCAATTGGGTGGATCTGGTGGAAGGCTCGTTTACGGCTCATCTCGCCGGCTCGCGCGTCACCTACACGATGACGCCGCTGATGTTTACGAGCGCGCTGCTGCAGTACAACTCCAGCAGCCGTACCATGACCGCGAACGTGCGCCTGCGCTGGGAGTATCAGCCCGGAAGTGAGCTGTTCGTCGTGTACAACGAGGAGCGAGACACGCTGGGGCTCCGGTTTCCGGATCTCGCCAACCGGGCCTTCATCGTCAAGATAAACCGCCTGCTCAGGTTCTGAGTCGTCATCCTTTCGCACTCGCGTCTACGATCGCGACGATCCGATCGAGCCGCGTGTCGCGCGCGCGATACACCTCGCCCATGCCGCCTGCGCCGAGAGAGGCGAGGACTTCATACGGACCGAGCCGTGTACCGGCGCTCAATGCCATGTCAAATGTTCAAATCGTGTTCAGGGATCTTTCACATCCTCCTGGATTTCGTACGGGCCGAGACGATTTCCGATACTCAGCGGCATGGTCTCGTGGTCAATCGGTATGACAAGATCTTGCGACCATGCCGCGCAACTCGACACGCCTGGGGCGGCTCGGCAGCGCGCGGCTGTGGAGCGGAGCTTCATGACGGTCGGAGGACGAATCCCATCGTCGCAAAGTGGTGGTCGAACCCAAAAACCTCGCGAACGTCCCTCCGGCGGGCAACGACAAAGCTGGCGCAATCCACCATCGAGAATTGCTGATCGGCGTACCGCCGGAACAGCTCTACCGCCTCTTCATGAATGGACGCCGTGATCCAGGCGATCGACAACTGGCGTCGCCGCATCATCTCGCGAATCAAAGTGTCGAATATCGAAGCCTTTGTGTGCCCGTCGTCATATCGAATACGAGTATAGGTTTCCGCAAGAACGTAATTCGTGGTGAGGAGCGGAGCCTTGGTATCGGCCAGATGTCTCGCATGGGCGGCAGCGGCCTCGTGGGTGTTGTCGCGCGCGACGGCGACGGCGATCCACGCCCCTGTATCGACGAAAATGCGCTTCACCGTCTTCGGCCATAGAGATACGTGTCGTGATGGACAGCCGCATCTTTAGGACCACTCTTGTGGCCGCAGATTCCAATCATCTCAAGGAGTGGATGCTGAGCCCTTGCGGCATCGGGAAGATCGGCGGTGTAGGAGACGACAGCGCGCCGGATGTGTTCCGCCTCGCTGAGCCTCGTCGCCCGAGCCAACCTCTGGATTTTGCGTTCGCTCCTGGAATCGAGATAAATCTGCTTTCTCTTCATCCGCATATACATCACCTTCGTACAATGTATACAGCATGGTTTGTTGCATGGTCAACGCCGTGGGTGAGTCGCACCTCGGTCGTCGCCCATTGTCACTGTCCTCGACGGGATTGGATACCGGCGTCAGCGCCGCAACGCCGGCAAGAGCTAACCATCAATTCGCCGGGAGCGCGAGGATCGGTCTTGTCAGCGCCATCTGGAAGCGCTCACGTGTCGAGTCCCATCCGACGAAGCAGATCGGTCATCCTCGGATCGTCGCGCACGCCGGCAAACATCGGGTTCCACCAGGCACACCGCAGCCAGACAT
>JAHFUJ010000120.1 GCA_023265105.1 Acidobacteriota bacterium
CGCCTACGATCCCTTGCTGTAGGTCAGCGTCGCATTGGTCGATGGCCCCGGTTGCTCGGTCCCCCGGACAATGGTCAACCCTCGGCCGCTCAGGCTCAAGATGTCCCTCAGCTGGTTCAGTGCCGTGTTCCAGGTGAAGAGGATTAGTTTGTTTCCGTCCCAGCGGGCCTTCGTCCTCCACTTGACGACCGCGGTGGAACCCGATTGGGTCACCGACGGAGCCTCCCAGATCGTGTCGCTGCCATCCAGCTTGTAGACCACGGTCATCTGGCCGCCATACTGCCCGCTCTCGACCGTGACCTCCGTCGCGCTCTGTTTGACGACGATCGTCGGTGAGGGAATGCCCCATCCGGCCGACCCGGGGTAGTTGGGCGGGTTGCTTGCAGCGAACTTCCACGTTCCCGTGAAGTCCGGCCTTGCCTGGGCCCAGGCGGCGGTGTGCAGGACCACGGTCAGCGCGAGCAGCAACAGGACGATTCGTTTCATCATGATCGCGTCCTCCTGACAACTCAATTGCTGGTCGTACCGGTCATCGGCATGAGCGAGCGACCCCACACCAGCTTCGCCGGATCCGCGCCCGGCTTCGGCCGGTACTTCTGCGTGCGTCCACCGAACACCTCGGCGAGATAGAGGTTGCCGTCCGAGTCCGCCGAGATCTGGTGCATGGCCCACGTATACCCGGGCCTGGTGCCGAACTGCCCGAACGAGTACTCCACGTGTCCCGAGAGGTCGAACTTGACGATCCTGTCGGTGATGCTGTCGACGGCCCAGACGTGTTCGTCGGCGCTCATCAACATGCTGTGCGGCGCGATGCCCGGCCACTCCTCGAGGAACTTGCCGTTCACGTCGAATACCTGAATGCGGCGGTTCCCTCGATCGGAGACGAAGACGCGCGGCGGTGATCCGCCAACGGCGATCCCATGCGGCGTGTTGAACTGACCGGGTCCGGTGCCCCTGGTCCCCCATTTCATCAGCGGCTTTCCGGTCTTGTCGAACTTCACCACGCGCGTGTTTCCGTAGCCGTCGGCGACGAAGAAGGTGCCGTCCGGCAGCCAGTCGATCATGGTCGGGCGGCGGAAGCGGGTGAGGTCGTCGTTCTCGCCGAATTCATCCAGCACGCCGAGCGTCTGCACCAGCTGCTTGCCGTCGTGCGTGAACCTGAAGATCACGTGTCGCATGTCGTCGACCACCCAGACGTGCCGCTCCGGGTCGTACGGGCTGATGTAGACCTGGTGCGGTCCGCGGCCCCATTCAAAGAGCTTGTCCCACTGATTCCACGCTTCGATCAATTTCCCGTTGCCATCGACCACGACGATGCAGTTGACCATGTTGGCGATCGGCTGCGTGGCCGCCATCTGGTTGAAGAAGCCCCAATTGCCTGGAAAATTATTCGGGACTTTCTCGGGGAGCTTCAGCTCGCCGCGGTTTGCCAGATAGACGCGATTCGGTGACTCCGCGAACACGCCACCCTGCGAGCCCCAGATGTAGCCCGGCTTGGGGTACGGATGGGCCCATTGCGGCCAGTTTGGATCGGGGATCTCGTATTGCCCGGCGATATCGCCGACCCCGCCCTTGGCAGAAACGGAGTCGCCATTTTTCTGCTGGAGCGAAGCGGACGGGGTCACCACCGCGAAGCCGAACAGGACGACCAACCAGGCGGTCAGCGAAAGGATAAGTCTGCTCATGCGGACCTCCGTCGACGGTGTGCGAGGTGGAAGTGTAGCCGGGGATCGAGGCGGCCGACGCGATTTTGTTGATCGGACGGAAGATCCTCGGACGGAAGATCCTCTTGACCCCCCTTAACCAGCATGTTATGAAACCCATGCCAATCGGGGAATCAGGGGGTTTCGAAGATGCGCACCCGAGTTCTGGTGCCGGTGGTTTCCGTGACGCTCGTGATGGTGTTCGGGTTATGGGTGCAGGTCCGCGCCGCCCAGGCCCCGTCCGGCACGAAGTCTTTCGATCCCGCGACCACCAACACAGACGCGGCCGTCAAAGCGGCGGCCGACGCGGCACGGCGTGCCGCGGCGGCACGCGCCAACTGGACACCTCCGCGTACGCCGTGGGGTGATCCCGACCTGCGCGGCTACTGGCTGAGCCTCAGCTACACGCCGCTCGAACGCCCCGCGGAGCTGGCAAACAAGCCGTTCTATACGGAGCAGGAAGCCGTCGCCGCATTCAAGAAGGCCGTGGAGGCCGACGCGGAAGTCGATCCGCGAGTAGTTCACTACGATTGGAAAGAGTATGGGATGGATGCCTGGCAAAGCCCGGTCAGGCCGAACTTACGCACAGCGCTGATTGTGGACCCGGCGGATGGTCGAATTCCTCCCCTGACGCCCGGGGGAAAGCAACGAGCCGCCGCCGCAGCAAGAGGTATCGATGTCTCGAGCCGGGGCTTGTACGAGCGTTGCGTCACGGGAAATCAGGGACCGCCACGGGTGCCTGGCAACCACGATGCTGAATCCCAGATCATCCAGGCCCCCGGATACGTGATCCTGCTCCTGCAGTCGAACAGCGACGCTCGCATCATTCCCCTCGATGGCCGTCCCCATCTCCCATCGGGCGTCCGCCAGTGGTTGGGGGACGCCCGCGGTCGATGGGAGGGCAACACGCTGGTCATCGAGACCACTAATTTTCACCCCGAGCGGGAATGGCGTGGATCTGCGGGCAACTTGCACCTGGTTGAACGTCTGACGCTCGTGGATCCGAAGACGATTGAGTACACTTTCACGGTTACCGATCCGACGACCTGGACGAGACCGTGGACGGCGGAAGTCCACTGGCCGAGGATCGAGCCGGGGATGTACGAGTTCGCCTGCCACGAACAGAACTATGGTCTGATCAACGTCGTGAAGGGCGAGCAGATTCGCGCACGCGAAGCCGCGGCACAGCGCGGCCAGCCTGTGCGAGAGACGCCAAATGCCGACCGTTGAGCGTCCATCGAAGCCGACGGGACCTGTCCGGACTGCGTCGTTCGTGGTATGGGGTCTCGTATTCCTGCCGGTTGCCGCATGGGCGCAGAGCAGCGTAACCGGGGTCGTCCGCGACACGTCCGGGGGCGTGCTGCCAGGCGTCACAGTGGAAGCGGCCAGCCCGGCCTTGATTGAGAAGGTCCGCTCGGTTGTGACCGACGCGCAGGGTCTGTTCCGTATCGTCGATCTCCGTCCAGGTCCCTACACTGTTACCTTCAGCCTCCCGGGCTTCACCACCGTCAGGCGCACCGGCATCGAGCTACGCGCAGAATTCACGGCGACCGTGGACGCCGAGCTTGCGGTCGGCACGGTTGCCGAAACGATTACCGTGTCGGGCGAGGCCCCGCTCGTCGACACGCGGAGCGTGCGCGCGCAGACCCAGTACGCGGCCGAGACCCTGCAGTCGCTCCCGGGGAACGGACGACTCGCGACATTGATCTCGGTCCTCCCCGGAGCGGTCTTGAACAATGAAGGCGACCGCGCGTCCGGCGCGCTCAGCGACCGATCGCAGACCCGGTTTGCGATTCACGGGGCGCCGAACGCGCAGCCCGTCATCGACGGCATGAACACCGAGATGGCCGCCGCCAACACCGGCGTCTTCGTTTGGAATGGCGCCACCTTTCAGGAAGTGGTCGCCGAGACGACCGGAATTGGAGCGGACCGCGATACCGGCGGCGTGCAGCTCAACATGATCCCGAAGGACGGCGGCAACGTGTTCTCCGGGACGGCCAACATTGCGTACACCGGCCCCGACCTGCAGAGCAACAACATCAACGATGCTCTGATTGCCCGCGGCCTCAACAGTTCAACCCAGGGACTGGCATCGATCAAGAAATTCATCGAGGCGTCAGGCGGGCTGGGTGGTCCCATCAGGAAGAACAGGCTGTGGTTCTTCGGCGCGGCTCGAAAGAGTGTCACGCAGCAGTACGCCGCGGGCATCTACTGGAATGCGCGCAAGCAGCCTGAAAGCATGCTGTACGAGCCAGACCTGACCCGGCCGGCCCACAGCAACGACTTCTACCGGGACTACAGTCTTCGGCTGACCCTGCAGGCGGCGGAGAAACACAAGATCGTCGTCTCGGGCTCGTTTCAGCACAATTGCAACTGTGTGTACGCGTTGTTCCGGCCGCAGGGAGGACCTCTGGTCACGCCGGAAGCGGCGACCGAGCACGAATACGAACCGGACTTCAACCTGACCGCCACGTGGACGTACCCGGTGACGAACCGGATGCTCATCACGTTTGCGGGCGGCAAGAACCACATCACGCAGCAGAACAAACGTGGTGAGGGCGTCGACGTCAACAGCATCCAGATCACGGAACAGTCGTTGGACCTGAAATACGGCGCGGCGTACGGACCAACAGCCGGCGGGTCGTCCTATTCGACTTTGCCTCGCCGGCAATACCACCAGCAGTTCTCCATGACCTATGTCACCGGGTCGCACAACTTCAAGACCGGCCTGAACCTCCGGGAGGTCAGAACCGGCGACAACGACAAGTACGGCTCGGATCTGTTCATGGCCAATCGGGCGATCCTCTACACGTTCAACAACCAACGCCCCGTGTCGTTGCAGCTGCTGGCCACGCCGACCCATTTCGAAGAAGCCGCGAACGACATCGCCCTCCACGCGCAGGATCAGTGGACGATCAAGCGAATGACCGTCAATCTGGGGCTCCGCTACAACGACGTCGACATGTCAAGTCCGGAACTGGTGTCTCTGGCCGGGTTTTTCGTGGGCGAGCGACGCATCCCAGCGGCGAAGCACATCCCGCACTGGCGGAATCTCAGCCCGCGTGTCGGCGGCGCCTACGATTTGTTCGGCGACGGCAGGACGGCGATCAAGGGTTCCCTTGGCCGCTATCCGGACATCATCCGGGTTTCACCGGCGAATCCCGTCAATCAGTTTTCCCTCACCACCAACCGGACGTGGAACGACACGCTGTTCGGCACCGGTGACCGCCGAAGCGGCAACTTTGTTCCCGACTGTGATCTGCTGAACCCGGTGGCCAACGGTGAGTGCGGCGCGTGGTCGGACCAGAACTTCGGCCGGCCGAGACTGTCGACCCGCAACGCACCCGATTCGTTGGAGGGCTTCAACAAGCAGTTCCGGAACTGGCAGGCGTCGGTGACCCTCCAGCGCGAATTGACGCAGGGCCTTGCGCTCAACGTCGGATATTTCCGCACCTGGTATGGCGGCTTCCTCGTGACGAACAACGAGGCGATCCCCGCAACCGGCTACGACTCCTACTGCGTCACGGCGCCGAAAGATGTCCGTCTGCCGCGCGGCGGCGGAAATCAGATCTGCGGACTGTACGATATCCAACCCGCGCTGTTTGGACGGGTCAACAACCTCGTGACTCAGGCGTTGAATTACGGCGGCCAGAGGCAGGTCTACAATGGCGTGGATCTCACGCTGAACGGGCGGTTCGGCGAGGGCGGGCAGTTCTCTGGTGGTCTGAGCATGGGCCGCACGGTCACGAACAATTGCTACGTGAATACCAACCCGTCGCTGACGGCCCCGGTGTTCACGAACGTGCCCGCGTTGCCGGCGACCTCGACGGCTCCGAGAAACGCGGAGTTCTGCCACGTCGCGCCGCCGTGGTCGTCGGGCACGCAGGTAAAGTTCCTGGCCGTGTATCCGCTCCCGTGGGATCTTGAGACCAGCGCGATCTTCCAGAACAGTCCCGGGATCCCGATCACGGCGAGCTACGTGATCACTAACGCGCAGGTCAGAGAGGCGATTGGCCGCAACCTGGCTGCGTGCCCCAGCCAGGCGACCGCCACGTGCAACGCGACGGTGCGAACGGAGATGATTCCGCCGAACACCATGTTCGAGCCGCGCCTCACACAGGTGGACGTGCGGCTGTCGCGCCGGTTCCGGCTCGGAGGGACGGCACGGCTGCGAGGCAGCCTGGATATCTATAACATCTTCAACGCGAGCAGCGTGCTCAGCATGACGCCAACCTACGGTTCGTCGTGGCTGAACGCCGCGCAGGTTTTGAGTCCACGTTTGTTGAGAGTCGGCGCGCAGCTTGACTTCTGAGCCTGAGCGCGTGAAAGGATGGAGGGACGTGATGCGCATTGGGTGGAGGGGGTTGACAGGGATTTCGGCGCTCATCGCCGTGGTGGCTGTATTCTGGGTGGCGGCAATCGCCGGCCAGGGCCAGGCACCCGCAGCAGGGCGCGGCCAGGCGCCGGCAGCGGGGCGTACGGAGGACGGCAAGCCGAACCTGAATGGGATCTGGCAGGCCTTCACGACGGCCAATTGGGATATCGAGGCCCATCATGCCGATGCGGGGCCTCGATCTGACATCATGGGCGCCTGGGGGGCACAGCCTGGAGGGATGGGTATCGTCGAGGGCGGTACGATCCCCTACAAGCCCGAGGCGCTGAAGGTGAAGCAGGAGAACTTCAAGAATCGGATGGTCGTCAAGGTCACCAACGATCCGCATCGCTTTGACACCGCCGATCCGGAGCTCCAGTGCTACCGCCCGGGCGTGCCGCGCGCGAACTACATGCCGTTTCCGTTTCAGATTTTTCAGAACCGGGAACAGATCCTGATGGTGTACGAATACAAGGGCTCCGTGCGCACGATCTTCATGGACAAGCATCAGGAGGCACCGGTCGACTCGTGGATGGGATGGTCGAATGGCGGCTGGGAAGGCGATTCGCTGGTGGTTGACGTGAAAGGCTTCAACGGCCACACGTGGTTCGACCGGGCGGGGAATTTCGCCAGCGACACGCTCCATGTCGTGGAACGCTGGACGCCCAGGGACGCCACGCATCTCATGTACGAAGCCACGATCGAAGACCCGAACGTCTTCACGCGGCCGTGGAAGATCAGTTTCCCGATCTATCGTCGCTTGGAGCCGAACATCCAACTGCTCGAGTTCAACTGCGTGCCGTTTGTGGAAGAGATGATGTACACGCCGCTTGGGCTCTATAATCCCCCGAATCGATCGGCACGGTGACCGAGGAGATGATGCGTATGCGGAATCGGATGCTCCGGACAGCAAGCGCGCTGACGCTCGCAGTGGTTGTGGCCATGTCGATGGTGGTCCTGGTGGCACAGACGCCATCAGGAAAAAAAGCGCTCCCACAGACGACTACCAGCACTGACGCGGCGATCAAGGCGGCCGCGGACACCTTCAAAGCGGCCACCGCCCTCAAGAATTACACCGTGCCAAAGACGCCGTGGGGAGACCCCGATTTGCGCGGCGTGTGGTTGACCGCGACCTATACGCGGCTGCAGCGTCCCGAGGAGTTGGGCAACAAGGCGTTCTACACGGAAGAGGAAGCGATCGCTGAGTACAGGAAGGCCGCGGAATCGGACGCCGAGGTTGACCCGCGAACGGTTCACTACGACTGGAAAGAATACGCGATGGACGCGTGGCAGGGGGGCGCGACACCGAACCTGCGCACCTCGCTCATCGTCGATCCTGAGAACGGACGGCTGCCTGCGCTCGTGCCGGAGGCGCAGCAGCGGCGCGCGGCTGCAGCCGCTGCCGCCAGGCAGCGAGATCCGATGGCCGGCATCAAGACGTTCGGCAATCTGTACACGCGATGCGTCCTGGGCCTCGGCGCCATCCCGCTCGTCCGGGGTGGCAACCCTGGAGCGGATTCGGCAGCGACCGCGGCCGGCGTGACCGCGGAGGCGTTTTTCTTCCAGAGCCCGGGATATCTGACCATCGTCATGCAGTCGAACAACGACGTGCGCATCATCCCGGTGAACAGCCCCCCGCACGTTCCGGGGCAGGTTCGGCAATGGCTGGGCGATTCCCGTGGCCACTGGGAAGGCAGCACGCTGGTCGTCGAGACCACCAACTTCAATAACAAAACTCCGGCCACCAATTTCCAGGGCTCCACCGACACATTGCAGATCGTCGAACGTTTCACACGACTCGGCCCGAATACGATCCGCTATCAATACACCGTTACCGATCCGAAGACATGGACGAGGCCCTGGTCGGTAGAGACGACGATGCCGCGAGTCGATCCGTCGATGATCTATGAATTCGCCTGCCACGAGCAGAACTACGGGTTGATCAACGTGGTGAGAGGCACGCAGATCCGGGAACGTGAAGGCGCCGCCAGACCTGCTGGCGGGGGCGAGAGGTAACTTCGACCGTATACTAATGACATTCGACTGAACACTAATAACGTAGGAGCACCAGATGCGGATGACACTAAGGTTTCTCGGCGTGATTGCTGCCCTCGGTCTGCTGCTGGCCGCGGTGCCAGCACGTGCGCATCACTCATTTGCCGCGGCGTTCGACGAGAATAAACCGATCAACCTGCAGGGGACGGTCACGAAAGTCGAACTGGTGAATCCCCATGCCTGGATCTGGATCGACGTCAAGGGCGCCGACGGTACGGTCACCAACTGGGGTGTTGAAGGTGGTCCTCCCACCAACCTCTTGAGAAACGGCATCACCAAGACCAGCTTGGCCATCGGAACCGAAATCAAGTTGTTCGGTTACCAGGCAAAGAGCGGTGAGTCCAAGGGCGTCGGCGTATTCGTGGAGTATCTGGATGGCCGCAAGGTCTTCATGGGCGGCTCGGCTCCCGGCGCTGACGGCCAGACGACGGCTCCTCCTCGTTAGGCCCAACCGCGAACTCGGTGAGCAGGGGGCCGGGGCGGCCTCTGGTGGACCTTTTTCGTTTCTTCGAGTGGCTCGGCACGACGTCGTGGAGCATCGCACTCCACGAATCCCGCTATGTGTTTCTGCTCGTCCTGATGATCCACGTTCTGACGGTGAGCGTGTTCGTCGGGACGGCGGTGATGATCGACCTGCGGCTCCTGGGCAAGACGATGACCCATGTGCCCGTGTCGCAGGTCGTGACGCGGCTTCTGCCCTGGAGCGAAGCAGGCTTTCTGGTGATGGTCGTCTCCGGGACGCTGCTTTTCTATGCCGCGCCGCTCGCCCGGTACGAGAACGTCTTCTTTCGTCTGAAAATGGCGGCGCTTGCGATGGCTGTCATGAACGTCTGGGTGTTCCGCCGCGCAGTCTATCGCCGGGTCGGTGAATGGGATCTCGATCCGGTCCCGCCGCGCCGCGTGCGAATGGTGGGGGCCCTGTCGCTGATATTGTTGGCCATCATCATCACGGCGGGACGCATGATGGCCTATCAGGACTACTGGTTCGGCTGAAGGGCGCACGCCAGTTCACATGTCTGCCTTAGAGTTCTGCCGGTGGGTGCAGTATTCCGCGCCGCTCGTCGCGATGCGGCAGTCGCCAATCCTCTTTCCGATTATCGCGACCGTTCATCTCATGGGATTGGCCCTGATTGGGGGAGCCGTCCTGGTCGTCGACTTGCGTCTTCTGGGGCTGGGGTTGCACCGCCAGCCCGTGGCGGGGCTGGCGCACGACGCGGAGCGATGGCTGCTCCGCGGTCTTCTGGTGATGGTGTCCACCGGAATCCTGCTGTTCATGTGTTTCGCCACCAAGTATTACTACCTCACGTTTTTCTGGGTGAAGATGGCCGCGTTGCTCCTGGTGATCGTCTTCACGCTGTCGGTTCATCGACGAGTCGCCATGGCGAATGAAGCAGACGTGAGTCCGGTCCGGTGCAAGCTTGTTGCGCTCGTCTCACTCTCCTTGTGGACCATCGTGGCCGTCGGAGGACGCTATATCGGGTTTCCCTGACGCGTCGCTGTTGAAGGTATTGGCGCGCTGTACCAAGAGGAGGTTCCATGGTCCGCTGCGGCGGCGGTCGACGAGTACTTCTGGTCGGGTTCCTGGTCCTGGCACCTGCGTACGTGGGATTCGCGCTCGCGCAGGCGCCAACCGGTCGCGGCGCGGCGGCGCAACAGCCGCGCGTGTACGCGAACATGCTGCAGGTGATGCGCGGCGTGCTGTACCCTGCCTCCAACGTGATTTTTACCGCCCAGAGCGACGACCCGGCGGCGTTCAAGCCGGCAACGAGGCCCTCCACGTCGTCCGATCCGTTCACGAGCGCGTATGGCGGATGGGAGGCCGTCGAGAACAGCGGGCTGGCGCTGGCCGAGGCTGCCAATCTCCTGGTCATTCCGCGCGCGTGCGGCAACGGCAAGCCCGCGCCGATTCAGAATGCCGACTGGCAGATGTGGGTTCAGGAGCTCCGCGATGCCGGGGTGGCGGCCTACAAGGCGGGGCAGGCGAAGGATCAGGATGTGATCCTCGAGGCGGCGGATGCGGTCGCCACGGCCTGCTTGCATTGCCACACCAAATACCGCAACGTGCCCGGCGGGATACCGAATCGTTGCTGAGGTATACCTTCCTTCGTTACTTCTCCGACTGCAGCTTCGCCGGCGCCGGCCTGGCGAATCTCGCCGCATCGATCGAGGCGTTCGGCTGAACGTCCGTGAGCTGTAGCGTCATCTGCATGTAGGTTTGCGTCAAGGTTCGCGTGAACGGCACTTTTACACCTACACCCGGCAGCTCTCGATAATCGGCGTAGTCGATTTGTGTCGGAACGAACGCCACTGGCGTGATGGTGAACCGCAGCAGCCGCACGAGCAAGCCGTTGCTGTCGAAATAGAGCTGGACGACCGGGTCGCCATTGCTGGTGGCCTGGAGCACCGTGACGTCCTTGTCGTCAAGAACCGTGCGGCCACCGCGCCACTGCGGGTACGCCTGGCGGAGTCCGGCTGGAAAGTTCGCCAGCGCCTCGAGCCGCGCGCGATCGAGGTTGCCGCCCGTCAGCGTCAGCAGCGGGAGCAGCTGCTCCGGCCCCGCGACCCAGCCGTTCTGTCCGTCGAACACTCTCGTACTGGCGCCGATGGTGAGATGCACGACCACTGTTTGCTGCGCCGGCGCCTTCGCGTAGAGCTCGATTGGCACCGTGCTCCTGTCCGTATCGAACCCCGAGTACGTTCCCTTTGCCGAGTAGCTCGTGAGCCTGGCGAGCCGATCGGCGCCGCCGATCGCCTGCAGGTACCGATCGAACACCTGGTTCGGATTGACGCTCGGGTCGGTCAGAAAGTCGCGCTCGTCGGGATCCAGCACCGGCTCGCCGTACTGCGACATGAAGCTCGGGTCCGCCTTCGGCCGGTTGCTGCCGCCGTGGCACGTGAAGCAGGTGACACGGGGCGCCCCGTTGAAATACTGCTTGTTGATCGCGTTCATCATCACGATCATCTGCCGCGCGCGCTGGATCCGCGGCGTCAGCGTCGCGAACGCCGACTTGTCGAGCGCCGCGTTCGACGCGTGACAGAAGGTGCAGTCATTGCCCATCGAGCTGGCGAACGTCCCCATCACTTCGAAGAACGTGTCGACCGGGATGCCGCGCAGCAAAACCACGGTCTTGAAGACCTCTTCCACCATCGGCACACGTTCGCCCGCACTCCGTGCGGCCGATCCGTCCTGGCCCGCCCCCGCGGAAGCGGCGCGTAAACCGGCCGCGGCCACCAAGCACACCACGGTGATCGCCGTGGCGCAAGCAAACACTCGCCTCGCTCCGACTTTCATAGGTGCTCCTCCGTAGATGTGGGCAGGGAAGTGCCGAACCCTGCGGAGCATACTGCAATCAACTCCCAACTCCGCAACTCCGAATTCCGGACGGCGATGGCCTGGGATCGTGGGGCAATCGGTCTCGAGGATCTCCTTGTCGTCGGGGCCGAGTGCGGGCGTATAATCCGGGCACTTTTGCGGGCGGCGCGGGTTGACCCGCCCGGAGGACTTTAGAGCGACACCTTATCCGGACACAGACACGAGGCGATAAGCAAAGCCGAGAGAGCCCCCGGCGAAAAGGAGGACGACATGAGACTCCGGTGGAGCGTGGCGTTGTTGGTCGTGATCACGGCGTCGGTCGGGCACGCTCAGATGCCATCGACGACCAGTGTGGCGGCTGCCGGTGGGGCGATCATGATCACCGCGCTCGGCCATGCCAGCGTGCAAATCGAGCAGGGCGGCAAGGTTGTCATCGTCGATCCGGTCATTGGGATGGCGGATCTGTCCCAGGCCAAGTCGGCCGATCTCATCCTCGTGACCGACATTCACCCGGACCATTTTGATCCGGCCGCCGTGGCGAAGCTTCGCAAGCCGGGCGCGCCTGTCGTGGTCCCGCCAGCCGTCGCGGAAACGCAGAAGATCCCGAACACCACCGTCATGTTGAACAGCACGATGCGGACAAACGAGGAGGCGTTGGCTGGCATCACCGTCATTTCGGTGCCTGCGTACAACGTCCAGCGCGGTCCGGCTCCTGGGCAGTTTTATCACCCGAGGGGCCGCGGACAGGGCTATCTCCTGATCTTCAGCGACAAGCTGGCCGCCGCGCGACAGAAGCAGGCCGGGTCGGTCTATGTCGCAGGCGACACGGAGTGCGTGCCGGCGATGACGACCTGGGTGAAAGACGTCGACGTGGCCCTTATGCCCATGAACCTGCCGTACACGATGCTGCCGGCGGAAGCGGCGACGTGCGTGAAGGAGTTCAAACCGAAGGTGGCCATCCCGTATCACTACATGGGACAGAAGCCGGAGGAATTCGTGGAAGCGCTGAAGGGCCAGCCGATCGAGGTTCGTCTTCTCAACTGGTACCCCACGCCTTCGAGCCCCAAGTAAAGAACAGCGATGCGGCCGCACGTTGCCCCTTCCGCACGCGCATGTCGCACTTACGAATGATGTCTCGACAGCGAGCGAGTGGCGGAGTGATCCTTCCGTGGGAATCGGGGGACGCTGGATCGAGCTTCCGTAACATGCCCTTCTCATTACGCCCGGAGCCCACTTGGGTTGACAAGGCGCAACGGGGCCCGACCCGGCCACGCAGACGCTCGGATCGAAGCTCCAGGCGGGGCCCCCACCGCGCACGCTTGCGCGGTGGGGTGCGAGTCCCGTTGCGGAT
>JAHFUJ010000121.1:0-8588 GCA_023265105.1 Acidobacteriota bacterium
CGTGACGAACGCGCTCTTCAGGTGCGATCCCATCATCGCGTCCCACGACGATTCGGGGTACTGCTCGAACGGGCCGTTCTCGCCCGCGGGCGCGTCGGGCGGCGCCCCAAGCCCGGCGTTATTGACCAGGATTCCCGCCGCACCGAAACGGCTCGCGACAGCAGCCATGGCTCGATCGACGGCGGTGCGGTTGCAAACGTCGACCTCGTCGGTTGACACCGGGCGCCTCTGATCGATCAGCGTTTGGACGAAGGCGTTGGTGCGGCCCGGCACGTCGAAGACGGCCACCGAGGCGCCGGCGGCCGCAAGGGCTCGGGTGTATTGGCTGCCGAGGCGGCCCATGCCGCCGGTGACCACGGCAACCTGGCCGTCGAGGCGGAAGAGGTCGCCGACGAGGGTGGAGTCTACTGGCAAGAAGGAGGCACGCTACCGCTTTCTCGCTTACAGACAAGAGCTGAAGGCTTGTGAAAAAATGCCACGTTTAAACGCAGAGCGAGCAGAGAATTCTTCTTAAGGATTTTTCTCTGCGGTCTTTGCGGCCTCTGCGTTTAGCGTGATTTCTTCACACACTCTGAAACTCTTCCTGAGAGCGACGTGGGGCCCCGCGCTCTAATCGGACGCCGGCGCCAAGTCGCGCGCCGGCGAGCGCTTTGCCGCCAGCGGTTAGGCGTTCAGAAATTGAACGATCATTATTGTCGGACTGGGGCGGGCTGTCAAGAGGGGAGCTCTCCGTTCATGATATGAACGCACAGGCGTTCACGAAATGAACATCACAAGCACCGACAGCCTCCCCAGCGAAAAAAAGGGACGGGGATATTAAAAATGGGACGGGGATATTAACGCCCGGGGATATTAGCGCCCGAGCCTACAAGCGGAAAATCCGCGGCGACGCCCGGTCCTTGAGCGCGTTCCGCGTGTCGACAATCAGCGCGCCGCTCTCCACGATCGCGTCGTAGTCGAACACCGAGTGATCCGTGCAAATCACCAGGCAATCGGGCACCCGCTCGAGCGCGCGCTCGGCAGAAATCGACGTCATCACGCGGCCGCCGTGCCTCAGCTCCGGCACGAACGGATCCGAGTAGCTGAGCTCGGCCCCGCGCTTGTGCAGCAGCTCGATCACGTCGAGGGCTGGCGACTCGCGCATGTCGTTGACGTCGCGTTTGTAGGCGACGCCCAACAGGTGAATCCGCGATCCGTTGATCGGTTTGCGCATCGTGTTGAGCGCGTCGGCGACGCGCTCGATCACGTACTGCGGCATCGAGGCGTTGATGTGGCCGGCCAGCTCGATGAACCGGCACTCGAACCCGTTCTGCCGCGCCTTCCACGACAGGTAGAACGGATCGATCGGGATGCAGTGTCCCCCGAGCCCGGGCCCGGGATAAAACGGCATGAAGCCGAACGGTTTGGTCTTGGCCGCGTCGATCACTTCCCACACGCCGATGTCCATCTTGTGGCACATCAGCGCGATTTCGTTCACCAGGCCGATGTTCACGGCACGGAACGTGTTCTCGAGCAGCTTGACCATCTCGGCGACGCGCGTCGAGCTGACCGGAACGACGCGATCGACGATCGTGCCGTAGAGCGCGCAGGCCGCCCTGGTGCTGGCCTCGCCGACCCCGCCGACGATTTTCGGAATGTTCCGCGTCGTGTAGGTCGCATTGCCGGGGTCCACGCGTTCGGGCGAGAACGCGAGGAAGAAATCGACGTCCGCTTTCTGACCCTTGGCCTCGAGCATCGGCTGGACGACTTCGTCGGTCGTCCCGGGGTACGTCGTCGATTCCAGGATCACGAGCTGTCCGCGCCTGAGCGTCGCGGCGACCGCCTCGACGGCGAGCACGACATACGACAGATCGGGATCTTTGGTCTTCCGGAGCGGCGTGGGGACGCAGATGTCGATCGCGTCCATCTCCGCCAGCTGGCTCATGTCGTGGGTCGCGCGCAGCCTTCCGGCTGTGACCACCGCGCACAAGTCGGCCTGCGGCACGTCGGGAATGTAACTCTTGCCGGCGTTGATTTCGGTCGTCTTCGACTGGTCGACGTCGAAGCCGGTGACGTTGAACCCCTGTCGTGCGAATTCGACCGCGAGCGGCAGGCCGACATAGCCGAGACCGATGACGCCGATGCGCGCCTGCTTGGTCCGAATCCGCTCGAGTACGTCGCTGGTGTGTGGGCTAGCGATCATAAGGCTGCCGACTTGTTACGAGAGGGTCCGGCTAAAGCCGGACGCCACGTACGTTACCGCGTGGGAACACGTGCGACCGTCGACGGCAACGATGAGAGGAGCTTGAGATCCGCGTCGACCATCATGACCACGAGCTGCCTGAAGTCGACCGTCGGCGTCCACCCGAACACCGCGCGTGCTTTCGATGGATCGCCAAGCAGGTGATCGACCTCAGCCGGCCGCAAGAGCGCGGGGTCGATCCGCACGTGCTTCTGCCAGTCGAGGCCGGCGTGCGCGAACGCGATTTCGACGAGATCGCGGACCGAGTGACTGACGCCGGTCGCGATCACGTAGTCGTCGGCCCGGTCCTGCTGGAGCATCAGCCACATCGCGCGCACGTAGTCGGCGGCAAACCCCCAGTCGCGGTGCGCGTCGAGGTTGCCGACCGACAGCGTGTCGGCCAGGCCCAGCTTGATGCGCGCCACTCCGTCGGACACTTTCCTCGTGACGAACTCGAGGCCGCGGCGTGGCGACTCGTGATTGAACAGCATACCCGACACGGCAAACAGGTGGTAGCTCTCGCGGTAGTTCACGGTGATGTAGTGTGCGAACACCTTCGACACGCCGTAGGGGCTTCGCGGGTAGAACGGCGTCAGCTCGTTCTGCGGCACTTGCCGCACCTTTCCGAACATCTCGCTCGACGAAGCCTGGTAGTAGCGGATCGATGGATCCACTTGGCGGACCGCGTCGAGCAACCGCGTCACCCCCAGCGCGTTGAACTCGCCGGTCAGCATCGGCTGATCCCAGGAGGCCGGCACGAACGACATCGCCGCCAGGTTGTAAATCTCGTGCGGTCTCACTTCGTCCACGAGCCGGAGCAGCGAGAGTTGGTCGAGCAGGTCCGCCGGCTTGAGCACAATACGATCGAGCAGATGCTGGATACGCCAGAGGTTCGGCGCGCTCGATCGCCGCATCATGCCGACGACCTCGTACCCTTTTTCGAGGAGCAGTTCCGCGAGGTACGATCCGTCCTGCCCGGTAATCCCGGTGATTAACGCCCGTTTGGCCATCCTGACTCCGGAGAATCCTGCAGCCAGTTTCAAAACCGGTGGCGGCCGGCTCGAGCCGGCCCTGGTCCGCCTGAAGGCGCACACCACGTTGGGTTCTGAAACCGGCTGTGGAAGAAGAGGTCGGAAAGAATGTTCCGATTGTACGGGCCGCTCACCACGCGGTCAAGCGCAGCGCCGACGGTTTGGCGTACCTGCAACCGGTTTCATAACCGGTCCGGGGCCTGTCCGCGCCCAGCCCACCGGTGCTCTGGCCTCTCTCACGATGCGACAAGGGCGGCCTTCCGCGCCGGCGGGCGCCCGGGCACGGCCACCCGCTCAGTCATGAAACCGGCTGTGGTCACCCGACGCGCGCCGGCGGAAGGCGGCGGCGTCCGAGCTCAACGATGCGGACGATGAACGCCGCAGTGAATATGGCAAAGAACAAGTAATTCGGAAGAATCAACCGGTACCCGTATCTTCCCGGCATCGTCAACGTCAGACTCGCCAGGTGGGTGATCACGAACAAGTGCGCGGGCCAGGCGGCGAGCCGCCGCGCGTGCGGACAGAACACGAAGGCAAGGAAGTAGCCGGCGCTCGGCAGCACCAGCTCCGGATGGATGCGCTGCCCCATCCACTGTGTCATGCCGAGGCTGAACATCACCTTCGTGAACACTCCCGTCAGGTAAACGATGGGATGTTCGACGGACATCCGTAACAGGATCCATGCGGCGGACGCCATGGTTCCCGTCCACGCACTCTTGTAGGCGACGGCATCTGATGCCGTTGGCGCGTTGTAATCGATGAACGTTCCTCCCTGCCCGGCCGTAATGAGCACCGCGTGACCTGACACTACGTAATTGCGGATCGTCGCCAACAGCACAATCCCTATAAAGACGGCGCCGTATACGAGCGTGGACCGCACGGCCTTCGTAAAGCGCTCTCCTCCACGCTGTTCGATGACGGCCACCAAAACCATGGACAGCGGCAGAAACATCATCATGGACGGTCGAGTCAACGCGGCCACGCCTCCCGAGAGCCCGGCCAGGACGACCGCGGCGCGCGAGCGACTCTGGGCGAACGACACCAGGAAGTAGACCGTCAGCGCGACCGGCAGAAAATAAAGGTTCTCGCTGAGGAGCGTGACTGTGTAGTACCGGACGAAGTCGAGCTGCTGTTCCACCAGGAGAGCCACGAGCGCCCACAACGCCACCGTCGGACCGAAGAGCATCTTCGCCGTCCGATGCACGACGATGCCGGTGATCGCGAGAATGAGGAACTGCACGAAGATCACGCCAAACAGATCCTCGCCGACGAGAATATGGACGAGCGCAATGAAGTAAGAATAGAGAGGGTAATAAAAGTACGCGAACCCGTGGCCGAGGCGTTCTCCGTAAGTCATGAGGATGCCGCCGGTCGCGATTTCCCGCGCCGACGCTTCGTACGCCAGCCAGTCATCGCCGCCGCTAAGACGCCACGTTCTGCCGATGAACGGCGCACTGCGGATCAGGCCTTGAACAAAGAAAATCGCGAACATCACGAAGGCGGCCGTGCGCGCACCCCCGTCGCCGGTCCATGTCCAAACGAGGGGCGATGCCCGGTAGAGAATGATCAGCGCGGCAATCGTCAGCCCTGCAACCGCGACGTGCAGCGCCCATGCGGGATACGTCAGCAGGCGGCCGGCCAGCCTGCGTGCGGCCGAAACTGGATGGGGCGTCACTGGCACGATCGGTCCCGACGCGTCGCGGGCCGAGACTTCCACGAGCGCGTGGACGACCGCCGCCTTGCGGTAGGTGATCTCGACGACATGCGGGCCGGGCGCGAGCGGAACCGTGGCGTCGGCCCGGCCGACGACGGGCGGTACGGCGTCGAGGGTCGCCGTTGAGGCTCCGTCGATTTTCGCCTCCAGCGCCCCTCGCGCGGCCAACGAGAGACGTACGACGCCGGCGCCCGGCCGATCGATGTGGCCGATCCATCGTATTGAAAACGGCTCGTCGACTTCGCGGCGGAGCCCGCGATTGAAGTCCGCCTCGTTCAGAAAGTAGACGGGAAATCGATCTTCGCGAAATTGGATGCTGCGATCGATGCGCGTCGCGTCAGGGAGGTGGAACTCCGTCGAACGGCGGATCGGCGGCCGGAGTGTGTCGTTCGCGTACTGAGAGGCGAGCCAGCCTTCGGTCGGGGCCGCGATCCCAATCGCGACTTTCAGCAGCGCGCACGCCCACATCGCCATCGCGATTCTCGTGAGCTTCGTGCGGGACACGTCCGCGCGCCACCAGAACGCCACGGCGAAGAGCACGAGCGCCAGGGCGGCAGCAGCGAAGGGGCCGATGGGAGCGCCATGATCCGGAACTCCCGAATGGCCGGGAGCGAACACATACGCAAGCGCGCCCAGCACGAAGGCAAGCTGCGGTCGAACGTGCCTCACCGAACCTCCGCCCGCACGAGTGCTTTCGACACGCAGCCACCGAGACACAGAGGAAGTCTGCCACAGAGTCGCGGAGACAACTGAGAGATTCCTTCTCTGTGACTCAGTGACTCCGTGGCCCATTTCTTTCTGCGTGCTCTATGCCTCTGTGGCGACGTCCGGTTGAAGATATACAATCTGTCGCCATGAGCGATGACGATCGCGAGCGGCTGGATGCGGACCGTCGCTACAACGACGCGCTGACCGCCTTCGATCGCGCGCTCGTTCGGGCCATCGAGCTGCCAGGCGGCGTGCCGCCGCCCGAGACGATGGCCCCGCCGCTTCCGGCGGGCTTGCGCGGCCGGTGGCTCCGCGGGGTCGATCGCTGGCTCGCGCCGTTTTTCGACCGCCAGCAGGCGCTCAACCGCCGAGTCGCCGACGCGCTCGATGGGCTGATCGCGCGAGAGCGCGATCGCCAGGCGAGCTTCGAGCGGTTTCAAGCCGCGCTCATTGTCTTTCTCCAGCAGATCACCGCCTTCGTCGACACGAAGGATCGGTCTGTCGCGGCCGGGACGGCTGCGCGGCTCGACGCGCAACAGCAAACGATCGGCGCGCTGCCAGATCTGCGCGCCGAAGTCGGCGTGCTGCAACGCGCGACGCAGATGCTGACGAGAGAACTGAAAGCTCATAGTCAGCAGTCAGAAGTCAGTAGTCAGCAGTCGGAAGCACCCAGCGCCAGGCACCCAGCGCCCAGCACCCGCTCTCAGCCACCAGTCACCAGCCACCAGCCACTCGATGACTATAAGTACGTCGGATTCGAGGACCGCTTCCGCGGCTCCGACGAGGAGATCCGCGCCAAGCTGCGCGCCTACCTGCCGGTCTTTGCCGGCACCTCGGACGTGCTCGACGTCGGTTGCGGCCGCGGCGAGTTTCTTGCGCTGCTCCAAGCCGAGGGCGTCCGCGCCACCGGCGTCGATGCCAACCACGAGATGGTCGCCGTCGCCCGCCAGCGTGGGCTCGGCGTTGTCGAATCCGGCGCGCTGGACTACTTGGAGTCGGTGGCGGACGGATCGCTCGGCGGGTTGATGGCCGCGCAGGTCGTGGAACATCTCGAGCCGGCCTACCTGATGCGCCTGCTGGCGACGGCATTCCACAAGCTGCGACCGGGCGCGCCGATCGTGATCGAGACGATCAACCCAGCCTGCTGGCTCGCGTTTTTCAGCGGCTACCTCCGCGACTTCACGCACGTGCGGCCGATTCACCCCGAGACGCTGCAGTACCTGCTGCAGGCCAGCGGTTTCGGCGACGTGACGATCCACTACAGCGCTCCGGTCCCCGATCACATGAAAATGCACGCGATCGATCTGCCGGCCGAGACGCTCGCGGCGGCCGATCCCGCGTCGCGCGCGCTCGTCGATGCGGCGCGTGTCGCCAACGCGAATGCGACGATCCTCAACAACCTGCTGTTCTCGTACCTCGACTACGCCGCAATCGGCTACCGGAGTTGATGACCAGGACCCATCCAGCGGGTTTCAAAACCCCACGTGGCGTCCGCCTTCAGGCGGACCGTTGCTTTCGTCATGGAACGGATTGACGTCGCGGTGATCGGGGGTGGCGTCACCGGGCTGGCGTCGGCGCTCGCGATGGCCGAGCGCGGCTACTCGACCTGCCTGCTCGAGCGGCATCCGCGTCCGGGGATGGAGACGAGCACGCACAACAGCGGCGTTGTCCACGCCGGGATTTATTACCCCGCCGGCACGCTGAAGGCGCGGCTGTGCATCGAAGGCCGGCGGCGGTTGTACGAGTTCTGCGCGCGACACGCCGTGCCGCACTCGCGATGCGGAAAGCTGATCGTCGCGCACGACCAGAGCGAGATCCAGGACCTCGAGGCCCTCCACCGCCACGGCGTGGCGAACGGGGTCGAAGGACTGACGCTCGTCGATCGCGCGTTCGTCGCCGCCCGCGAGCCCGCAGTGCGCGCCGCCGCCGCGCTCTTTTCCCCAGAAACCGGCATCGTCGACGCCGAAGCGCTCGTGACGGCACTTCTCCGTGCGAGCGAAGCCTCGGGCGTGATCGTTCTGCCGGGAACGCGGCTGGTCGGCGCCGATCCCGCCGGCGAAGGCGTGACGATCCGCACCGAACGCGAAACCATCCTCGCGCGCACCGTCGTGAACGCCGCCGGTCTGTATGCCGACGAGGCGTCGCGGATGCTCGGCGGGGAGCGTTTTACCATCTATCCGTGTCGCGGAGAATACGCGGAGCTCGCGCCCGCCAGGCGATCGCTCGTCAACGCGCTCGTCTATCCGCTGCCGCACGCGTCCGGCCACGGGTTGGGCACGCACCTCACGCGGTCGACGGGCGGCAACGTGTGGCTGGGACCGACGATCCGGTACCAGGAACGCAAAGACGACTACGAGAACGATCGATTGCCGCTCAAGGCGTTCGTCGAGCCGGCCCGCCGGCTGCTGCCCGAGATCACGCTGGACGATCTACGGCTGGCGGGCAGCGGCATCCGTGCGAAGCTGCATCCGCCGACCGAGTCGTTCGCCGATTTTCTGATTCGGCGCGACCGCGACAACCCGGCCGTGGTTCACGCCGCGGGCATCGACTCGCCCGGCCTCACGTCGTGTCTGGCGGTCGGGCGGCTAGTGAGCGACATCGTGGCGGGCGCCGTCTAGTAGCGGCCGTCGCGAAAGTCGACACGGCCCGCGAAGCACAGAAGCCAACCGCGAATCACGAAGACTCGAAGGGCACGATGACGCACGAAGACGCACGAAGAAGATGTGGCCACACGGTCACAAAGCCACGGGGGCGTGGCAGCAGTTCGGCGGGCGTCGCGTCGCGACGCGCACAGCCGAACTAACTACGGACTTCCCTCTGCGTACTCAGCGAGCTCTGCGTTGATTGTTTCTTTCTCAGTGGCTCGGTGTCTTCTATGTGGCCCACTACTCGGTGCCCTCGCTGCCTGTGGACC
>JAHFUJ010000121.1:8688-12769 GCA_023265105.1 Acidobacteriota bacterium
GCCGAACTAACTACGGACTTCCCTCTGCGTACTCAGCGAGCTCTGCGTTGATTGTTTCTTTCTCAGTGGCTCGGTGTCTTCTATGTGGCCCACTACTCGGTGCCCTCGCTGCCTGTGGACCGACTTCAGCCTCGGGCTTCCAGATACCGCGCCAGCGCGTCCTGCCAGGTCGGCATCACGATCCCAAGCGAGGCGAGTTTCTCGTTCGACAGGGCGCAGTACTGCGGACGCTTCGCCCGCAGCGGCACATCGGCGACGCGCACCGGAATCAAGCGGGCGTCGACGCCGAGCTGTCGCGCGAGCTCGCGCGCGAACTCGAGCCACGTGCAGTGTCCGGAGTTGACGCAGTGGTAAAGGCCCGCCGGCGCATTCGCTTCGACGAGCCGCCTGGTCGCGCGCGCCGCGTCGACGACGTAGGTCGGCGAGACGGTGCGGTCTTCGAAGACGCGCGGCTCGCCGCCGGCGACGATCGTCTTCAAAATGGCCGCGACGCTGCCCTTCGCCGGCCCGCCGTCCGGCGCGCGCCCGAAGAGGCTTTCGACCCTCAGCACGTAGGCGCGCGGGGCATCGGCGGCAAACCACTCGCCGAGCAGCTTGGACGCGGCATACACACTGCGGGGATTCGGCTGATCGTCTTCCGCATACGGCGCCGACGCAGTGCCGTCGAAGACGAAATCGGTGCTGTAGTGGACCAGCGTCGCGCCGTGGTCGGCCGCCGCGCGGGCCAGCGACCGCACGGCAAACGCGTTGCCGTTGAGCGCGTCGACGGGATGATCTTCGGCCGCGTCCACGTTGTTGTACGCGGCGCAGTTGATGATGACCTCCGGCCGCGCGCCGTTCATCGCCGAGGCCACGGCGTTGCCGTCGGTGACATCCAGGGCGGCGCGGGCGAACGCCGTCACCTCGTGGGCCGAGCCGCATTCGTTGACGACCGCGGCCCCGAGCTGACCCCGCGCGCCGACCACAGCCATCCGCATCACGCCGCCCGGGACGCGCGATCCACCGCAAACGCCCTCATCTGCGCGTCGTCGAACACGCCTTCCCAACGCGCGACGACCGCGGTGGCGATGCAGTTGCCCATCACGTTCACGGCCGTGCGACCCATGTCCATGATCTGATCGATGCCGAGGAGGATCGCCGCTCCCTCGAGCGGCAACCCGAACTGCGTGAGCGTCGCAGTAAGAACGACGAGTGCGGCGCGCGGCACGCCGGCGACGCCTTTGCTCGTCAGCATGAGAGTCAGCATCATGACGAGCTGCTGGCCGAACGTCATCGACACACCGGCGAGCTGTGCAACGAACACGCTCGTCAGCGAGAGATAGAGCGTCGAGCCATCGAGGTTGAAGCTGTAACCGGTCGGCAGCACGAACCCCACGATGTTCTTGGGGACGCCGAAACGTTCCATCACCTCGAGCGCTTTGGGCAGGGCGGCTTCCGAGCTGGCCGTCGTGAACGCGATCAAAAACGGCTCGCGGATGGCCTTCGCGAAGATCAGGAACGGCACCCGTATCAGATACGACACGCCGCCAACGACGGTCAGCACGAAGATTGTGAGACCGACGTACATCAACGCGATCACCTTACCGAGCGTGAACAAGATCGCGAGCCCGTTCCCGCCGACCGTCGCCGCAATGGCGGCAAAGACGCCGACGGGCGCAAACGCCATCACGTAAGCGGTGACCTTGAACATCGCGTGCGCCGTCGCGTCCAGCACGTCGACAACCGGCCGGCCCTTCGCGCCGATCGCGGCGAGCGCAACGCCGAAGAACGTCGAGAACACCACGAGCTGCAAAATGTCGCCGCGCGCCATCGCGTCGACGACGGAGGTGGGAAACAGGTGCAGGAAGATGTCCCAGGCGTGCTGCTGGCTCTGCGCCATCGCCACGAGCCCGGCGGTGTTGGCGCCGATTGGCATCGCAAGCCCGGCGCCGGGCTTGAACAGATTGACGAGGCCCAGACCGAGGAACAGCGCCACCGTGGTCGCGCCCTCGAAGTACACAATCGCCTTCAGCCCGATCCGCCCCATCGCCTTCAAGTCGCCGGTGCCGGCGATGCCCACGACGAGCGTCGCGAACAGCAACGGCGCGATGATCATTCTGATCAACCGCAGGAAGGCATCGGCCAACGGCTTGATCGCGACGCCGAAGCCGGGCCAGACAGAGCCGACGAGAATGCCGGCGACGAGCCCGATGAAGATCTGCGTCGTCAGGCCCGGCGTGCGGCGATGGCGACCGGTCGCCGCGCGGTGAACGGGCGAGTCAGGTTTACTCATTCCCGTTCACGAGACGGCGGCGCTGCGGTGGAGGAACGCGGCCACCTCGCCGACGACCGCCTCTTGCTGCGCCGCGGCGAGCTCGCCGTAGATCGGAAGCGCCAGGCTCTCGGCTGCGGCGCGCTCGGCGTGCGGGAACTCGCCGCGCCGATAGCCGAGATGGGCGAAGCACGGCTGGAGATGGAACGGCACGGGATAGTAGATTTCAGTGCCGATGCCGCGCTCGTCCAGATGCCGTTTGAGCCCGTCGCGGTCGGCCGTGCGGATCACAAATTGATTGAAGATGTGGCGGCGGTCCTGCGGCTCGACCGGCAACGTCACGCGATCGCCGAGGCCGGCGTCGCCAAACAACGTGCGATACCGCTCGGCATTCGCGCGGCGCGCGGCGGTCCACGCCGCCAGGTGCGGCGCCTTCACGCGAAGAATCGCCGCCTGCAGCGCGTCCATCCGGAAGTTGCCGCCGACCAGATGATGGTAGTACCTCGGCTCCATTCCGTGCGTGCGCAGCAGGCGCGCGCGCTTGGCGATTCCTTCGTCGTTGGTCGTGAGGAGACCCGCGTCGCCGAACGCGCCGAGGTTCTTGGTCGGAAAAAACGAGAAGCAGCCGAACGTGCCGATGCCGCCGACCGGTCGCGCTTTGTACGTGGCGCCGATGGCCTGCGCCGCGTCCTCGATGACGGGAATGCCCGCGCGCGATGCGATGTCGGCGACGGGATCGAGATCCGCGCTCAGGCCGAACAGGTGGACCGGCAGGATGGCCTTCGTCCGCGGCGTGAGGGCCGGGCGAATCCGCTCGGGATCGATGTTGAAGGTGGCCGGGTCGATGTCGACGAAGACCGGCCGCGCGCCGACGCGCACGACGGCGCCGGCGGTCGCGAAAAACGAATACGGGGTCGTGACGACTTCGTCGCCGGTCTTGATCTCGAGCGTCATCAGCGCCAACAGCAGCGCGTCGGTTCCTGACGAGACCGCGACGGCGTGGCGAATACCGAGCAGCCGCGCCATCTCGTCTTCGAGCGCCGCGATTTCGGGCCCCATGATGAAGCGCTGGCTGTCGCAGACGCGCGCGATTGCGGCAAGAATCTCGTCGCGCAGCGGCCGGTATTGCCCCTGGAGGTCGAGGAGCGGCACCTTAGTCGTCATGACTGGTTGCAACCCCTTTCAAAAAACGTGGCGGCCGGCTTTAGCCGGCCCCAGGCCGGGGCCCCCAGCGCGGCAGCCGCGCTGGGGTGGTAGATCCGCCTGAAGGCGGACGCCACGCGGGTTTTGAAAGGGGTTCTATTCTACCGCCTGGACTTGATCGCGGCGCGCGTCTCGCGATCGGTCTCGCGCCGCTTGATGGTCTCGCGTTTGTCGTACTCCTTCTTCCCTTTCGCGAGGCTGATCGCCACTTTGACGCGGCCTTTGCTGAAGTACATGCGGACGGGAACCAGCGTCATCCCCTTTTCGACCGTCTTGCCGACGAGCTTGCGGATCTCGACGCGGTGCAGCAGCAGCTTGCGGCGGCGCAACGGTTCGTGGTGGGCGTAGCCGCGATGGCTGTACGGGCTGATGTTGACGTTGTAAAGATAGACTTCGCCGTCGTCGACGCGCGCGAAGCTGTCGCGCAGGTTGACGCGTCCTTCGCGGATGGCTTTCACTTCGGTGCCGAGCAGCACGATGCCCGCCTCGAACGTCTCGAAGAGGTGGTAGTCGTGGTGCGCTTTGCGGTTCTCGGCAATGTTGGCTTGCGCCAGTTCGCGCTCGGTTTTGTCTTTCATCGTCATGGTCCGGCTAAAGCCGGACACTACGTACTGTCACGGTCCGGCT
>JAHFUJ010000122.1 GCA_023265105.1 Acidobacteriota bacterium
TGAACCAGCTGAGGGACATCTTGAGCCTGAGCGGCCGAGGGTTGACCATTGTCCGGGGGACCGAGCAACCGGGGCCATCGACCAATGCGACGCTGACCTACAGCAAGGGATCGTAGGCGAACAATTACCGCGTCGACGGCGACGACTCCTTCGCCGCGTCGAACACGACCTTGCCTCCGACAATCGTCATGACCGATTTGATGTCCTTGATCTGATCGGCCGGCACCGTCAGGTAGTCCTTGTCGGTGACGACGAGGTCCGCGAAGCGACCAGGCTGGATCGAGCCGAGGTCGTTCTCGCGGAAGAACAGATACGCGTTGCTGCGCGTGTGCGCGATGAGCGCCGCCTCGCGGCTGACCGTGTGGGTGTTCACCACCGTGCCGCCAACCATCTTGCCGGTGACCGCGAAGTACAGCGCCTGGAACGGACGGAACTGGTTGACCTCGAAGGCGTCCGTGCCGAGGCCCCACAGGATGCCGCTGTCCTGGATCTCGCGCATCGGCGGCATGGCGTAGCCCTTGTCGCCTTGGATGCGGTGCAGCAGGCCGCCGGACACGATCGGCCGCGGGTTCAACGCGATGAACATGTTCAGTTTCTTCATGCGCTCGATTTGCGGCGGCGTGACCCCCTCCATGTGCATGAAGGCCCAGCGCAGCGGCCGCAGGTCGACCTGCTTGCTGATCTTCTCGAGCTGATCGAGCTGCGCGTCGATCGCCTTTTCGGTAACGGTGTGGAGCTGCGCCGGCACGCCGGCCTTCGCCGCGGCCAGGGCAAAACGGCCCCACGTGTCCCAGGCCTCCTGAGACGCGATCGGCTCCGGGCCGGGGGCCACGACGTCGCCGCCGCCGCCGCCGGGGAACCGCTCGCCGTAGTTGGAGTAGTCCAGCCACTCGTCGCCGGTGTGATAGCGAAGCGACGCCACCTGCGCGATCTGCTGCTCCAGCACGCCGGCGCCGCGTCCGCCCGCCGCCACCGTGCGGAAGCAGAAGAAGCGCATGCTCGCCGTCCCTTCACGCTGGAACTGGCGGTAGAGGTCCTCCCACAGGCATTGCCCGCCCGACGCGGTCAGCCCGGCCGCGTTCAGGTCCTTGAGCATCGCCTTCTGGCTGGCGACGATCACGTCCATCGGCAGGTCGACCTTGCCGCCGTTCTCAGTCTTGAGGAAGCCGGCCGCGTTGAACAGCCGGCCGCGCCCTTCCACACGCGTGATGCCGGTCGGGCGGCCGCTGGCGTCGCGCTCGATCCACGGATCGGTCATCTTGTCGAGGCCGAGCTTCTCGATCGCCTTGCTGTTGAGATACTGCGCTGACCGAGTGAACTGCAGGAACACCGGATTGTTCGGCGCGACCTTGTCGAGCTCCTCGCGGGTGAACTCGCGCTTGTCGTCCGAGAACTGGTCGGGCGACCAGCCGCCCAGGTTGTAGACCCAGCCGCCGTTCGGCGTCGCCTTGGCCTTCGCGGCAATCAGCTCCAGCGCGCGTTTGCGCGTGTCCACGCCGTCGAAGCGCAGCTCCAGCGTCCAGTAGGCGCCTTCCTCCTGGAAGTGCGCGTGGTTGTCGATGAAGCCGGGCACCATCGACTTGCCGCGCAGATCGACGCGCTGCGTGTTCGGGCCGGCGAGCCGGGTGACCTCCTGGTTCGTGCCGACTGCCACGATGCGGTCCCCGCGAATCGCGACCGCCTGCGCGATCGAGAAGACGCCATCGACGGTAATGATCTTTCCGTTGATCAGGATCAGATCCGGACCCGCCTGCTGTGCGGTCAGTGTCATTGAGATCCCAACGAGTCCACCGACCAGCAGCGTCCAAGCCACTTTTCTCATCACATTCCTCCCACCTGTCGACAGCGCCCTCCGGCCACCGCAGCCTTCCTCACAGACGCAACAGTCTCCCCGCGTTGCCGCCGAGAATGCGGTCGCGATCCGCGGCCGGCAGCTTCAACTGATCGACGAACTCGACCGGGTGCTCTTCGTCCATCCCGTAGTAGATATCGGTGCCGAGCACCACGCGGTCGGAGCCGACAACATCAATTACATACTTCAGCGCTTCCGGCCAGAAGGCGAGCGTGTCGTAGTGGAAGCGGCGCACGTACTCGCGCATCGTATGCAGGAGCGGAGGTCTCCTGTTCTTGAACGACCGATCCAGGCGGCCGGCGATGAACGCGAACGAGCCGCCGGCATGCGGCAGCACGACGTCCAGCCTCGGGAACTTGTCCAGCGTGCCGCTGACGATGAACTTGGCCGCGGTGGTGGAGTGCTCGGCCGGGAAGCCGACGGGATTGCTCAATCCCCATTTCCCTCCCAGCCTGTCCTTGCCGCCGTACATATTCGGCTCGCCATCGAGCGGATGGAACGTCAGCGGATACCCGAGCTCCTCGATGCGCGCGAACACCGGCTCAAATCCGGGCTCGAACAGGTAGTCCTGCCCTTCGATCGAATTCGGCACGTGCACGGCGCGAATGCCGGGCTTGCCGGCGACGCGATTGAGTTCCCTCAACGCCAGCTGCGGATCACGGACCGGCAATTCCGCAGCGCCGAAGAAGCGGTTCGGATCCGCATTGTGCCAGGCAATCGCCTCGTCGTTGATGACCTGCGCGAGCTCCGCGCCGTCCTGCGGCGAGACCTGCCACCATGGCATGCGGCCCGACATGGTGAGAAGGTGCACCTGGATGCCGTTGGTGTTCATCCACTGGGTGCGCTTCTCCCGATCGAAGTACAACGGATTGTTCACTTCGTCCGGAGGCTTGCCGACCTTGGCGGCAAACGCCTTGTTGTAGGCCTCCGGCGACCAGTGGCTGTGCATGTCGACGGAACGGATACGGCTGGCGCTCCGCTGGGGTGCTCCGGTCTGTGCGGCTACCGAACCGCCGCTGCCGATATTGAGCGCGGTCATGGCGGCGCCGAGGCCGAGCTTCATGAAGTCGCGGCGATCATTCATACCTGTTTCCTTCGACATGGGCCGAAGTCTCCTTTACCCTTTCAGACGTGGAAACAACCCAAGCGCGTTGTCGCGATCGATGAGGCGCAACTGGGCCGCGGTGAAGTCGCTGTTTTCCCTCAGGCCTTTGGCAACCGCCGCCGAACCGCCGGCAAACGGAAAATCGGTTCCGAATAAGATGTGCGACGCCGGGACGAGCTTCTTGAACGACGGCAGCGTGTACTCGTTGAACGCCTGCGCGGTGTCGTAATACATCTTCTGCAGCTCGTAGATCAGCCCCTTCGGCAGACGCGACTCGGCGCCCGCGAGGCGGCTCGTGATGAACGGAACGGTGCCGCCGCCGTGGGACCAGATGAAACGGATGTCCGGGCACCGCACGACGGTGGCGCTGTACAGCACGCTCGTAATCGCCACTGTCGTGTCGTGCGGGAGCTCGCCGCCGAGACCGCGCCCCTGCGGAAGAAGGTTCTGACAGCACTCGGCTCGGAACGGATGCGAATACACGACCGCCTTGCGGCGATTGAGCTCGTCCATCACCGGCACGAACGCGGGATCGCCGGGGTACTTGCCGCCATGACTCGTCATCATGCAGATCCCGTCTGCCTTCAGCGTATCCATAGCGTACGCGATTTCCTTGAGCGCGCCGTCGACATCGGGCAGCGGCAGCGCGGCAAAATAGCCGAAGCGGCCGGGATAGTCGGCCATCAGCCTGGCGCCGTACTCGTTGCACTCACGCGCCAGCGCGCGCGCCTTCTGATTGTCGCCGAACCAGACGTTCGGCTCGCTGATCGAAACGATCGCCGTGGCGACGCCGCCCTTGTCCATGTCCTCGATCGACTTTTGAGGCGTCCATTCCATCAACGCGGTCTGGCCGGTATTCCTCGCCTTGATCTCGGCGACGAATCCGGATGCCGAGAAGTGGTGGTGAACATCGATCCGACCCGGACCGACGGACGCGACGGGGCGATTCTGCGCCCCTGAAATCGCCTCAGGAATCAGAGCCGCGGCACCGAGCGTGGCAAGCCCCGCAAGAAATTCGCGCCTCTCCATTCCCGCCCCTCCTTAGTCCCGATTACCTGGCGCAGTTTTCAGTTCCCAGTAGCCAGTTTTCAGCGCGATTCCACGCATAACACAACTGGGAACTGACTGCGGGCAACTGACAACCGATCTAATGGTGGCCGAATCATACACTTCGCCCGCGCGGACGACCGCAAAAACATCGCCCGCCTTCGTCAACGTGCGCTTTGCAGGAGCGCCAGGTGCACGCCAGCGACCATGTGCATGTACCCGCCGACGCTCGCGTAACGGCGATCGGCGGCCGACTGCAGATGTTCGAGCGCACGGGCTCGATCACCGACCGCTTCCAGGTAGAGCCCAACGTAGAGGTGCGCGTAGAACTGCCCATCGGGGCGCGGGCCCGCCGCGGTCATCACCTGGTCGGGTCCAAGGACGCCACGAAACATCTGGTAAATCTCGCGCATCGGCACCCGCCCGTCTGGACCGACCGGCAGCAGCGCCCGACGCGCCGCAGCCACCGACTCACCGCGCGCCACGCACAGGAAATGCCACGCCGCGTTCTCGACGTCGTCGGGATTGACCGTGCGGTGAGACTCGAACTGCGCGCGGCATTCGTGAAAGCGGCCCGCATAGTACTGCGCGATGCCGCGCTGCCACAGATACGGCGCGTTGCCGGGCACGAGGCGCACCAGGTCGTCGAACTCCGTCACCGATTGGGCCACCCGCCCGGCGGCGAATGAGGCGACGGCACGATCGAGCAGCGTCTGCGCGCTTTGGGGAACCGTCTGTGCGGCGGCGGCACCGCCGAGCAGGATCGCTGCAGATGTTCGAATCCACAGCTGGATTCCGCGCCGGGGGACCCGCACGATCGTCAACGAGCGTTCGCCTGTCGATCGCATCAGCGGCGTAAATCCAGACAGATCAACGTGGCGTCGTTGCGAATGTAGACGAAGCCGTCCGCCACGGCAGGATACGCCCGCACCGTGCCGGTCAGGATTTGCGCCCGTGCCAGCGGACGGAACGCCTGTGGCGAGGCCGGAGCCAGGATCATCTCGCCGCCTTCGCGAATCACGAGCAGACGGTCGCCGACCAGCGTGATCGTACCGGCGCGAAACCGTTCTTCGCTCCACTGCACCTTCCCGGTCTTCAGCTCGACGGCTCGCAGGCTCGGACCGAATTCCTGGCGGCCGTGATAGCCGTACAGGTATCCGTCGCGATAGACACTGTTCGCGTAGTGGTTCGACAGCACGTCGTCTGATGCCCACACGTCGACCAGCTTCGAACCCTCGAGACGCAACACACCGGCACCGGGCCCGTACTCGGCCGAGACGAAGATGAGGTCGCCGACAACCAGCGGGGCCGCGACGTTGACCGACGCAGCGAGACGCGCCCGCCAGTTCCGCTGAAACGCGACGGCACCGGTCGCCGGGTCGAGACCGAGGAGCCCGTTGCGCGTCAGGAAAATCGCGTAGCGGCGGCCGGCGATCGTGGCGGCGACGCCTGATGAATAGCTCGCCTGATCGTCACTCGCCGTCCAGAGCACCTTGCCGGTCCTGGCGTCGAAGGCGACCACACCAGCCTTCGGTCCGCCGACGTTGGCCAGCACGCGGCCGTCCTCGACGAGCGGCGATCCGGCAGCCCCGAAAAATCCTTTCGGCACACCGAATCGGCGCATCGTGTCCTCACTCCAGACCCGCTGTCCGGTCGCGAGATCGACGGCGTGCAGCTGCCCTTCGGCGCCGTAGGTGTAGACGACCCCGTTGGAGACCACGGGCACTGAGCGCGGGCCCTCGTCGAACCCGAAGTCGTCGCGATAGGTCGTCGGATACTGATACCGCCACTGGCTCGCACCCGTCTTCGCGTCGAGCGCATCGACGATCTCGTTATTCCCCATCCGGTGAAACACGAGGACGCGGCCCTGGACGACGACCGGTCCCGCGAAGCCCTGCCCCACCGGCTTCCGCCACACCACGCGGGGGCCTCCGGCGGGCCAGGTCTCCGCCAGCGCCGGTCCTCGGTATACGCCGTTGCGATCGGGACCGAGAAACTGGGGCCAGTCTTCAGCGGCGGCTCCAACGCCGCAGACCATGACGGCCACTGCGGTCGCGAGCCGGAACCGCGCGCGCGGTGGAGCCACGCCTCGGATGACGCGCATGATGGGTCCGCCGACGTGCGGGTCACTGAAAAGCATGAGTCGCCTCGCTGATTCGGTACAGATGGCCGAACACGTGACCTGGCGCGTTCGAGAAGCCGTCCCGACATGATACGCGCTCGATCAAAACGCCGAGATCTCCCGTAGAATTCGCACTCCGCGCCCGTATAATCCACGAGAACCGTGGCCCTCACCCCCGGCACCCGTCTCGGCCCGTACGAAATCGTTTCCACCCTTGGCGCTCGATCTGCTCGCCAACGGTTGGTCGGCAGACGGTAAACAGCTCCTCCCACTCTGGTCGCGTGACGGACGGGACCCTGGTTCGAGGAGCTGAAGCAGCTCGTGCCGGCGAACTAACGCGCGCGCGCCGTCTCCCGAGCCTCGCATTTCGAACGCGAGCACATAGGCGTATACTCTCGCCACCCCAAAAGGCCATGCGCTACGTCCTCTCCGGCATCGGCGTCCTCCTGTCCTTGTCTGTTGCTGGTTCACCACCGGTACTCAGCGCGCAGGGAGACTCGACGCTTTACGTCGTGAGCTACATCGAGGCGGCGGCCGCATCGCAAGGCCGGGTCGCGATGATGCTCAGGCAACTCGCAGACGCGAGCCGCAAGGAAGGCCCGATGCGCTACGAAGCCCTGCAGCGCACGACCGACTCAAATCAGTTCCTGCTTCTCGAGATCTGGAAAGATCAGCGGGCGCTCGACGCGCACGCCGGCGCCGCGCACACCACGCAGTTCCGGGAACAGGTCGCGCCGCTGCTGCTCGCGCCGATCGATGAACGGTTGTGCGTGGCGACGATGGTGGCGCCGCTGCGCGAGGGCCGTGGCACGGTCTACATCGTGACGCACATCGACGTGCCGGGGACGAGCCGTGACGCCGCAATGCGGTTGATGCAGCCGTTGATCGATCAGAGCCGCAACGACTCCGGCAACGTCCGCTTCGATCTCGTGCACCAGACGAATAGGACGAACCATTTCACGGCGATCGAGGCGTGGGCGGATCAGAAATCCGGCGATGACCACCAGCTGGCTCAGCATACACGGACCTTCCGCCGCGAGATCACCCCGCTTCTCGGCGCTCTGTACGATCAGCGGTGGTATAGACCCCTGTAGAGCCGGCAATTGATCGAGGTACAACCATGAAACGCGTGTCATACGGAATCGCACTTGGAATCGTTCTTCTCGCCGGCTTACTCGCTTCGGCGCAGACCCCAGCCGGCGGCGGGCAGCAGGCGCCGCCGCCCATGACCAATCTACAGGTCTGGCCGAAGGACACGTCGCGAGCGGTCGTCCTCCAGTTCATGAACGCCTTCGACGATTCGCTCGGCGTGCAGTGCAACTACTGTCATGTGGAGCAGGGGGGCCGGCTCGATTTTGCCTCGGATGAGAAGCGGGAAAAGAAAGTGGCGCGTCAGATGATCCTCCTGAGGGACTCCATCAACGTGGTGCTCCCCGCGATCGTGGGCAAACCGGCCGGGGCAGGGCCCACGTCCGTCAATGGTCAACCCGGGGCGCCGGTCCGCGTGCTTTGCAGCTCATGCCATCGTGGCCTCCCCATTCCCAGATCGCTCGCCGACGTGGTCACCGACGCCGCGGCGAGCGGCGGCGCCGCCGGCCTGGCGAAGTACAAGGAGCTGCGGACGCAGTACTACGGCGGCCAGCAGTACGACTTCACCGAGAACGCGCTGCTGGGGATCGCGCAGCGCGCGATCACTGCGAAGAACCCAGACGATGCGCTCGCGTACCTGCAGACCAATCTGGAGTACTACCCGAAGTCGGCGCGGACCTATCTGGCGATGGCGCAGGCCAGAAGCGCCAAAGGCGACAAACAAGCCGCGATCAAGGATCTCGAGAAGGCGTTGGAGCTGGATCCGAACAACGCGCAAGTCAAGGGCCAGCTTCAGCAGCTCCGTGGACAGTAGTTCAAGAGGAGGCTATTTCGTCTGCGCTACACGCGCCTGGCGCCACGGTGTCAGTGCGTCATCGTATAGAGCACCACGTTCAGCGCGACCTGATAACCCTCCACCGAGAACCTGTAGAAATATCGAGGATCCTCGCCTTCGCGCTCCCACGAGTCGCTGACGTCGGTATTGTGCGTCATCAAGACCATCACGCGTCCCTGACGGTCGGAGATGGCACGCGCGTGGACCTGGGCGCTGTCCGCGCCCCGCTCCGATGTGCCGCCTCCGCTCCCTCGCCAGAAGCCGATGCCAGGGATCTGCGGTACCGCTCGAAGGTCGAACATGGTGTGGAAAATTGCGTGGTCCATCGGCAGATCGACGATCGGGTACTCACTCGGAGGCAACACTTTTCCAATCTGGCTGGCCCAGGTATCCCAGGCGTACGAGCCCCAGAAATCGTCCACCCACAGGAAGCCGCCCTTCAGCAGATAGGTCCTGAGCCTGGCCGCATCCTCGTCGCTGAAGAAGAGCCTGCCCACCTCCTGCATCATGATGAACGGGCATTGGAACAGCTCATCGCCGGTCAGCGCCACGATGAGGTGCTGCGGCCGGCCCGCCGCGTCGAAGCCGACCCGTATCTTCGTGAGCTCGGCGAGCCGAATCGAGAGGTCGATGTCGGCGAGCGGATAGTCCGTCAGCCAGCTGCCACCATCGCCGCCGAGATTCATCCGGTACATGGCCCGACAGTAGTGGAATCGGCCGTCGAAGCTGTTCGGGCGTGCCGTGTGCGCCCCGATGCTGGCGTCCCCGCCCCGGCCAAATTGAGCCCAGGCTACGCCGGCGAACGCAAGCGCCGCTGCCGCGAGCAACGTCAAGGCGGGAATCCTCATGTGCAGCAGTTTACGCCTCTCGCGGGGCCTCACGAGGGCCGCCTTTTCACTCGGCGATAGCGGTTTGTACGGAATCTCCTTGCATGGATTGATGCAGGCGGGCCGTCCCAGCCGGAGGCATTGTATCCGCGGAAGGGGCAATCAGGCGTCGCGGTTTACCGTGCCGAGCCGGCCAGCGGTGCGTGCTATCCTTGCGCCGCCGGGAGGGCAAGATGGTTAAAAGTGCGTTCGCCGCCGTCGCCGTCGCTTTCGTCTGTTCGACTGTCATCACCGAGGCGCGCGTGACTCGCATCGAAATTGCGAAGGTCGAGCGGGTCGACTCGCCGTCTCCGGGCGCTCAGGGGGCAATCCAGACGCCGCCGTACGAGCGCATGAGCGGCAAGTTCTACGGCGAGCTCGATCCCGCCGACCTGAAGAACGCGCTCATCACTGACATCCAGTTCGCGCCGCGCAATGCGCGCGGCAAGGTCGAGTACGTCGGCACGTTCTCGCTGATGAAACCGATCGATCTCTCGAAGGCGAGCGGCGTGTTGATGTATTCAGTCGTGAATCGGGGCAATGGAGCGGCAGCGGCGAGCCCCGAGGGACACATCTCGCTCGTCAGCGGGTGGCAGGGCGATGTTGTGCCAACGGCCATCAACCAGACGATCCAGGTACCACGCGCAAAAAATCCGGACGGCAGCAGCATCACCGGACCGCTCATCATCCGCATCCTCGGTCAGAGCGGCACCACCGCGGCACTGATCATTCCGCGCGCGACGCCGTCCCCGTATCCGCCGGCGACGCTCGACACGACGAAGGCGATGCTGGTTTCAGCTGTGTCGGAAAGCGCCACGGGCGTCAAGAGCGGGCTGGTGAAGATTGCGGGCACCGATTGGGCGTTCGCGACGTGCGAGAAAATGCCGTTTCCCGGAACGCCTGATCCCGCGCACATCTGCTTGAAGAACGGCTTCAACCCCTCTCTGCTGTACGAGCTGCAGTACACGGTGACGGATCCGCTCGTGCTCGGCATCGGGTTCGCAGCCACGCGCGATCTCAATTCGTTTTTCCGCCACGAAAAGAAAGATGATGCGGGCACGCCGAATCCTGTTGCCGGGGCCGTGCGCTGGGCGATCTCAGAGGGCAGCTCGCAATCGGGTACCTTCCTGCGCGCGCTCATCCGGCTCGGTTTCAACCAGGATGAAAACGGGCGCATCGTGTGGGAGGGCAGCAATCCGAACATCGCGTCGCGCGTGCTCGATATGAATCGACGATTTGCGCTGCCGAGCGGCGCGGTGGGATTCTACGAGCTCGGCACCGAGGCGCCTGTCTGGTGGGAAGACTGGAACGACGTCCCACGGGGACGCGGCACATCCGGGTTGCTCGATCGCTGCCGCACCACCAACACCTGTCCGAAGATCATGGAGACCTTCGGCAGCAGCGAGATCTGGACCTTGCGTGCCTCGTTCATGCTCGTCGGCACCGACGCCGTGGCCGACATTGCGCCGCCGGACAACGTTCGCCGCTACTTTTTCGCCGGCGTCACACACGGAGGCGGCCGCGGTGGATTCAGCAGCGCCGAGGTAGCGGCCGCAGGCTGCGACCTGCCGGTGAATCCTGCGCCGAGCGCCCCGATGCGATCCGCGCTGATGAAATCGTTCGTCGCATGGGTCACGACCGGCACGCCGATGCCGCCGAGCCGATATCCGACGATTGCGGATGGCACGCTCGTGCAGGACACGGCCGCGGCGATGGCATTTCCAAAAATTCCCGGGAAACCTTCACCCGAGAATCTTGTCCATCCGCTGCTCGATTACGATCTCGGACCTCACTTCAACTATCAGGACGCCTCCGGCTTTCTCACAGCCGTGCCGAAGGTCAAGCGATCGCTGCCGCAGCTCGTCGTCAAGGTCGACGCTGATGGCAACGAAGTGGCCGGCGTGAAATCGCCGCTGCAGGCGGCGCCGCTGGGCACCTATACCGGGTGGAATGTGACGGCATCGGGACCGCTCAAAGGACAAGTGTGCGGCAACAGCGGCGGCTATATCGCGTTCGCGAAAACGAAAGCCGAACGACTCGCGAGCGGCGATCCGCGGCCGTCCCTCGAGGAGCGGTATCGCTCGCACGACGACTATGTACAGGTGGTCAGCCGCGCTGCGAGCAAACTCGTGCAGGAACGGTATCTGCTGCAACAGGACGCCGACGTCATGATCAAGCAGGCCGAAGCGAGCGATGTCCTTCGCTGAGAGAAACACGTGTAGAGGCGCCAGAAAGGAACTGCGATGAGAGCGTGCATGTTGTTTGTCACCGGGTTGCTGGTGGGCGTCGGCCTTCACACGGTCGCGGCCCAGAGTCCGAACACGGGACTCGTCGGAGTCAATCACATCGGGATGAACGTGCCGAACCTCGACGAGGCGGTCACGTACTACACGAAGACGCTCGGGTTTCCCGAGGCGTTCCGCGTGAACGACGACAAGGGGCAGGCCCGCCTCGTGTATGTCCAGGTCAGCAAGAACACGTTCTTCGAGATCCAGCCCGGTCCCGGACGTCCCGCGGCGATCAATCATGTCGGCATCCATGTCGAGAACATGGCCGCCGCAACCGCGATGTTCAAACAGCGCGGCGCGAACGTGGGCGAGATTCGCACCAGCGACACCAAGGCGATCCTGAACAACATCACAGACCCGAACGGGATCCGCATCGAGCTCGCCGAGCTCCCGCCGGCCTCGATGCATCGTCAGGCGATGGACCGGTGGAAGTGAGCGGGAGGGATGAACAGAATCGCCACGTTCGTTCTGGTCTGCTCACTGTCGCTGGCGTTGGCCCCTGGGGCTCTGGCGCACCACAGCGCAGCCGCGTTCGACACCCAGCAGCAAGTGAAAGCCACCGGCACCATCACTGAATTCACATTCAGAAACCCGCATGTGTACATGACCCTTCTGGTGAGAAAGGCCGATGGATCGACCGTTGCCCTGGAAGTCGAAGCGGGCGCAGCATCCGTGCTGAATCCGCTCGGTTTCAACAGGGACTCGATCGCCGTCGGTGACGTGGTCACCATCGTCGGCAACCCCGCCCGGGCCAAGCCCGATACGTTGATGTTGGGAAGAGATCTCTACAAGCGAGACGGGGCCTACTATCCGCTGAATATCGCCTCGCGCAGTATTTATGCGGTCAGGAATGAAATCGCCACCACGATTGCAGGGACCTGGTTCTCCCCGTTGAGCGAATTCAATGCATTCCTTGGCGCCGCGCGGAACTGGCCCGTTACGGAAACGGGCAAGGCGGCGTTAGCCGGATTCGATCCCAAGGCGACGACGCAGAAAGACTGTATTCCCGTCGGAGTACCGACACTGATGTTCTACCCCGTCGCCGATACCATTACCGTTCAACGCGACCGGGTGGTGATGAAGGTTGACTGGATGGACTCCGAACGCACCATTTTCCTCGACGGTCGGAAGCATCCCCCGGCCAGCGACACGTTCCTGCACGGCCATTCCGTCGGGCGATGGGAGGGAGACACCCTGGTCGCGGAGACGACCAATTTCAAGGAACATCCAATCGGCCTTTCCACGTCATTGCCCGGCAGCACTCGGAAGCGCGTGACTGAACGCTTCCGCCTCGCTCAGGACGGGAAGAGCCTGAATTATTCCGGCGTGATCGAAGATCCCGTGTACCTGGCTCGGCCGGTCGAGTGGTCGGGGCAGTGGCTGTACAGACCGAACATGCCTCATTCGAACGAGAAGTGCGACCTTGCCGTGGCCCGTAAGTTCCTGGGTGACTACTGAAACCTTATCAGCCCGGTGTACGGTATCGGCAGCAGCGGCTTGTCCGTCGGACGCACGTGCTGGTCGGCAACATTCAATAAGATCGTGGTCGCCGCATAGTCTT
>JAHFUJ010000123.1 GCA_023265105.1 Acidobacteriota bacterium
GGGCGACGAAGACGTCGAGACGACCGAAGGCGTCGTCGAGTTCGCGCTGAACAAGCAGACCATCCGGCTGCGCCCCATGACGACGAGGCCGGGACGTTTGTGGTTCGTGTTCAGGGACGGGACGAGCGGGCAGGAGACGTACGCGACTGCGCGCTTCCTCTACGCGGACCTGCGTGCGGACGGGACGACAGTGCTCGACTTCAACGAGGCATACAACCCGCCGTGCGCCTTCAATCCCTATACGACGTGCCCGCTGCCGCTGCCGGAGAACCGGCTGAAGGTACGGATCCTCGCCGGCGAGAAAGATTACCCGCACGACGCGGCGAAGAAATCAGCCGGCTAGATAAGGGCGCCTCGTGTCGCGTACGCTGTGCGGGTCACCGGTCCACGCGGGCGCGGAGGATGTCAAGAGGACTCCGCGCCGGGTTGCGGAGCTCTTGTGTTGAATCGGGAGCACTCGGCGTGAAGAGCCCGGCGGACCGCCTGATGACCGCGCCGTCCCGCGGTTAGCCGCCGTTCGGTGCACTCACGGGCGTCGACGTTGGCCGCGTCTCTCGCGCGTAACGGCCGCCAGGCCGATCCGCAACATCGTTCGTCAACGCTCCGTCCCACATGACTTTATCGGTCGATCTTTCCTTCGCCGGGCGGCAGTATTATCCGCCATGGCGGCGGCTAATCGTGGATCCGTCCGAGCACGATCGCGCGGCTAACGAGTTGTTCTTCATCGACGTTTTTGTCGTGCTACGATCCGCCGGATCAGCGGCTTGTGGCTGAGGCGTGCGATGTTCGTGGTCCTGTATTAGCCGCCCTGGGCTAACGGTCCGTTGGAAGGTCTAATCAATAGCTGGTTAGCCGGACGAACGGAAACAAGGATCCCAATTCGTGGAGCAACTTCGGATCTACATCGACACGTCCGCCTTAGGGGGCTGCTTCGATCCGGAATTCGCACCGTGGTCGAATGGCCTGATGCGCGACTTCCGCGCGGGGCGACTCGTGCCGGTTTTGTCCGACGTGACCGCAGCCGAGGTCGCGTCGGCACCTGAAACGGTTCGAGACCTTCATCAAGAGATGCTCGCCTTGGCGGGGGTGGTCCTGCCCATGACGTCGGAGGTTTTGGGGTTGGTCTCAGCGTACGAGGCGAAAAAGATCCTCGGCGCCAAGTTCCGCGCCGACATGCAACACATTGCCTTGGCGACGATCGCCCGCGTTGATGCGTTGGTCAGTTGGAATTTCAGGCACATCGTACGGCTCGAGAGGATTCGCCTCTTCAACGCGGTCAACGTAGAATCGGGCTATCGGGTGCTGAGCATCCGTTCCCCGAGGGAGGTGACCACCTATGAAGGCCACTAGGCTGCGAGCCGTCGAGATGGTCCGCCGCATTCGAGACCGTCACGCGCGGCAGTTGGCGGGCAAGACCGAGGCCGAGATCATTGCGTTCTACCGGGCCGCCGGCGAAGCCGCCACCGAAGATCTGCAACAACGTTCCAAACCGCGAAAACGCAAGGCCGGCTAACCCGTGGGAGGATGTGACGCCGGCGCCAATGGCCCTTTGCCTTTAGAAAGGAAAGGCCACCTTCAGATCGTTCGTGGGGCTCTACCCACGAGCGGGCAAACCATCCCGACATGTTCCCGGTGGTATATTCCCCACATCTGGACGGAGGCTTTCTGCACCGCGTGCGACCTGCGGGTCTTTTCGCCATCCTGGTAACCGGATCTCTTCTCGCCGCCCAGGAGCCGTCGCGGTCTGTGGAGTGGCCGTATTACGGCGGCGAGCAGGCCGGCACGAAGTATTCGCCGCTTGCCGACATCCATGCGGGCAACCTTGAGCGCTTGCAGGTGGCCTGGCAGTGGAAGCACTGGGAAACGCCGCCGTCCCCTGGGTATTTCGAGAGCACGCCGCTGATGATCGACGGCACGCTCTATGTCACGACTCCCTACAACAACATTGCTGCGGTAGATGCCGAGACCGGCGCCGAGCGATGGCGATTCGACGGACACGCCGAGGAACTTGGTCCTCTGCTGTCAGGGAGCGGATGGAAGCTGCGCGGCACGGCATTCTGGCGCGACGGCGGCCGACTGCGCGTCTTTCTCAACAACAGACATCGGCTCTTGTCGCTGGATGCGCAGACTGGAAAACCGGTAGCGTCGTTTGGCAACGGTGGCAGTGTGTTGCTGACCGAAGGCTTGCGGAGGATTGCAGATATCACGCATGCCACGCAAAGCTCACCACCCGTTGTGTATCGGGATCTGGTTATCGTAGGAAGCCAGGTGCCTGATCGCGTTCAGTTGCCCGATCCCGTCGGCTACGTGCAGGCCTTCAACGCGCGCACGGGCAAGCGCGTCTGGACGTTCTCGGTCATCCCGCAATCGGTCAACGACCCTGGCGCCGAGAGCTGGGAGAACGAATCGTGGCGTCGAAACGGCCACGGTAACGTATGGGCTCCCATGACGCTCGACGAAGCGCGCGGGTTGCTCTATCTGCCGACGTCGACTCCGAGCAGCGACTATTACGGGGGCGAGCGGCCCGGCGCCAATCTCTTTGCCGAGTCGCTGGTGTGCCTCGATGCTGCCACCGGCAAAATGAAGTGGCACTTTCAGATGGTCCACCATGGGCTCTGGGACTACGACAACCCGACCGCACCTAACCTCGTTACGATCACTGTCAACGGCAAGCGGATTGACGCGGTCGCCCAAGTTACCAAGCAGGGATTCACCTACGTGTTCGACCGTGTCACCGGCGAACCAGTTTGGCCGATTTTCGAACGCCCGGTGGACACGGAGACAGACGTGCCGGGGGAGAAGCCGTACCCGACGCAGCCGTTTCCCTCGAAGCCACCGGCATTCGTCGACCAGGGCGTGTCGTTCGACGATGCCAATGACCTGACACCCCAGATCAAAGCGATGGCGCAGGAACAGATGAAGAAGTTTCGCATCGGTCCCCTGTTTACGCCTCCGTCGCTCAGGGGCACGCTTCAGCGTCCTGGGCAAGGCGGTGGCGCCAATTGGGGTGGCGCGGCCTTCGATCCGGAGACCGGTTTCTTGTTCGTGCGCGCGACACGTGGCGTTGGGTTGAATCGCATTGGGAAGAACGACGGGTCTGATCCGCTCGTGGACGTTCCGTACTCCAACAGGTTCGCGGTTGGCGGTGAGGAGGTCAGCCTTAACGGTCTTCCGCTCACATCGCCGCCGTACGCGATCCTGACAGCCGTTGATCTGAACAAGGGCGAAATTGCCTGGAAGGTACCGCTCGGCGAGGGAGATCCAGCGATTCGAAATCACGCGCTGCTGAAGGGGGTCACGCTGCCAGAGCGACTGGGCTCGCCGAACAATCGAGGCGGCGCGCTGGTCACCAGGAGCGGTCTCGTCTTTATTGGCGGCGGCGACCGGTACTTCTACGCCTTCGACACGAAGACCGGGAAGGAAGTCTGGCGGACCCGGATTCCGTATGCCAATACCGCAGACCCGATGACCTACCGGACTCGCTCAGGCCGGCAGTTCATCGTGGTGGCGACGGGGATGGGGACCGACCACGCGCTCATCGCTTTCGGACTGAACGCCAGCCGCTAGCCTGCTGGGCGAAGGATCGAATTGCTTGGCTCAGGAACTTGGCTGGACGAGGCGCCGGTCGTATACTCGAAACATCCTGTCCACTTGAGGCCTTTGTGACTGCTCGGGTCCGCGAAGTAATCTGGGCCGAATCCGCTCGAGACGCCCTCGATGCCGTCATCGGGTACATCGCGCAAGATTCCCAACAGGCTGCGGTGCAGGTGCTCGACGAGGCGCTGCGCGCCCCGGAGCCAGCTTGGCGACGTTCGCCGAACGTGGGCGGGTCGTCCCGGAATTGAACGACCCGTCCATTCGCGAGGTGTTCGTGTACAAGTATCGGCTTCAGTACGAGGTCAGGGAGGCGCGTGTGCTTGTGTGCTTGTCGTGGCCTTTCTTCACGGCGCGCGCGACTTCGCGACTTGGCAGCAGACCCAGAACCCGGAGTAATCGGCGATGCATCACAAACGAGGGAGACCCCGCAACCGGCGCTCGGGCTGCAAGCTCTGCAAACCCTGGAAGGTCAACGGATTTCGAACCGAGCGAATCGACGGGGAGAAGTTCAGCGACCATCGGCGTCGTGCGGCCGCGGGGCACGACTTGCGAGACCGCGATCGTTAACCCCCAAGCCGCCGTTCGCAACGGCTCGTCGAGCAAGGGTATGGTCTCGACGCGATCGACGGCGTCCGATAGGCCGGCTATGTCGACTGAAGGCCACGAATGTGGCTGAAAGGAAGTCAACCGCGAGCGGCGAATGAACTCAATTGGCATCGTCGAAGGTCTTTGGCGTTATCCGGTCAAGAGTATGCGGGGTCACGAAATACCCGAAGCCTTCTTGGGCTTTTCCGGTGTCTACGGTGATCGCTGTTATGCGATCAAGGATTCGGCCGCCCGCGTCGGCTTTCCCTATCTCAACGCTCCTCGACAACCGCGGATGCTTGGCTATCAGCCCCGGTTCCGTTCCTCCGTAAGAGCGGCACACCCGCCCAATCTGATGGAGGCGATGAGTATTCCACCGGGTGTGACTCCCGGGAATGCGGGTCCGAACGACTTGGATCTGGACGTTGTCACGCCTTCAGGCGAGGTCCTGCCGGTGGACGACCCGGCCCTACTAGAGTTACTGGCTGACGGATTGCGCGGTGAGCATTCGTTGTCGCTAATACGCTCGGACCGGGCCTTGACGGATTGCCGTCCGGTGTCCCTGATCTCGCTGCAATCGATCCGTCAGATCGGTGACGAGTTCGGAGTTACCCTCGATAAGTTGCGGTTTCGCGCGAATATTTATTTGGATCTCGCGGCGGGCGAGGGATTTTGCGAGGACACTTTCGTTGGACGCAAACTGCGCATCGGCGCCGATACCATGATCATGGTTCTGGAACGCGATCCGCGTTGTAAGATGATCTCGCTGGACCCGGCGAATGGCGCGCACGACCCCGATATTTTGCGCTCCGTGGCAAGAGAGCACGAAGCTAACGCCGGAGTTTATTGCGCGGTCCTAGTCGAAGGGATCGTGAGGACGGGCGACGCGGTCGCGGTTGTAGATTGAATAACAGTTCAATGTCGAAACTGCATCGGCCCAACAATGCGATGAAGCGGACCGGCCTCGATTGCTTCGGCTTCGACGACACGTCGTGAATCGGTGGTAATCCCGACGGTCGGCGGGGGCCGGCCGCTTATCGCCAGTCGTTAGCTGGCCCTGCTGATCTGTAGGTTCTCGGGCAGAGGCCGTGAAACGACCGGCCAAACAATTCGCGTTGTGCCGTGAGAATGCAAGGGAATGAAAACGGCATCAGCGCAATCGCGGCACGGCCCCAGGGCGGGGCGGCCTCACTTCGCCGATTCCTTTTTCGCCGCGTCCGCCGCCCGTGCATTCATGAGGATATGCTTCACGGCATAATCGCCCTCGTGACAGGCGTACTCAAACAGTCCATCGTCGTTCTTCCAATAGTTGACCCTCGCCGTCCACGGCCTTGTCCAGGTCGTCGGATCGGTGACCGTGAATTCCACGTCGATCCGATCGGGCGCGGCGCGTGTGAAGCGTTCGACGACGTGCAAGTTCACGTTGGCGCCATGGAAGTCGGTCTGATCGGTGAAATTCGTGGTCTCGACCACGAGCGTGTCGCCTTCCCAATGGCCGCGCGAGTCGCCGTTCCACTGGCGGATGCTCGAACCGATATGCGGGCGCCCGTCCAGGGGAATAATACGGGTCTCGTGGATCTCTTCCTGGAGAATCGCCACTGTGTTGCGACTCTGCACGATTCGGAAATTGTTGTTGTTCTGAGTGGGAGTCGCCGGAATCGGACGGAAGACAATGCAACGATCGCGGATTGTGAAGTCCTCGATTGAGTCAGGGTTGTCGCGGCGGGCTCTGATCGCCGGCGTGTTGGCGGCGGCAACTCTTTTCTGCGCCTCGGGTGTCAGCGAAGGAATGCGCCCATCCGGCGGATCGATCACCAGCGACATTCGGCGATCCGCCTGGATCTTGGTGCCATGCTCCCACCAGAATTCATTGTAGGTGCCGGGATCGCCCTCCCTGCGATTGAGATCCACGTTGGTCCGTCTCACTTCGGCCTTCTCATAGGCGGCCGCTTCCGCTTCCGTCAGGACCGGCTTGTTCGCGAACTCTTTGGGCCGCTCGAGCGGCGTGACCGTGGAGAAATTCCAAACGCCCTGCAGGTCCGGCTGGCCGTCCGGTGTCCGCGGTGGAGTCCATTTCGCTGAATCCTGAGCCGCGACGCGTCCCGGCACGAGCGCCAGCACGGCGATCGCCGTCGCCAAAATCGTCATTGAAGCCAGGAATCGATGGTTCATTGAACCCTCCGTCTCGGGCGTTCACCTGTTCGTCTTCTTGCGAAGATCTCCGTACAGTAACTCTTCGGAAAAAGGCACGCAATTGTATTCCAGGAGCTGCGCGTTCTTCTCGACCCGACGATACAGCGGCATGCTCATCCTCCAGGGTCGCGTAAAAACCTTCGGGTCCTCGATCGTGGCTTCGTAGTTGAGATGGTCGGCGTCGATGACGGTGTAGCGTTCCACCACATGCAAGGCATCGCTGTGGAAATTCCCTGCCCGGTCGAACCATGTCTGGTCGTTGAAACCCGCCACGTCGACGACGAGCGTGTCCCTCTCCCAGCGGCCGCGGGACCACCCCATCCAAAATTCAGACGGACTCTCCTCTTTCTTTTCCATATGAATCGTGCGGCTGGCGTTCGCAAACTCGTACGAGATCAGGATATGTTCCGCACCTTGGATGATTTGAAACGGGTGGGGCGAATACGTGGCGCGCGGCACCCCGGGCATATAACACTTGACCTCCGGGTCGAGCTTCAGCCAGTTCTCGGCGTTCTCCTTCTTTTTTGCCGCTGCCCAGGGCTGGTACGGGATTTCATTCCCCTCAACCACGCCGAGCCCCGCGGGAACGGCGAAGACCGCGCCAAGCGCGGCCATTGGTCCCTGACGCGCCGCGTGATCCTGAATATCCCAATTGGCTGTATTGAGGGCCTGCCACACGCCATTCAAGTCGGGTTTGCCGTCCGCGGTCCGGAGTCCACGAGCGGTCTGGGCCTGACCGGCGGAAAGCGTCGTGCCCAGCCAGAGGACGACACCGGCGGCCGTCGCAATCATCGCGCCGCTGGACCGACTTCGCCTTCGCACATTGCCCACGTCCGTTGCTCCTGTCGGCTGCCGTCCCTCGCGAAAGCGGGACCTGCGTTGGAGCAGGTCCCGAGCCCGAACGTTCCTCAGAAGGTCACAGTGGCGCTGAACTGAAGGATCCGGGGATCCTCAAGCTCCGTGGGTTGTCGCCACTGCGAGCCGTAGGCGGTGTTCAGCTGAATGAGCCCGCTGCCGTTCGTCACGTTATAGACGTCGACGTTCCCTTGTACGCTGGCCTTTGGGCCGATTTTCAGCAGCTTGGTCAGCCGCAGATCGAGTCGCGTAAATCGGTGGTCGAACAGCGTACCGGGTACGACGAGCGGAATCGTGGCGGTGGCGGTGCACGGAGTACGGGTGCCGCACGCCGCGAGGTTGCGGCCGAGCGACGGCGCGATCTCGGCGTTGCTCGCCGCGTAGCTCGCCGTCACGACCGGCCCCGAAGTGTTTTGGAGGATGCCGCTCACGACGAAACGGTACGGCAGGGGATAACTCCCGTTCAACTTGATCTGCGTTTGGCCTCTGAACGGCGTGACGACATGGCAGTTCACCAATTGCTGCGGCGAATCAACGACGAAGCAGTTGTCGGTGACCGAGCGCCCCGTATCGACGCCGGCGCCGAGCCGAACGCCCGAGGCGAAACGCGTATTCAAGGTGACGTTGAAAAAGTTGTTGACCTGCGTCTGCTTCCCGTAGTTTGACGCGCTCGTCACCAGGTTGTGAACTGAACCGAATTTGGCCGGCGAGATGTCGTTCAAACCGCAGACCTGATAGCCGCCGCCGGCAGGCAAGATCGCATTCGCTGGTGCCGTCACGCAGTACGTACTGTAGTCGGCGGAAGTCACGTCCTGGTTGTCGGTGGAGAAAAAGTTGCCGTACCAGTTCCGGTAATAGCCGGCCGTCACCGACACCGCGGGGCTCAGTTGATGCTGCACTTCCGTCGAGAGATCCCAGTTATACGGCCGGACGCCAAGTCCCTTCAGGACAGAGTCGGACCAACTGTTGGTGACGCTGACCCCTCCGAAGTTCTGATTACTCACCGCCCCGCACTCGCCGTTGGAGGCTCGGCTTGCCAAATTGCAGTCCGGAACGTAATTTCCGTTCGCGTCGGTCCAGGTGCGCGTGACGCTGTTCACCGACGTTGCGAGCGGATCGTTGGCGGCAGCGACCGACGTCCCGGTCTTGGCGACGTACCGACCCAGGGATACTTTGAGCGCCGTCTTGCCGTTGCCGAACAGATCGTACGCTGCGCCCACGCGCGGAGTGAGATCCTTCCACGCTGGGACGCCGGAAACCGCTGCGAACTCGCGGGCGGTCACCCACCCGGAAGGAGTGGCGGAGATCTGCTGCGCGGGCACGTACCCGTTGAAGTACTCGAACCGCAGACCGTAATTCAGCGTCAGCCGTTTAATGGCCCACTGATCTTGGGCGAAGATCCCCATTTCCGCCCTCGTCTTCTGGAGCACGGTATACGGCGTCGCATACTGGGTGAGCTGAGTCGGCAGGGCGTTCCGGAACGCATAGTTCACGTTGCCCGCGACATGCGTCTCCGTGTGGTTGATGGCCTCTTCCACCGAAATGCCGGTCTTGAACGCGTGGGACCCCGTGATGTAGGACACGGAGAACCGCTCCGCCTGGCGGTCGTTGTTCCGGAAGGCGGCGTAGGTCGGCTGGGCGTTGTACTGATAACCGGTCGACTGTTCGACGATGGAAATATCGTTGGGGCTCACGCCCGGCGACAGAAACGTCGGCCAACGCGTCACCGACCACGATCCGCCCGCTTCAATCAGCAGCTTGCTGGTGGCCGGAAACGTCCAGGAGGCCTGGTAGAGCCCCGTTGGCCGGAAGTGGAAGGCGAGACGCGCCTCCGGCGCCGCCGCGCTCCCGGCAGCCCCGAGTGCCCGACACAGGCAATCGTCCGCGCCATCGACGAAGACGTTCACCTTGTTCTTGTCGGACGCCTGCCACGTCAGCCGTACTGCCTTCGATTCGTACCACTGGTATCGGTCCGCCGGCCGAGAGGGGTCCGGGGTGTAAAGTGGCGTGCCCTGTGTCTTGTTCCAAAAGTTACCTGCCACCAAATGCCCATTGCCCCACTCCCGCCCCGAGACGAAGAACCACAACTTATCTTTCTTGATCGGGCCCCCGCCACTCACGCCGGCATCGTAGACCTTCAGGATCTTGCTGACCGTCGTCAGGCCGCGAGATCTCAAATCGTCACTCAGGTTTTCGGCCTCCAGACTGTCGTTGGTGTACAGCCCCTCGAGCGAAAAGTTGAAGGCGTTACCGCCCTCCTTCGGAATCATGTTCACCACGGCGCCGTCGGCCGTGCTCTCGGCCGAGACACCGCTGGTTTGCAGCGCCGTCTCCTCCACCATGAGCGAGTTGGCGATGTACCCGATGTTCCCGCTCGAATGGTCGATCGTCATCCCGTCGAATTGCCTTCTACTGCCCGTCTTGCCATGGAACGTGAGGCCGAGATTTTGATTCAATTGGCCGGCGACGTCGTTCACTCCGGTAAACCCGGCGGTCACCTCCACGAGCGTCCCCCAATGCTTTGTACTAGTCGGCAGCACATTGAGCAGTTCGCTCGAGAGGATCGTCTGCTTGCGAACGTTCGCCGTATCGACGAGCGGCGTCGCTCCGGTCACCGTCACCGTCTCGGCGAGGGATCCGACCTGCAAGTCCGCGTTGACCGTCGCTGTGAATCCCGAAGTCAGCTGGATCCCTTCGCGCTTCAAGGCATTGAAGCCGGTCAGCGTGAAGGTGACGCTGTAGGTGCCGGTCAGCAAGTTGACGATGTTGTACCGGCCTTCCCCGTCAGTCACGACACTGCGAACTTTTTCGATCAGGGCCGGGCTGGCGGCTTCCACCGTGACGCCGGGCATCACCGCACCCGACGTGTCTTTGACCACGCCCGCGATGCCGCTCGCCTGCTGCGCCCACGCCGCCGGGGCAAGCAGTACCCACGTGAGGGCCACGAGGCTCGGGCCGACGACTCTCGTTCGTACCATGGCGTCTCTCCTGAATGTCACCGAGTTGACTGCAGTCCTAGGCGGCGCGGTATGCGCCCGCTCGATGCGCTGTCGGCGTAAGCGTGGGCGCCCGCGGCGATTCTCGACGGGAGCGTCCCCAAACACGCGAGGTTAGTGCATCGCGGCCGTCAGCGGATGCGTCACATTCAAGCTGCCGAACCCGTGCTTCCGGCCGCAAATCGCGCAGAGCGTCTCATCGTCCGACGTGTTGACGCGATGGACCACTGGAGGCACCGATTTCAGGTAGGCGAATAGCGCTCGGAGATCGTCGTCTGTCAGGTGGCCCACGTACCACCACGGCATTCCGGATTTGAGCTCGCGCACGCCGCCCACCTTCCCGGTGCGGATGGTCTGGATGAACAGATTTTCGTCGTAATGGGCGAGGCCCGAGGCGTCCGATGTGAGGTTCGGGGCCACGCCGGCGTCGGCCCGGCCGCCGCCGAAGCGGTAGGATACCATGCGATGGTTTTGCGCGTCGATGGGCGTATGGCAGTTCGCGCACACGCCGATGCGCGCCAGATACTCGCCGCGGCGCACGGCGTCGTTCTTGTAGTCGCTCGTGACGGGCGGCACGGGTGGAGTCAGCGCGACCCGGTCTCGAGTCACCTCGTCAATGTCTTGCTCGACACCTTTGGGGAGTGGATTTCGAACCGCAGGAATCGACCGCAGGTACACGACAATCGACTTCACGTCTTCGTCGCTCAGGGCGCTGAATGCGTTCCAGGGCATGAACGCGGTGAGCTGCCGGCCGTCGTGCCCGACGCCTTCCCGGATCGCGCGCACGAGCTGTTCGTCCGTCCACGTGCCCGTCCCGGTCTCGGGGTCCGGTGTGAGGTTGGGGGCCACACGGCCGGTTTGATTCCTGATGCCGGCGAGCTCGCGACCCGGTATTGGGTGCCCTCCGGGTCGGTCCTGCACCAGTTCGGAGTGACACCGCACGCAGTGCGGCGGTCCCCAGGCCAGGTAACTCCCGCGAGCGATGCGCTTGGGCGTTCGTTCAAACACCACGGGCCCACGATTCACGCGGCATCCGGCGAGCGCGACGCTCGACACGGCGAGGCTCATCGCGGCGATCGCTCTGAGCTGTCTCCGAAGCGGTCGGCTGTTGTTCACGATTTAGCGAGTGTTCGAGTGATGGGTGAGGTCCGTCGCGTTGACTCGATCTCGTTCCTGGCACGGAGCCGCTTCTTCGATTTCGGTGTCGGCCATGAGTGTGACCGTCCGCGGCGTCAGCTTCCACGGCTCGAGCAGCACGGTCGGATCGTCCACGGTTACTTCCCACGTGAGGGCATCGCCCTGGCGGCGCAGCCGCTCGATCACGTGCAGCTTCTCGGAATGAAACAGCCCGTTGTCGGCCAACCAGGTTTCCTCGGTGAAATTCGTCACGTCGATGACGAGGGTGTCTCCCTCCCAACGGCCGATTGAATCACCGTGAGGCGCTGCCTCGATGCCCTTGCGATGCGGGCGTCCGTCGATGGGAATGTACCGGAAAAAACTGCCCGTCATATCGTCGTACAAGATCACGATCTCCCGGGCGGTCTGGATGATCCGATGCGGTGGACCAATCCGCGGAACGCCCGGAGGTCCGCAAGCGTAGGCGGGATCGGCATAGACCTGGTTCTCGTTCAGTTCCTTCACCTTCGCAACAAGCTCCGGTTTGTACTTCGGCATTCCGGGATTGTAGGCGGTGGCGGGCGGCGGCGCATTCGGGTCCCGCGGCGCTCTGTTGTTCAGAATGATCGACTTTCCGATGCGTTCGACGGGGGGAACAGGCGGCAGCCGGCGGTACCACATGCCGTTCAGGTCGGGATGACCATCGGGCATGTGTGGCGTCGCCTTCACAGGCATGCCGGCCTTGGCTTCCTGGCCAGCCACGCCCGTCGGCACCGTGCACAACACCGCCGCGATACCGACCGCGAACACGACGACGCCGAAGAAGCGTTGCTTCATCTTGAGCTCCCTAGTTCGAAGGCGCGATGTCTTTCGGATCGCCGGTGACGTGAATGAAATGGCCGTCCGAGTACGTGATTCTCAGCAGGTATCCAAGGTGTTTGGTGATATCTTTCGCCTCGTACGCGTTGACGGTCACCACTTCCCCCTCCGCCGCGTTCGCGTAGATGGCTTCCTTGCTGATACCCGCGTTGCGCATCCAGTTGGGGGGCAGCGTCTCAATCTGCCACGGCGTGAGCGTGCCGTCGTTTTCCTTCACGTCGAGGTGAATGTAGATGTGAGGGTTGAGCCATTCGATTTTCGAGATCACGCCCTTCAACACGATTTGCTTCTTCTGATCGTAGACCCCGCTGACGGAATGATGCGCCAGCACTGGTCGGACGGCCACCAAACCGAATACCACCACCGAAACGGCGCATAACCGGCGTCGCCTGCTCATGGTACGGTCTCCCTTCGTCCTTTCATGCCATCGCGGCGCAGAGGCTGAAATTACCCCCTCACGATAGATCCATCCGTTCCACGTGTCAAAAATGAGGGGCGCGATTCTGGGCGAGACGAGGTGCTACGATTCA
>JAHFUJ010000124.1:0-2755 GCA_023265105.1 Acidobacteriota bacterium
AGGTCCGTGCCCGCGACGCCGAGGCCGCGCGCCTGCGCGAAGCCGAAGCCGCTCGCGCGCGCGAACTCGCGGAAGCCGAGGCCCGCGCCCGCGATGCCGAGGCCGCGCGCGCGCTCGACGCCGAGGCCGCGCGCGCCCGCGACGCCGAGGCCGCGCGCCTGCGCGAACGCGCAGAGGCCGAGGCCCGCGCCCGCGCAGAGGACATAGCGGCGGCGGCGGAAGCGCCCTGGCGACCCCGGGGCCTCGCGCCACTGCGCGAGGAAGCCGATCTGGCGGACGCCTCCGCGCTCGATCCTTCCTTGCAACCGTTGGCGGCCGGCGCGCTCGCGGCCAAACCGGCGCGAGCCAAGCGCGTAACGAAAGGGACCACCACGGCGCCTGGGCCGTCAAAGGCCCCGGCGGTATTACGGTGGTTGACGCGAGCCGCGGCAGCGGCGGCGCTCGTCGCTGGCCTCGGCTACCTAGGCCGCAACTACTACATCCACATGACGACACCGGGCACGCTGCTCCTGGAGTCGAAGCCGACAGGCAGTGACGTCCTGGTCGACGGCACGGCAACGGGACAGACTCCGGTGACGTTGACCTTGGCCCCGGGGACGCACGCGTTCGAGGTGCGGCGCAAGGGTGTGGCCCACAAGTTCACGCTGAACATCGGCCCGGGCGCACAGCTCTCCGAGCAGGTCGACTGGGAGAACATCAAGACCACGGGCACTCTCGAGGTCACCTCCGAACCCGTGGGCGCAGTCGTCGTCGTCGACGGCAAGCGGCGTGGCGTCACGCCGCTCAGGCTCGTCGACGTGCTGGTGGGTTCACACGAAGTCGTCCTCCAGGGCAAGGCGGGGACGGTGCGCCGGACCATCGAGATGGAAGAGGGTGGCCTGGTGGCGCTCGACGAGCCGTTGTTCTCGGGCTGGATTGCCGTTTTCGCGCCGTTCGAGGTGCAGGTCTTTGAAGGCAAGCGCCTCGTCGGGACGACAACGAACAACCCGCGCATCATGATGTCGCCGGGCCACCACGAGGTGGTTCTCGTGAACACACCTCTGGGGTACCGCGGGACGCACGAGGTCGACGTGATCCCGGGCGAGACCACGTCGCTCAACATCAAGGGGGTCGAAGGAACCGTCCGGATCATCGCGCCGGCGGGAACTGAAGTCTTGATCGACAAAGGGCGCGTCGGGGAGACGCCGCTGAGCGATCTGCGCGTGCCCGTCGGGACGCGCGAAGTGGTGTTCAGGCATCCGCAGTTCGGCGAGCAGCGAGTCGAGACGACCGTTACCGTCTCCACGCCGATCGAATTGACCGTGGATTTTGGCGGCCGCGCGAAGTAACGCGCCGTGGTCGATTCACGTCTGGTCGAGCGGATCCAAGCCTCTAAGCGCATTCTGGTTGTCACGGGGGCCGGCGTCTCGACGGCCAGCGGTATTCCAGATTTTCGCGGTCCGGGTGGCGTGTGGACGCGCCGTCGTCCTGTGTACTACGACGAGTTTCTCGCGTCGGAAGCGGCGCGGGTCGAGTACTGGGACTTCAAACTGGAAACGTGGGAGATCTATCAGCACGCGCGGCCGAACGCGGTTCATCACGCTGTCGTGGCACTCGAACGCGCGGGGAAAGTCGTCGCCCTCGTCACGCAGAACGTCGACGGCCTGCATCGTCGCGCCGGTACGTCACCCGACCTGCTCGTCGAGCTGCACGGCACGGATCTCCTGGTTGAATGTCAGAGGTGCCGCGCCACGAGCGACCCGGCGCCTCATTTCGAGGCCTTCAACACGACGAGGCGTCCACCCTCCTGCGCTTGTGGCGGGGCGCTCAAGCCGGCCACTATCAGCTTCGGCCAACCGCTGCGCACGACGGACTTGGAACGAGCGGCCGCCGCCGCGGCCAAGGCCGATCTGGTGCTGGCCCTGGGATCGACGCTTTCCGTCCATCCGGCCGCTTCCATTCCGCTGCTGGCTGCTGAGCGCGGCACTCCTTACATCATCGTCAACCGAGGCGCAACCGAGCACGACGATCACCCATCGGTGACGCTCCGGCTGGAGGGCGATGTGACGGCCATCGTGCCGCCGGCCGTCGACGCGGCGTTCGCCTCGCGGCCACCTTTCTCGTAGTGTCCGGCTTTAGCCGGACCGTGGCCAGCGAACCCGACGGTCCGCGCCACATCGGGAGCGAGCAGTTTCTCTTTGCGGCGAGCCTTGTCGAATCACTGTCGCGGCAAGAATTGCCAGGTGGCACGACCTGCTAGCTTGTAAAAACTGCAAACATCCGCGAGTCAGAGGTGTTTTGGCGCGGTGTTTTGAGTGGTTCTTGAATGGCATAAGCATCGCATACGACATCGCCGACGTGAGGTGACGATGCTAAGATTAAAGTCGCAACAACGAACGGTGTTACTCGAGAAGCTGCCTGACGTTGCGAACCTGGGAATTGGCGCACTCCTGTTCGGGCAGTTCGTGAGCAACCAACCTTTCTCGCCGTGGTTGGGGCTGTCCGGATTCGCAATCTGGATCGGGTTCATGGCGGTAACACTTCTAATCGCAGGAAAGGACGAGCCATGACTACATACTTCATCGTCATGGGCGGCATCTTGGCGTTCGCCGCGGTCATTGCAGTGCTCGACTGGCTCGGGCGGCGAAAGGACCAGCGGTCTCACCATCGGCCGGTCAGTTGAGATTACCCGGGGCCGAATCCCTATTTCCGGAGCGCGGCCGTCCAGGGTCGAACGACCCGGACCGATGTTCATCGCTTTTCGCGCGCTCCAAGC
>JAHFUJ010000124.1:2855-9571 GCA_023265105.1 Acidobacteriota bacterium
GTGGTGTACACGATGTAGCGGCCGTCGGGCGAATAGCTGTCCGGAAAAACTCGGTCAGCGGTAAGGAGTTGCTCCTCGGCGCCGCTACCAGAGGCCCGCCGCCGAAACATACCAGCCGGGGTTTGGCCAGCCGGGTTTTTGAAGACGATGTTTGTACCCTCCGGTGACCAGAGCGGCACCTCACCATTTGTGGGATCGAACGTGGCACGTGTTCTGACGCCGCGGGTGAGATCGATCACCCACACGTCGGCTTTTCCAGTTTGCCCGTCCCGGTCCTGGACCGCGAGGCGCGCACCGTCTGGCGAAAGCTGGGGATTAGCGTACGCGCCCTGAGCACCTACGGTGGATACTCGCTCTCCGGAACGGCTAAACCAGGCCAGTTCGGTACCGATCGGCGCAAGCGTCTGGAACGCGAGCAATCCGCCGGCCACGCTGAACCCGTTGCGCGTATCGCTATATCCAACGCCAACGTTCCCGATCGTCATCGCTTCTCCTGAGGGCGCTCCGCGCGAAGCATCGAACGGCTGGGCTATCAGATCCCCTTCGCGCACGAAGACCAGGTATCCCGGCGGCACGTATTTGCCCCAGTCTGATGTCTTCACGACCAGCATGTCGTCCTTCGAGTCGAGCGAGGCTCGGCGGACCCCTTCGTTCTGTCTGAAGTACAGAAAATGACGGCCGTCTGGAAGGAAGCTGGGGTGGAGATGTCCATCGGGCCCGTTGACGGTCGTCGCCGCCGTCGGCTGGCCCCCCTCGGCGGAGATGCGCTGGATGGCGCCTCCAATATCCGTGCCGAAGAGAATCACGCCCTCGCGGTTCCAGTCGCCGGAACTCCTGACGCCTTGCGCGTCACACAGCGTGCGAACGGCTCCTCCGGAGGCGTCAACGATTTTGAGTTTGCCGTTTGCGAAGAACCCGATGAATCGGTTGTCTGGAGACCAGAACGGACTCCGGGCCCCTTCCGTCCCAGGCAGCGAGTGGGCGGGGATCGCGTCGAGCGGACGCACATACAACATCGGCTGCTGTGCGCGCGCGGCCGCCGAGAACGCCAGGAGACGACCGTCGGGTGAAGCAGCAAAGGTCGCGATGGTCGTGCCCTCGGGCGCAGCGACGGAAAACCGAACCGGCGGAGGCGGCGAATCCGGCTGCAACATCCATGCGGTCAACCCGAACGAGGTCAGAAGAAACACCAGAGCGATCGCAGCGTACAAACGTTCGCGCGAAATGCGGCGGCTCGCTGTCGCGGCCGTGGCCGGCGCGGCTCCGATCTCTGCAATCCATTGCAGCTCGCGCAGCAGATCGCGAGCGGTTTGCCATCGGTCATCCGGCTCTTTGGCGAGACAGGTCTTGACGACGCGATCAAGTGCAGGTGGCGCGACCGGCTGGATCGTGGAAATCGGTGGCGGCTCGCTACCGATAATCGCTGCAATCAACGTCGCGTGGTTTTTCCCCTCGAACGCCTTCTTGCTGGTCACCATCTCGTAGACGAGGGCGCCGAACGCAAAAATATCTGTGCGCGCGTCAGCGTCTTTCCCTTCGAGCTGCTCGGGCGCCATGTACTGGAACGTGCCCAGGATTGTCCCCTGTGCGGTGAGCGCTGCGCTCAGCGTCGGCAACGCCGAGACATTTGCAGGGCTGAAACCCTGCGCCGCGACGTCTTGCCCACCGCGGTCGTGGCGTCCGGCTAGAGCCGGACCCGTCCATTTAGCTAGCCCAAAGTCGAGCAACTTGGCGCCCGCCTTCGTGATCATGATGTTGCCGGGCTTGAGATCCCGATGTGTGATGCCGGCGCGATGCGCCGTGGCCAGTGCATCGACGATCTGAATCGCATACTGAAGCGCATGGTCGAGCGGCAGCGCGCCTGTCGTAAGACGCAGGGCGAGCGTCTGGCCTTCGAGATACTCCATGACCAGAAAATCGATGCCGTCTTGACGCCCGATATCGTAGAGCGTGCAGATATGCGGGTGATTGAGCGCCGCAACCGCGCGCGCCTCGCGCTCGAACCGCTGGCGCGACTCGGGATCGCTCGCCACGTGCGCCGGCAGGACCTTGATCGCGACGGTGCGATCCAGGCGCGTGTCGCGGGCTTTGTAGACCTCGCCCATGCCGCCCGCGCCAAGGGCGGATTGAATCTCGTAGGGGCCAAGACGTGTTCCAGCGGTGAGGCTCACGGCACCTCGCTCCTCCGCGGAAGACGCGCTTCCGGCGCGTTTTTAGAGGTGGGTGATTATAGTCGCGAGCGGGTCGCTCCGGAACGGCCGACTTGGATCGGCGGCAAGCGGCGCGTATACTGGAAGAAGTCCGGCGAAAGCCGGACACTACGACCCCGGGCCCGGCTAAGGCCGGGAACTACGACCCGGGGTCCGGCTAAAGCCGGAAACTACGACGATCCGGCTGAAGCCGGACACTACAGCCCGTGAAGATGTGTAAAATGCGCATGTTCAAAGCTCTGACGCTGGCGGGGGTGATGTGGCTGGCGGCCGGTTCGACCGCGTTCGCCGAGGTGCAGCTCACCATCCGGAACGGTCGCGTATCGCTCGTGGCGAAAGACGCGACGGTGCGGCAAATCCTCACCGAATGGGCCAGAGTGGGCCAGACCAAAATCGTCAACGTCGAGCGCATTGCCGGAGGGCCGGTCACGCTCGAGCTGAAGAACGTGTGGGAGCAGCAGGCGCTCGACGTGCTGCTGCGCTCGGTCAGCGGATACATGGTCGCGCCGCGCGCTGTAGTCATCGCCAACGCCTCGACGTTCGATCGCATCGTCGTGATGCCGACCAGCGTGGCGCCGCGGGCGCCGGTTGCTGCGGCGCCCGCGCCGGTGTTCAGGCCGCCCGGCATTCAGGGCCTCTTCGGCCAGCCGGTTGGGCAACCGGAAGAAGACGACTCAGACGACCAGCCACCGACACCAAACGTGGTGGCGCCCACCCGCGGGCCGGTGTTCAATACGTTCCCGCAGCCGCAGGTCATCAATCCGCAGCAGCAGGGCGCGCCGACGGCGACGCCAGGCGTGATTTCGACACAGCCGCAGGTGGTGTCGCCTCAAGACGGCGCGCCGACGGTGAATCCGCCGCAGCCCGCCGCCTACCAGAGCACGCCGGGCGCGCAACCAACGACACCGGGCGGCGCCGCCGTGCCCGGCATGATCGTGCAGCCGCCGCAGCAGCCCGGCCAAACTCAGCCTGGCAACAACCCCTGACGCTGACGCTGAATTGGGTAATTGAGTAATCTGGTAATCTGGTAATTGGGTCGACCGCAAGGACACCGATTACGCAATTACCCAATTACCCAATCACCCAATTATCCAATCACCCCATTCCCCTATGCTCATCGCAGACGAAGTGAATGCGGCCATCGCCGACGCGATGCGCAAGCACGACCCCGCCCGGTTGACCGCGCTGCGGATGCTGAAAGCTGCCCTGACGAACCGCGGCGTCGAGAAGGGACGCGCGGTCGACGACGCCGAGGCGCGACAGGTCGTCAGCGCGCTCGTCAAGCAGCGCAAAGATTCGATCGAGCAGTTCACCAAAGGCGGCCGGAAGGATCTCGCCGACAAGGAAGCGGCGGAGATCGCCGTCCTCGAGTCGTATCTGCCGCCGGCGGCCGATCCTGCCGCCGTCGAGCAGGCGGTCACCGAAGCGATTGCCGAGACCGGTGCGACGTCTCCCAAGGACATGGGCCGCGTGATGAAAGCGGTGATGGCGAAGCTCGCCGGACAAAATGTCGACGGCAAAGCGGTGAACGAGCTCGTGCGAATGAAGCTGGGCTAGGCGATGCCGCGCTATTCCTCTCCCTACGCCTCGTCGTTCTCCTTCGGACCTGGACCGGTCTCCACCGTGCTCAAGGCGATCATCGGAGCGAACGTGGCGATGTTTGTCGCGACGTTGCTCGTGCCGTCGCTGACGCTCTACCTTGGCCTGCTGCCGGTCGCCGTCCTCGAGCATTTTTGGCTGTGGCAGCTCGTCACCTACATGTTCCTGCACGGCGGGCTGTTCCACATTCTGTTCAACATGCTGGCGCTGTGGATGTTCGGCGCCGAGCTCGAACGGACGTGGGGCACACGGTACTTCCTGAAGTTCTATTTCGTCACCGGCATCGGCGCGGGGCTCCTCACCGTGGTCTTCTCGCTGCTGCCGTTCGGCTTTGCGCGCTCCCTCTACGGCGCGGACATCATCGGCGCATCGGGTGCGATCTACGGTCTGCTGCTCGCATACGCGCTGTATTTTCCGGATCGACCGATCCTGCTGATAGTGTTCTGGGTGCCGGCGAAATGGTGCGTGACCATTCTCGGTGCAATCGCGGCCTACTCCTCGATCTGGGGCATGGAGGGCGGCGTGGCGAACGCCACGCACCTGGGCGGCCTCCTCGTCGGGTATCTCTTTCTCAAGGGCGCGCGCATTCACCCGAGCGCCGAGCTGAAATACCGCTACCTGAAATGGAAGATGAACCGCATTCGCAAGAAGTTCGACGTGTATTCCGGCGGCCGCGCGGATGATTGGAACCGTCGGATTCACTGAAGCAACGCTATTTTTGCCTGTTGCCTTCCGCCTGTTGCCTTCTGCCTTTCGTTTCGCCTTCTGCCTTTCGCCTTTTGCCTTCTGCCTTTTGCCTTCTGCCTTTTCCCGTTTGCCTTTTGCCTTTTGCCTTTTAACTTCTAACTTTTAACTTTTGCCTTCTAACTTTTAACTTTTCCGCATGCTCCACGGCAGGCGCACCCCGCCGATCGCCAACCCCAGCGTCGATCCGAGCACCGGCAGGCCGTAGCCGTTCGTCAGGAACGAGTAGCGGAACAGCGTATCGCCGGCGATGTGGTAGTTCAGCGCCATGAAAAACGCGACCAACGCGAAGAGCGGCGTCCAGATGCCCAGGAGCAGCGCCAGCCCCGAACAGATTTCGCCGAGCGGCACGAGGCGCGCGAACCACAGCGTGCCGGGGATGGCGATGCGCTCGAGATACCACCGGCTCGTCGAGCCGGGTCCAGCCGCCTCGAGCCATCTCGCGAAGAACGCTGCCAGAATCGAGGTATCGGTCAACCATCGCAGCTTGCCGAGCCCTTCGAAGATGAAGAACACGCCGACGCAGATTCGCGTAGTCGCCAGTCCCAGGCCCTGCCGATCGAATGCCATGATGTCACCTTTGAGCGTGCTGAAACGCCATCTGCTTGAGCGCCGCGATGCGAGCCGCCATCGGCGGATGCGACGCGAACAGGTCGGACACGAACCCTTCCTTTAAGTTCATCTGACGCCCGAGCGGATCGGCGATGCACAGGTGCGCCGAGCCGTGGTTGATGGCCTGGGTCGGCGCGACGGCGGCGTCGATCTTTTCCAGCGCCTGCGCGAGCCCCATCGGATTGCGCGTCAGCTCGGCTCCCGACGCGTCGGCGAGATACTCGCGCTGCCGCGACACCATCATCGCGAGCAGCTGCGCCAGCAGCGGCGCGAGCAGAATCGCCACGAGCCACAGAATGAAGAAGAGGGCGCCGCCGAAACCGCCGCTGCGATCCTTGTCGTGACTCCGCCGGCGGGATCCGCCGCCCCACCACATGCCTCGGCGGGCCCACTCCGACAGCAGCGCGACCCCGCCGACCAGAGCAGCGACGATGGTCATCAGCCGCACGTCGAGGTTCCGGACGTGGCTCATCTCGTGCGCGACGACGCCCTGCAGCTCCTCGCGATCGAGGGCGTTGAGGAGTCCGCGCGTGACCGCAATCGAAGAGTGTCCGGGTCCTCGTCCCGTTGCGAACGCATTGGGATCCCCGTCCGGCACGATGTACACCGGCGGCCGTGGCAGGCCGGCGGCAATCGCCATCTCGTCAACGACGTTGTCGAGCTGCCGGAGCGCCAGCCGGTCTGCCTCGCTGGCCGACGCGGCCACCTCGGCAATCGGCTTGGCGCCCGAAGCGAGAAGCACGGCGCGATCGCCGGTGAAATAACTGACCAACGCCGAGACCGACCCGACGCCGAGCGCCAGGAGCGACCCGATCGGGGCAACGCCGCCCACCTGGCCGAGGTAGAACGCGTCGAAGCCCAGGCCGAGCAGGAACAGAAACGCGACGAACGCGAACATGACGAGCCACGTCTTGCGGCGGTTCGCGGATTGCTGCTCGTACAGATTCACGGGATCACAGCAGGTCTAAAGACCTGCGCCACGACTGCAACTCTGGTCCAAAGACCTGCGCTACGACTGCGACTTTCGAGAAAGATCGACCGTCGGGACCCCACGCTCGGCCTCGCTCGTGATCTCGAACAGCTCCGCCGGCTTGAAGCCCAACATGCCGGCGAACATGTTCGTCGGAAAGACCTGCTGCGCGATGTTGAACTTCGTCGCGATGTCGTTGTAGAACTGCCGCGAGAACCCGACCTTGTTCTCCGTCGCCGACAGCTCTTCCTGCAGCATCTTCACGTTGTCGTTCGACTTGAGCGTGGGGTAATTCTCCGCGACGGCGAGCAGACGTCCGAGCGCCTGCGAGAGCTGTCCTTCCTTTTGCGCCGCATCGGCTGGACCGGCGGCCGCCATCGCTTTTGCGCGCGCCTCCATGACGGCGGTGAGCGTGTCGCGCTCGAAGTCCATCGAGCCGCGCACGGCGTTGACGAGATTCGGAATCAGGTCGTGCCGGCGCTTGAGCTGCACGTCGATCTGACGCCAGCCGTTCAGCACCTGATTCTTCAACCCCACGAGCCGGTTGTAACTCGCGATCGCCCAGACCACGACGAGCGCGA
>JAHFUJ010000124.1:9671-12724 GCA_023265105.1 Acidobacteriota bacterium
GCGGTGCAAGTCGCCGCGGGCCTCACGCTCAAACCGGGCTACGACTGGTTCTTCCCGTACTACCGCGATCGCGCGCTGTGCCTGCAGCTCGGCGTGACGCCGCTCGAGATGCTGCTGGCGGGCGTCGCCTCGAAGGACGATCCGTCCTCCGGCGGACGGCAGATGCCGTCGCACTGGGGCGACAAGGCGCTCAACATCGTGTCCGGCTCGAGCCCGACCGGCACGCAAGTGCTCCATGCCGTCGGCGCCGCCGAAGCCGGCGTCATCTACAGCCGCGTGCCCGAGATTCTCGATCGCGCGTCGCGCTTTCACGACGACGAGGTCGTCTTCGTCTCGCTCGGCGACGGCGCGACGAGCGAGGGCGAGTTCTGGGAGGCGCTGAGCGGCACGTGCACGAAACAGCTGCCGGTCCTGTTCCTCATCGAGGACAACGGGTACGCCATCTCGGTGCCGGTCGAAGTGCAGACGCCGGGTGGCGACATCTCGCGGCTCGTGCGCTCGTTCCCGGGGCTTCACGTCGAGTCGGTCGACGGCACCGACTTCTTCGCCAGCCTGCGCGCGATGCGCGAGGCGGCGGCCTACGTGCGCGAGCGCAAGGGACCGGCATTCGTCCACGCGCGCTGCATCCGCCCGTACTCGCACTCGCTGTCCGACGATGAGAAGCTGTACAAGACGCCGGCGGAGCGCGAAGCCGAAGCGCGGCGCGATCCGATTGCGCGCTTCTCGGAATTCCTGCGGACCAACAACCTCGCCACCGAGCAGGAGCTCGCCGCGATGGCCTCCGACGTCGAGCGCGAGGTCAACGACGCCGCCCTTGCTGCGCTTCGGGCACCCCAGCCGGCCACGGACACCGCCGCGCTGTGGGTATACTCGCCCGACGTCGATCCCACTTCGTCCGCGTTCGAAACCGCCCCGCAACCGGAAGGCAAACCGGAAACGATGGTGACGGCGATCAACCGGACCCTCAAAGACGAGATGGCGCGCGACGCGCGCATCGTCGTGTTTGGCGAGGACGTCGCCGACGCGAGCCGGAGGGAGGCCTTGCCGATCGTCCCAGGCAAGGGCGGCGTGTTCAAGTTGACGCTCGGCCTGCAGCGGCTGTACGGCGACGATCGCGTCTTCAACTCGCCGCTTGGCGAGGCGGGCATCATCGGCCGCGCGGTTGGCATGGCGGTACGCCGACTCAAACCGGTGGTTGAGATTCAGTTCTTCGATTACGTCTGGCCCGCGATGATGCAGCTGCGGGACGAGATGTCGATGATGCGGTACCGCTCGGGCAACAACTTTTCGTGCCCGATCGTCATACGCGTTCCGATCGGAGGGTATCTGCGCGGCGGAGGCCCGTACCACAGCCAGTCGGGTGAGAGCATCTTCGCGCATTGCCCCGGGATCCGGATCGCGTTCCCGTCGAACGCCGTCGACGCCGCCGGGCTTTTGCGGACGGCGATCCGGTGCGACGACCCGGTGCTGTTCCTCGAACACAAGCATCTGTACCGGCAGACCTATAGCAAGGGCGAGTATCCGGGCAAAGACTTCATGATTCCGTTCGGCAGAGCACACCTCTGCCAGGACGGCGACCAGGTGCTCGTCGTCACGTGGGGCGCGCTCGTGCAGCGGTCGCTGCTGGCGGCCCATCAGGCGGCCAAAGACGGCATCAGCGCCGCCGTGTTGGATCTTCGGACCATCGCGCCGTACGACTGGGACACCGTCGCGTCGCATGTCAAGCGCGTGAACCGCGTGGTGATCGCGCACGAGGATCAGTTGACGTGCGGGTTCGGCGCGGAGATCGCGGCGCGAATCGCCGGCGAGCTGTTCGAGCACCTCGATGCGCCGATCAAGCGCGTCGGCGCTCTCGACTCCCCGGTCGCCTATTGCCCCGACCTCGAAGACGCGATCCTGCCGCAGTCGGCTGACGTGCTGAAGGCCATTCGAGAAACCGCGCGCTATTGACGACGTTTGAACGCGGAGGACGCAGAGCTCGCAGAGCGTTCTTTTGAGGATTTTTCTCTGCGGCCTCGGCGACCTCTGCGTTTGCCGTGTAGTTGTAATACAGTCGTGGCGCAGGACTTCAGTCCTGCGGTTCTGTGCGCCGCATCACATTCGCCACCATCGCCCTTCTTTTCGCTCTGCCGCTCGGGGCGCTCGAGCCGGACGTCATCCGCTCGGTGGGCGCGATGCCCGCTCACATCGCCGGTCGTTTCAGGGATCCGACAGGGTTTCAGCAGTCGGCCTCGGGTCAGTACTTCGTGTTCGATCGCCGTGCGCACACGGTGTACGGCGTCGACGAGCGGCAGACGAGCTCGTGGGAGATCATCCAGATCGGCACCGAGCCGGGGCGCATCATCGACCCGACCGCCTTCTCCGTCGAGCCCCAGGGCACCTTCGTCGTGGCCGACGCGCCGTACAACCGCGAGCGCATTCAAATCTTCACGCCCGCCGGCTTTCGCATCGGCGGCTTCATGCTGCCCGGCCGCGCGAAGCCGCGCGTCGTCTTCGGGAGCTTCGTGTTGAACGGCATCGGATCACTGCAGTACACGGGCTCGGCCGTCCTGATGTCGCAGCCCGAGACCGGCGCGCTCGTCACCGAGTACTCACTGACGGGTCGCGTCAATCGCTCGTTCGGCAACCTGCGGCCCACGGGCCACGAGGACGATGGCGATCTACATGTCGCGCTGAACAGCGGTGTGCCGCTCGTCGACCCTCGGGGCGGGTTTTTCTTCGTCTTCCAGACGGGCGAGCCGCTGCTCCGCAAATACGATGATGACGGGCGGCTCGTGTTCGAGCGACACATCGAAGGTCGAGAGATCGACGAGTTTGTGGCGACGCTGCCGACGAGATGGCCGCGGCGGCAAACTTCCGATGGCGAGCTGCCGCTCGTGTCGCCGACGATTCGCACGGCGGCGGTCGATCGGGCCGGCAATCTATGGGTGGCCTTCGTCGTGCCGTACACCTACGTGTACGACCGCGACGGCGACAAGGTCCGCACGCTGCAATTTCGCGCCGCGGGCATCACCGCGCCGAACAGCTTGTTCTTCGGACCGAAGGGACGCCTG
>JAHFUJ010000430.1 GCA_023265105.1 Acidobacteriota bacterium
TCGCGGGCCGGCACTTCATCGGCCGGCTGGCGTTCGTTCGGAGTTCGGCTGTGGCTTCGGGTGTCGTGGTCGCCGTGAGAGAAGAACGCGACGGGATGGAGGCCCAGAGATTTCGCTATCCCCGCGTACGCTTTCGAACGGCTTCCGGCCGGGACGTCATCTTCGAGTCCGGCATGGCGCGCGGCGGCGACGCATGGCGCATTGGGGAGACCGTGTCGGTGCGCCACCGACTTGATGATCCGGAAATGGCTGAATTCGACACCTTGGCGGCGCTCTGGGGTCCGACGCTGCTGTTTGCGCTGTTAGCCGCCGTGTTCCTGGGCGTGGGCGCCGGCTTGTGGTTCGGGTTCATACCGGTGTGAGTGTCCTGGTGTCCGTGCATTGCCTCGCGTGAAATGTCCAGGTGGAGGGTCTCATGAAATCGCACGTCGCTCACGTCGGCATCGCGCTTGCCATTGTTGCCACATTCGCCGCCACCAGCGTGTTCGCCCAACAGATCCCGGCGGCACGGGACTTTGACGCGGAGATCCGAACCGCGCTGCAGTCCGCCAAGACGGCGGCTGGGTTCGAGTTCCTCGGCACGTTGGCCCGGACGTGCCTGCTGCCTCAAAGCGGCGGCGAAGATACGACAGACAACCTCCCGGGCTACGTCACGAACCCCGCCAGCGCGCCGGCGCGTGAGACCTGGTATGCAGAACCCGCTCGGGTCTTCGACAATCTCTCCTTCGTCGGCGGCAAAATCCACTCGGCCTGGGCGTTGACGACGAGCCAGGGGATCATCCTCATCGATACGATCTTTCCCTACAACTCCGAGGAACTGATCGTCGGCGGTCTGCAGAAGCTCGGCCTCGATCCGAAGAACATCAAGTACGTCCTGATCTCCCACGCCCACGGTGACCATATCGGAGGCGCCGAGATGCTGCAGACCCGGTATGGCGCCCGCATCGTCATGGGAGCGCCTGATTGGGATGCGGTCGCGAAGTTTCCGAACCGGTACAAGACCATGGCGCCGAAACGCGACATCGTCGCCACCGACGGCATGAAGATCACACTCGGCGACGCCACCGTGACCATGTGGCTCACCCCTGGCCATACGCCGGGCACGCTGTCCTACACCTTTCCCGTGTTGGACCGCGGCAGGCGGATCAACGTGGCCTATTCGGGCGGCACGGCATTCAATTTCGTGAACAACACACCGGACCCGGGCATCAAGAACTTCCAGATCTATATCGAGTCGGCGCGGCACATGGCGGCGAGGGCCGCCGAGACCGGCGCGACGGTCCTCCTCTCGAACCACTCGGAGTTCGATAATGCGTTCAACAAGAACAGAATGATTGCCGGGCGCGGTAACGGCCCGCATCCGTACGAGCTCGGGGCCGATTGGGTCCAGCGCTATTTCCAGGTCATGCAGGGGTGCGCGAGGGTGGCGCAGCTTGGGCTGGAACAGAAACGGGTTGCGGCGGCCAGGCGGTAGAGAGCTCAAGGTGCTGAAGATGCTTCCCCGCTTTCTCTGGGCACTTGCGCTCACTTCCCTCGCCACGCTTTCGGTGGCCACAGCCCAGCGGGGCCGCGAGGCTGCCGTTGTCGACGTGCAGTTGCTCGCCTTCAATGACTTCCACGGGAACCTCGAGCCGCCGTCGGGCACCAACGGGCGAATCGGACCAACGGATGCGGGCGGCATCGAATACCTCGCCACCCATCTCGCACGGCTGAAGGCGACCAACCCCAATACGATCGTCGTGTCGGCGGGCGACAACATCGGGGCGTCGCCGCTCGTCTCGGGCATGTTTCACGACGAGCCGACGGTTGAGGCGCTCGGCGCCGCAGGTCTGCAGGTCTCCACGGTCGGCAATCACGAGTTCGATGAGGGATGGTGGGAGCTCTATCGGATGCAGAAGGGCGGCTGCCATCCGGTCGACGGCTGCCAGGACGGTACGCCGTTCGAGGGCGCACGGTTCGTGTTTCTGTCCGCGAACGTCCTCCTCGACCCTCGACGCGTCGACCCCCCATGGCTCGCACGAAGCGGATGGACGAGCCCGGACAACCGCCCGGCCCCTCTGTTTCCCCCTTACGTGGTGAAGGAGATCGGCGGGGTCAAGCTGGGATTCATCGGCCTCACGCTTGAAGCCGCGCCGCAAATCATTGCGCCGGCCGGCGTGAAGGGACTGACCTTCGCCCCGGAAGCGAGCACGGCCAACACCATCGCCCGAACGCTTCGCAGCCAAGGCGTCCGCGCGATCGTCGTGCTGATCCACCAGGGTGGACAGCAAAACAGTGGTGATTACGACGGGTGCTCGGCCCTCACGGGTCCGATCGTCTCCATCGTCGGTCAGATGTCGGACGACATCGGTGTGGTGGTGTCGGGTCATTCTCATCAGTCGTACAACTGCATGGTCGGGACAAAACTCGTCACGAGCGCCGAGTCGTACGGGCGGTTGATTACGGACATCGACCTGCGAATCGATCGGCGTACGGACAGGATTGTGTCGAAGAGTGCCCACAACGTCCTGGTGACACGTGACGTCGACAAGAACGCAGGCGAGACCGCGCTCGTCGATCGCTATCGTCCTGCTGCCGCGAAGATTGGGAATCGCGTCGTCGGTTCGGTCACCACCAGCATCATCCGCGAACCGAACGAGGTTGGCGAGTCAGCCCTTGGAGATGTGGTCGCCGACGGCATGCTGGATGCGACAAGAGATCCGGCGCACGGAGGTGCTGTCGTCGCCTTGATGAATCTTGGAGGCCTTCGAGCCGATCTGGCTGGGACGGCCGTACCGGGCGCGCGCGACCTGGGTCCGGTGACGTACGCGGACGTGTTCAACGTCATGCCATTCGGAAACGTGCTGATCGTGAAGACATTGTCCGGCGATGCCCTTGTACGGTTGCTCGAACAGCAATTCACTGCTCAGACGGACCGGTACAGACTGCTGCAAGTGTCGGATGGCTTCACGTATTCGTTCGACCCCGCGCGTCCCAACGGCCAGCGAGTCAATCGAGCATCGGTCACAATCAGCGGCCGGACGATTGCGCCGACGGATCGGTACCGTGTCGCGATGCCCGATTTTCTGTGGTCGGGAGGAGACGGACTGACCGTCGCGACCGAGGGCATCGATCCGGTGGCAGCCGATCCTGACATCGACGT
>JAHFUJ010000125.1 GCA_023265105.1 Acidobacteriota bacterium
TATCGTCGAACGCTTCACCCGCGTCGACTACAACACCATCAACTACGAAGCCAGGGTGGAAGATCCAAAGGCGCTGACCAAGCCTTACACCATCACAAGCAAATACATGTTGCGTCCAGGCACGCGTTTGCAGGAATACGTCTGCGAAAACAATCAGGACCCCGAACACTTTGAGGAGCTCGACAAAAAGGGGCTGGTCACGAGGTAATGGTCTCCCGGACCGCAGTCGCACTGCTCTCTTCACTTCTTGTCGCTCAGACCGCGGTCGCCCAGAGCACCGCTCTCTTCCGGCTAGAAGAAGTAACGATCGCTGATCTCAATGCGGCCTTCGATGCGGGCGGTCTCACCTGTCAGCAATTGGTGAGACTCTATCTCGATCGCATTGCGGCCTATGAGGACGGAGGTCCCAAGCTCAACTCGATCACCACCGTCAATTCCAACGCGTTGGCCACTGCCGCTGCACTCGATTCGGAACGTCGACGACTCGGTCGGCGACGTGCGTTGCACTGTATTCCCGTGCTGCTCAAAGACAACATCGATGCGCCTGATATGCCGACGAGCAATGGCTCGGTCATTTTGAAAGACGCAATTCCCCCAGACGCTGCGTACATAACAAGAGCCCTGCGAGAGGCGGGAGCCTTGATCCTGGGCAAGGCGGCGATGGGCGAATTTGCTGGAGGCAGCTACAATACCGTCGACGGTCAGACCGTCAATCCCTATAACTTCAAACGCCAAACGGGCGGCTCGAGCAGCGGCCCTGGCGCCGCCGTGGCCGCCAACTTGACCCTCTTGGCGATCGGCACCGATACGAGCACGTCCGTCCGCGGGCCGTCATCGTTCAATGGCATCGTCGGACTCAGACCGACGACGGGACTGATTAGCCGCGATGGCATCGCGCCCAAGAACCTGAACTTCGATACCGCGGGTCCGATGGCCCGTACCGTCACGGATGTGGCCAGGTTGCTCACCGTGATCGCTGGGGCCGACCCCAAGGATCCCGCTTCGGTGGACGTCTACAACCACCACCCCTCATCACGGAGAACGGAGGGCCCCGGGCGCGGTTATGCGGACTTTACGAAATTCCTGAAGAAGGGCTCGCTCAAGGGCGCCCGCCTCGGCGTTGTCCGTGATTTTTTTGGCGGCGACCCGGAAATTGACGCTCTTGCGAAAACGGCGATCGCGAAAATGCAGGATCTGGGAGCGCATCTGGTTGACGTACACCTCGATCCGGAATTTCTGGATTTTTACGTTCGAAACGGGGCGCAGAATATCCGGAGGATCGCCGACTACCGATTCAAAAGGGACTGGGAGACGTATTTGACGAGATTCGGCCCTGGCGTGCCAAAAACCGTCGCGGAATTTGTCGAGATCTACGAAACCAAAGTCGCCAAGTCTCCGCTTCCTGTGGACAACAGTGTGCTCGACTTGTTGAAGCGCTCGCTGGTGACGTCCACCGACGATCCGGCGTATCAGAATCTGATCAACAACGTGCTGCCGACAGCGACCAGGCTCAAGCTCGCGATCTTCGATACGTCTGGTGTGGATGCGCTGGTGTTTCCCTACCAACCGACGTTTGCCGCCCCGATCAACAATCCCGTCAGCCACATCGATGATCCTGCGTACGTCGCGGCTCCTGGTCGACCCGATCCTGCAATTATGGCGGGCTACAGCTCCGTTGGCTTCCCTGGGATTGTCGTGCCGATGGGTTTGGGTTCACAGGGTTTGCCGATGACGATCTCCTTCATGGGACGGCCCTACGACGAAGGCCGGCTCCTCAGCTATGCCTATGACTACGAACAGGCCACGTTGCTGCGCCGTCCATCACCGCTCGTTCCGCCTCTCCCCGGCGAAGTGATCAAGTATCAGCCGTCGAAGAGGGCTCGCTGAATTCTCCGGAACCGCGATCTCGCAAGAGGTCGCGGTTTCTCGATTGAAAAAACTGGGCGCAGCTAGAGCAGCGGGTGTAGCATGGTGCGCATTCTGGATGAGCATGAACGGACATCCTGGCTTGGGATTGATCGAGGTGCAAGCATGAAACGCGTGTCACACGGAATCGGAGCGATCGGGATCGTTCTTCTCACCGGCGTGCCCGCCCTGGCGCAAGCGCCGGCCGGCGGCGGCCAGCAGGCGCCGCCGCCCATGACGAATCTGCAGGTCTGGCCGAAGGACACGCCGCGGGCGCAGGTTATCCAGACCATGAACGCCTTCAACGATTCGCTCGGCGTCCAGTGCAACTACTGTCATGTGCAGGAAGGCGCCGGCGGGCGCAACGACTTTGCCTCCGACGAGAAGCGGGAAAAGAGGGTGGCGCGTCAGATGATCCTCCTCAGGGACTCGATCAACGTGGTACTTCCGGCGATCGTGGGCAAGCCGGCCGGGGCCGGACCGACGGCCGCGGAGGGCCATCCCGGGGCGCCCATCCGGGTCCTTTGCAGCATGTGCCATCACGGCCTCCCGATTCCCAGATCGATTGCCGACGTCGTCACCGAGGCCGCGACGGGCGGCGCCGCGGCCGGCCTGGCGAAATTCAAAGAGCTTCGGACGCAGTACTACGGCGGCCAGCAGTACGACTTCAGCGAGAACGGTCTGCTGACGATCGCGCAGCGCGCGATGACCGCGAAGAACCCCGACGATGCGATGGCGTATCTGCAGGCGAATGTGGAGTACTACCCGAAGTCGGCGCGCACATATCAGGCGATGGCGCAGGCGAGAAACGCGAAGGGAGACAAACAAGGCGCGATCAAGGATCTCGAGAAGGCCGTGGAGCTCGATCCGAGGAACGCGCAGGCCAGGAACCAGCTTCAGCAGCTCAAGGGACAATAGTCGATGGAGCTTTGAACTGCCAGCTTTCAGCTGTCAGCTCTCAGCTTTCGGTGCTCCAAGCTGATGGCTGAAAGCTATTCACTCGATTCGCCAGTTGAGGGATTCCTCGCGAACATGCCGGAGTCCACCCGCACAGCGGTCACTCTGAAGCCGTGTTGATGCAACAAAGCCGACGCGACTTCTTGAAGATGACCGCCGGCACGTACGCGGCTGCTGCGCTGAGCACGCCTGTTCATGGGGCGCCACTTCAGAAGCCTGACGACCTGACCGGTTTGTCGTTATGGGATGCGGGCGAGCTCCTCGCAGCGGGCAAGGTCTCCCCCGTCGAGCTCACGAACGCGTGCCTCGCGCGCATCGAGCGACTGAACGCCGGCCTCAATGCCTTCATCACCGTGACAGGCGAGCAGGCGTTGGCCGATGCGAAAGCCGCGGAACACGAGATCGCGACGGGGAGGCGGCGCGGGCGCCTGCACGGCATCCCGATCGGCCTGAAGGACCTCTTCGACACCGCAGGCGTGCGCACGACGGCCGGCAGCGCCGTATTCGCCGACCGTGTCCCGTCGCAAGACGCGGAAGTCGTGCGCCGTCTCAAAGCTTCTGGCGCTGTCATCCTCGGCAAACTGAACATGCACGAGTTCGCCTACGGCGACACGTCGGCGCAGAGCCACTTCGGACCGGTTCGCAACCCGTGGAACCGCGAGCGCGTGCCTGGCGGATCGTCGGGAGGCTCCGCCGCCGCCGTCGCCGCCGGGCTCTGCTACGGCGCACTGGGCTCGGATACGGGCGGCTCGATCCGCCAGCCCGCCGCCTACTGCGGCATCGTCGGGCTGAAGCCGACCTATGGTCTCGTCAGCACGCGCGGCGTCGTGCCGCTGTCATGGTCGCTGGACCACGTCGGACCGATGTGCCGCACCGTGGCCGACGCCGCCGTTCTACTTCAGCCGATCGCCGGTTACGACCCGCCCGACACCAACAGCGTCGACGCCGTGGCGCCTGACTATACGAAGGCGTTGCGACAGAAGGTCTCGACGCTGCGGATCGGACTTCCCCGCGCAGTGTTCTACGAAATGCTCGATCCAGAAGTCGAACAGGCGGTGAACGAGGCGCTGCAGGTGCTCCGACGCCTGACCGCCTCCACCCGCGATGTCGAGCTGCCCGCCTACAAGACGCTCCCAGTGGTCGGCGCCGAGGCGTATACCTTTCACGCGCCGTACTTCACCAAGACGCCGCAGCTTTACCAGTCCACGACGCGGCAACGGCTGGAGCTTGGCTCCGCGGTGCCGGCCTCGGCGTATGTCGAAGGCCGCCGCGAGCTGGACCGGCTTCGCCGCGCGGTCACCGCCGTGTTTTCCGCCGTGGATCTCCTTGTCACGCCGACCACGCCGAATCTACCGACCACCATCGAGGAGGCCCTCAACAATCCGCCCATTCCTCCGCCCGGCGGCGTTAACCTGTCGCTCCGCAACACGCAGCCGTTCGATATCTACGGGCTGCCCAGCATCTCGATCCCCTGTGGCTTCAGCCGGAGCGGGCTGCCCATCGGATTGGAAATCAGCGGCCCGCGTCTCGGGGAACCCCTGGTGCTCGCGCTCGCGCATGCATACGAACAGGCGACCGAGTGGCATCGGCGCACACCCCCGATGTGACGAGGGCGCGACTGAGATCCCTTAAGCTGAAAGCCGGAAGAAGCAGCCAATGGCCTCGCTCGATTGGTCCCAGTGCCCGGCTGTGGAAGGCATCCCCGGCAAGGTCAGTGGCCGCAGGTCAGGCAGCGGATCTGTGCCCGCCTGACGTTCCAGAGCTTGATGTCTACGCGGTCCGAGCCGCACTGGCAGAAAAGCAGAACCGCCACGGCTGACGAGTGTTCAAGGGATTGATTTCGGTGAAACGTTCCGGACTGGCTGTTGTCAATAATATGCAGAGACATTCTATTATTGACACGATGAGAGGCCACCGATGAGACGTCGCCAATGGGACACCACGCTCTACGAACTCGCTGAAGCGCAAGCAGGGTACTTCACCGCGGCCCAGGCGCGAGCGGCCGGGCTGCATCAAGTGCGGCTCGCGCAGCTTCACCAGCGCGGCGACCTTGAGCGAGTGACCCGGGGCGTGTATCGCCTTGTGCGATATCCGATCTCGCCACTCGGGCAGTACATGGAAGCGGCGCTCTGGCCCCAAGTGCGCCGGCCCGATGCACGCGGCGTGATCTCGCACGAGTCCGCACTCGTCATTTACGGCTTGTCGGACGCGAGCCCTGCCAAGGTGCATGTGACGTTGCCGACCGAATTCCGCATTCGTCGGGCCGTGCCCAAACACTTGGCCCTTCACTACGCGGATCTCAAGCCGAAAGACGTGCAACAGGTCGAAGGCGTGCCGGTCACGACGGCTGCACGCGCCATCCGGGATGCGCATGTGAGTCATCTTGGATCCGCTCTCATACGGCAGGCGATCAACGACGGCCGGCGAACGGGCCATCTCACGCTCGATCAGGCCGAGCAACTCGAACAAGAGCTGCTCGGAACGAAACCGCGCCGTCAGACTCGCCGCGTCAGTCAATCCGCGGTGATGCCGCGTGACACCAACTCGAAAGCCGCCAACCGGTCCGCCGCCATCGGCCCTGGGACCGCGCGCGCCCTTCGGTAAACGTCCACTTCGCGCCAGCGGCTCTTGCTTCAAATTGACAGCCATATCAACAGACCTGAGTCCAAGCTCCTGAAGCTCCTCGGCCGGCGAGCCGCGCCTGACCCGTCGCCTCCTGACGATTCCAACGCCTGGCCATTTATTCGCCACATGTGGCGATAAATATGCCAAATAGTGATATAATTCGTCGTTGATGACGAATTATGAAGCTTTCTAAACAGCTCACAGACGAGGCCATCCTCCGCGAGCTGGGCGGCCGTCTCGCCGCGGCGCGGCTCGCGCGTAACCTCACCCAGGCGGCCCTCGCCGAGGAGGCGGGCGTTTCGAAGCGCACCGTGGAGCGGCTGGAGTCGGGCGAGGTGGCCGCGCGCCTCTCGGGACTGGTGCGCGTGTGTCGTGCCCTCGGACTGGTGGATCGCCTCGACGCCCTAGTCCCATCTCCTGCGCCGAGCCCGGTCGAACAGTTGAAGCTGGCGGGCCGTCAGCGCAAGCGCGCCTCCGGCCGCTTCCAGCCAACCGCGCGTGCTCCTCGGAAGTGGACGTGGGGTGACGGCTCGTGATCGCCGAGGTTCGCCTGTGGGGACGCACCATCGGCGCCGTGTCGATGGACGAAGGGCGTGATTACGTCGCGTTCCAGTACACTGCGCAATTCGCTGAGAGCGGCATCGAAGTCGCCCCGCTGACGCTGCCGCTCGGCCCGCGCGTCTACGAATTCCCGGAACTTTCTCGCCGTACATTCCGTGGTCTGCCGGGCCTGCTGGCCGACTCATTACCGGATCGCTTCGGCAACGCGCTGATCGACGCCTGGCTCGCGACGACGGGACGAACGCCGGAGCGCTTTAGCGCCATCGAACGACTCTGCTACACGGGCACGCGCGGCATGGGGGCATTGGAGTTCGCGCCCGTGCTCGGACCGAGGCCACGGAAAGCCACGAGGATCGACATCGATGCCTTGGTCAGGCTTGCCTCCGATGTGCTCACCGAGCGTCAGCGCCTCAAAGGCCAGCTGTCCGGCCCGGGCCGCAGGAAGGCCCTGGCCGACATCCTGCGCGTCGGGACGTCAGCCGGCGGCGCCCGCGCCAAGGCCGTCATCGCCTGGAATCGCAAGACCAACGAAGTGCGCTCCGGCCAGGTGGCTGCCGGTCCCGGCTTCGGTTACTGGCTGCTGAAGTTCGACGGCGTTGCGGGCAACAAGGACAAGGAACTGGACGATCCGCAAGGCTACGGCGCCATCGAATACGCCTACTCGCTCATGGCCCGAGCGGCGGGCATCACGATGAACGAATGCCGGCTGCTCGAAGAGCACGGTCGCCGCCACTTCATGACGCGGCGCTTCGACCGGATTGCCGACGGCCGCAAGCTGCACATGCAGTCGCTGGGTGCCCTCGCTCACTTGGACTACAACCAGGCCGGCGCGTATTCGTACGAGCAGGCCTTTCTGGCCATTCGCCAGCTCGCGCTTCCGATGGCGGCCATGGAGGAGCTCTTCCGCCGCATGCTCTTCAACATCGTCGCTCGAAATCAGGACGACCACGTGAAGAACATCGCCTTCCTGATGGATCGAGAAGGACGCTGGACGCTGGCACCAGCCTTCGACGTCACCTACAGCTACAACCCGTCGGGAAGCTGGACCGCCACGCACCAGATGACGCTCAACGCCAAGCGCGATGGGTTCGTGATGGCGGATGTACACGCCGGGGGGAAGAGCGCCGGATTGAAGCGCGGGCGTGCCGAATCGCTCGTCGAGGAGGTCCGCGCCGCCGTCGCACGCTGGCGGGATTTTGCCGCGCGGGCGAAGGTGGCCGACGACGTGTCCGAGAAGATTCGGAAGGCCCACCGCCTCGACCTACGGAAGGCGTGAGAGCCACGTCTTCTTGACAATGTGGGCCCGAGTGTTATTCTCGCACCTAGATTAAGAGTCACTGGCACACGGCACGGGTGGTGGGCCGGGCCCGCCGTCTGCCGCATTCGACTTCGGAGCGAGGAATTCCCATGCGAACGACCACGATCGCGACGGTACTGGTGCTGGGCGCGACGATCGGATCCGCGGAGGCCCAGTACGTCGGGATTCCGAAAACGTTTCAGCCAAGCCTCGCCGCAGAGGCCAAGCGTGTCCATCTCAAGAATCCCCCGCTGACCGCGGCGCCTGACGTCAAGACGACGCTGTACCGCATGGCTGACGCGCTCGGCATGCTGCGAGGGACCGACGAGCGCGATGCGATCCTCACCACGGACTGGCGTGGCACCGGCACGATGATGGTCGGTGGACAGTCATGCAGGCTCGCGAACTACCGCGGTCAGGTCCGCTACAACGTGCCAGCCTTGCGGACGGACTTCGCCTGCGCCCAGGCCGACGGCAAGCCGGGACAACGCAACGTGCAGGTCGTGGCTGGTGCGCTTGCCTGGAATGAAACCGCGCCCGGCGTCGGCGGGACGCCCGCGCTGGACACGGTCACCGACCGGCTCGTGCAGCTCTGGTCGCTGCCGCACGCGGTCTACAAGGCCGCAGTTCTCGCCGGGGCCAACACCAAGGTGACGCTCGAGGGCGGCATCGTCTACGTCGCGTACCCGCTGCCAGCGCCGCTGACCGGCACGGCGCGCGTGGCGCTGAACACGACCGACGCCGACGAGCTCACGATGGACAGTGGCGAGAAGTACCAATTGAGCTACTGGATCGATCGGGTGGAGATAAAGGTCGGCAACGTTGTCACCGAAACCACATACACGGACTACGCGGAATTGAACGAACCGGACTACCGCAGCGAGGTCATGTTCCCGCGTCACATCATCCAGAAGCGCGGCGGCGTGACCCTGCTCGATCTCACCGTTGAGCGGACGAATACCTATAATCCTTACATCGTCATGCCGGTGCCCTCGGCGCTGGCGTCGATGACCGTGACTGCCGCGCAGCGAGGCGGCGGCGCGGCGCCCGCCGCGGCGGCGCAGGTGCCGACACCGCGTACGGCCGACGGCAAGCCTGATCTCACCGGCCGCTGGGGCGGTGGTGGTGGCGGGGGCGGCGGCAGCACAGAGGTGCAGGGGCTCGACAAGAACGGCAAGCGCGTGACCTACGCGACGCTCGAAGAGGCAAAAGCGAAGGCGGTGAAAATCTTCGCGCGCAACTACAACGCGCGACACGCCAACCCGACATATGCCGAGCGCGATCAGGGGATGACCGATCGGTACCGCGACAATATGAACCCGCCGATCTACAAGCCGGAGTTCTGGGACCGCGTCCAGTACCTCGACCTGCACGGCAACTATCTGGATACGGCCTTTCTCTGTGCGCCGGTGGGACTGCCGCGAATTGGAGCCCCCACACGGGTCGTGCAGATGCCCGGCGAAGTGATCCTGATGTACAACGCCCGGAACACGTGGCGCGTCGTGCCGACCGACGGGCGGCCGCACAGTGGGGCCGACAATCGGGATCAGACCTACATGGGCGACTCCGTCGGCCACTGGGACGGTGATACGCTCGTGATCGAAGCGGTCGGGTTCAACGACGACACCTGGCTCGCGAACGTGGCCACCGCGCCCGGGTGGTTCCACTCAACCGACATGCGGGTCGTGGAAACATTCCGGCGCGATGGCAATACGCTCTATTACGGTTACACTGTGTATGATCCGTCCGTTTTCGCGGAGCCGTGGGAAGTGAAGCCGCGCGCCATTCAACTCAACATTGCGAATGGGCCGTACAATGAAGATCCACCGTGCATCATGAATCCCCGGCCGATGGTCAGCCGGGAGCGCGGCTGAACGCGCGTCTGAGGAGGTCCTAATGCGTTTCACATCTGTCACTGTGCTCGCGGCGGCGATGTTCGCCGTGGCGTTCCCGGTCTTGGCGCATCATGCGAGTCAGGCCGAATTCGACAAGAACTCACCGAAGACGGTCGTCGGAGTCCTCACACGAGTCCAGTGGACGAATCCGCACGTGCGCTGGTATCTGGATATCAAGAACGACAAGGGCGAGGTAGAGACCTGGATGCTCCAGGGTTCGGGGCCTGGCGCGTACAGGGCGAACGGCATCTCCGCAACCGGCGTGTTCCCGATCGGAAAGACCTATACCGCACTCATCGCACCCGCGCGGGACGGGTCGCTCGGCGGCTACGTCATGTCGTGGACGCTCCCGGACGGGACCAAGATGGACTTCTGGCACGACTACGGCGACGGAAGCGGAGAGAAACCGTAGCACGTCGTTCCCCGATCCAGCCTCGCCGCGATCTCGTGTGGCGGCGAGCGCTTTTCGCCCATTCATCCGTCGCGCGAGGGAGTCGGCATGAACACCGCATCGCGCGCCATCCTGCTGGTGGCGCTGCTCTTCGGCGTGACGGGCATCGCCGTGTCGGCGCGCCAGGCCGGACCTGCAGCCGGAGCTGCGGAGAACCCGCCGATGGCGGAGGACGTCTTCAAGAATGTTCTGGTCCTCAAAGGCATTCCCGTCGATGAGTTCCTCGACACGATGGGCATGTTCGCCGCCGCCACGGCGAAGGATTGCACGGGCTGCCATTCCCCTCAAATCCTGGACGGCCGTCCCGAGGCGTTCGCCATCGCCACGCCGATGATTCAGAAGGCGCGCTTCATGATCGGCATGATGAACGCGATCAACCGCAATTACTTCGGCGGCCAGAAGCGGGTGAGCTGCGCAACGTGCCATTCCAATACGTCTGCGCCGGAGAATGTGCCGAACCTGGCCATCCAGTACGGGAACCCTCTGGAAAATCCGGATTCGATGGAGTTCGTCGTAGCGACTGGCAGCAACCCGAGTCAGATCGAGCAGGTGTTCGCGAAGTACCTTGACGCGCTCGGAGGCGCGCAGCGGTTGGCCGGTGTCACCAGCTTCACCGCGACCGGCACCTACGCAGGATGGGATACAGGCCTCTCCCAGGTCCCCGTCGACATCTACGCGAGAGCGCCGGAGCAGCTGACGACGGTGGCGCACAGGACCGAGGGCGACAGCGTGTGGGCGTACGACGGTCGCAACGGGTGGCAGGTCACGGTAAACGCGGCCGTCCCTTTCACGGTGCCGCTGACGAGCGGGAATCTCGCGGGCGCGCGGCTTGACGCGATGGTGGCGCTTGCTCCGACGAGCATCCGCCAGGCCTTCAGCAAGTGGGAAATCAGCAAAGGCGTTCTCGATGACGATCGTCCGGTGCAGATCCTTCGAGGCGCCAATGAGGGGCAGCCGCCGGTCAACTTCTATTTCGACAATTCCGGCCTGCTCGTTCGACTGCTGCGCTGGAACGTGACGGCAGTCGGCCCTGTGGCGACGCAGTACGACTATTCGGACTACCGCGAGGTTGGCGGCGTCCGGAGACCGTTCCGCTGGGTCAGGAGGTCGACAGCCAATGAGGTGACCGTCGTGTTGAAGGAGATCCGGCCGAACGTCGCCATCGACGCGGCGAGATTCGCGAAACCGACGACCACACGCCTGATCAGGTAGCGGCCAAAGGCCCGCTCTCCATGACGAGGAGCGGGCCACCTGAAACCCAGCAGGCGGGGAAATCAGAATTGGAACCGGAACCCGAGCTGCAGCGCCCGCGGACTGTACGAGTCGTTGTTGTTGAAGGCTGAACAATGCAGCCGCGAGAGCAGCGACGACACCGCTTCGCGGGAGAGCACTTCCTAATCGTCAGAATCGTTAGAAATTGTGGCGAGCCAAACCTTCGCCAGTTGGAACCAGATTGGCGAATGGCTCACACGAGTTCATGCGCTCAGACAGGCCGCGTGAGCCTGTCGATACGCGCGAATCTGGCCGACCGGCACCCACACTTTCGACAAGTCAGTCAACTGTCCGAGATTGCGACTTGCTCCGTCAGTTGTCGTCGTCGTTGATGTCCTTGTAGAAGAAGTAGTCGGCTGTGTAGGGCACCAACACTTTCTTGCCGAGGTCTGCCGACAGCGTGCAGCCGGTCGCGGGCATGACTCCCCCAGAAGTGTTCACTCGTTGAACGAAGGTGGTGCGTGTCAGCCTGTGACCGCCGGTCGGGCCGTCCTGGGTTCCGAACACTTGAAGCAGGAGCCAGGGAATCGCACCCGGCACGACGAAATGAGGGTCGGACGACGACGCAATGGCCGCAGCCCAGACGGAGCTCGTGTCGCGCGAGTGCTGCCATGTGGCGCGGGGCGTCCCACCCTCAAGCGGGTTGCCGCTGAGGAAGTGAGTAATGACTTGTTGGAAACCGTCGTTGAACAGGGTGGCCTGAGGCCCGAATAACGTCCAGGCGAAGCCGGAGCCCGACGTCAGGCAGATGTAGTTTTGGGTGCCAACGGCGTGGCCTTCGAGGAACGCCCTGTGGCCCGCCGGCGCCTGAATGTTGGTAGGCACCAGCGGCGCCGGGATGCGCTCGGCGCGAACCAGCTGCGGCAGTGCGAACGAAATTGCCGCAATGGCAGCGACCCACACCACGAGCCGGGAGTGCGTCAAGGCCTGATTTTCCGGCGAGCTGCAGTGATTCATACGATTTTCTTCGTTCTTTATCTGTGATTCCGAATATCGTTCTCCCTTCCGAAGATCGGAAACGGGAGAGTAGAGACGACCGGAAGAGAAAGTTCGCGGCGACTATAGCTCAACAGGTGGATAAGTCAACCGTCCTGACAGAAGAGGGCACCGGGCAGACCCGCGCCGAGCGGGATGCCTCGGCTCATAGCGGCTCGTTCGCGGCGCCGCCCACGCGCGAAGCCGGAAGAAGTGCCAACGACCTATTCGAGAAGATCACGCCTGAATCTGTGCACGGCCCGCCCATCGAGGGCATTTCCTGTCCGCTCACGGGCGTGCATCGATCGCAATGCCCGCTATGAGCGATCACTGCTTGCTAGCCTGTTGATTGTGTTCGTGGCGAGCCTGGTGACCTTCGACTCACCACGCTCGTCGAGGCCTTCGGGGAAGGTGTGCCGGACTCGCCATGAGAGCCTTGGCTGCCGACGTGGTCAGTCGAATGGTGAGCCGGGTGGGAACCGACCACGTTGGTGAGGCCGCAGGCCGGGGCCGCGTGGCTGAAGCCCCCGGGCTCACCTTTGCCGAATGAAATGAGGCGTGGTGAGCCAAAAATTCGCCAATTGGAACCAGCATCACGGGTTGGCTGCGGCGACTGGACTGGCTCAAGAGGGCCGCGCGAACCGCCGTGACCACTGGAACTGGCGGATCTACGCCCCTTCCGCGAGACCCAGGAAGACGAACATTGCGCGGTTGAGCGTCTT
>JAHFUJ010000431.1 GCA_023265105.1 Acidobacteriota bacterium
GCGAGCGAGCGACAGCCGTGAGCCAGAGCGCTGGGGGTGGGGCCCCAGCGCCGTGAAAAAAGTCGGGCCCCGCGAGCATAGGAATAAGAAGACAAGGAACACCGATGGCAAAGACCGAACCGGCACCCGAGGGCGCGACACCTGAGAAGAAGGAAGGCGTCGCAGGCAAGCGCAAGAAGACGTTCAAGAAGCGCGGCGAGAAGCGCATCGTCCACCACGGGCTGGCGCACATCCATGCCTCGTTCAACAACACGACGGTGACCATCACCGATACCGAAGGCAACGTCGTGGCGTGGTCGAGCGCCGGTGGCATCGGGTTCAAGGGCTCGCGCAAGGGCACGCCGTTTGCCGCGACGCAGGCGGCGCTCAACGCCGGCAACGCGGCGAAGGCGGTCGGGATGCGGTCGCTCGACGTGCGCGTCAAGGGGCCGGGCTCCGGGCGCGAATCGGCGATCCGCGCGCTGCAGACCGTTGGCCTCGAAGTGAAGTTGATCCGCGACGTCACGCCGATTCCGCACAACGGATGCCGGCCGCCCAAGAGGAGACGGGTCTAGATTTGAGGATGTAAGGATTTAAGGATGTGAGGATTTATTTATGGATTCAAATCCAAAAATCCTCAGATCCTCAAATCCTCAAATTCAGGAAAGGTAATTGAATGGCTCGTTACATCGGTCCGGTCTGTCGGCTCTGCCGCCGCGAGGCGATGAAGCTCTTCCTGAAAGGGGAGCGCTGCTACACGGAGAAATGCGCCATCGAGAAGCGCAACTTCCCGCCCGGACAGCACGGCAAGACGCGGAAAGCCAAGCTCGCGGGCTACGGCCTGCAGCTGCGCGAGAAGCAGAAGGTCAAGCGCATGTACGGCGTGCTCGAGGATCAGTTCCGCCGCTATTTCGAGGCGGCCGAGCGGACGCGCGGCATCACCGGCGAAACGCTGTTGCAGTTGCTCGAGCGGCGGCTCGACAATGTCGTCTATCGGCTCGGGCTGGCGACGTCGCGACCGCAGGCGCGGCAGCTCGTGCGCCACGGGCACTTCCTGGTGAACGGCAGGAAGGTCGACATCCCGTCCTACTCGGTGAAGGCGGGCGACCTCATCACCGTGCTCGGTCGGACCCAGAAAAACCCGACCATCGAACACGCGATGGAGGAGGTGAAGGGCCGCGGGATCCCTGGATGGCTCGCGTTCGACGCGAACACGATTACGGGCCGCATCGTCTCGATTCCGACGCGGGAGCAGATCAACCTGCCGGTGCAGGAGCAGTTGATAGTGGAGTTGTACTCGAAGTAAGCAATTAGGAATTGAGAATTGAGAATTAAGAATTAAGAATTCAAAATTCCTAATCCCGAATTCTTAATTGGCGTGAGCCAGTCACCGGCCCGCAGCCTTGCACAGACCTGCGGCGGGAGGCCGGTGACCACACTTGCAGGTCTGGAGGCCCGTCTGCGGGCCCGTCGGCGAAAGGACACCTCACATGTTGTGGAAAGGTTTTCAGCGACCCAAGCGGCTGGAGTTGGAGCGCGAGACGTTGACCGACCGGTTCGGCCGGTTCTACGCGCAGCCCTTCGAACGTGGCTTCGGCACCACCGTTGGGAACGCGCTCCGGCGCGTCCTCCTGTCGTCGATCGAAGGGGCGGCGATCACGGCGGTCAAGATCGACGGCGTGCTCCACGAGTTCTCGCCGATTCCGGGTGTCGTCGAGGACGCGACCGACATCATCCTCAACCTGAAGCAGATCCCGTTGAAGCTGCACGTCGATCACGCCAAGACCGTGACGCTCAAGGTGGACAAAGCGGGCGAGGTCAGGGCGCGCGACATCCACACGGACGGGGACGTCGAGATCCTCGAGCCAGACGCGCACATCGCGACGGTGTCCGAAGGCGGGAAGCTTCACATGGAGATGCGGATGAGGCGCGGCCGCGGCTACGTCTCGGCCGACAAGAACTTCGACGAGGACCTGGGCATCGGCTGGATCCCGATTGACTCGGTGCACTCGCCGGTCAAGAAGGTCAACTACCTGGTCGAAGCCGCGCGCCTCGGACAGACGACCGACTACGACAAGCTGACGGTGGACGTCTGGACGAACGGCTCGATCCACCCGCGCGACGCCGTGTCGCTCGCGGCGAAGCTGGTTCGCGATCACCTGAACATCTTCATCAACCTCGAGGAAGGCGCCGAGCAGCAGGCCGAAGCCTCGGCCGACCAGCCGCGCGCCGGCGCCTCCAACGAGAACCTGGACAAGAGTGTCGAAGAGCTGGAGCTCTCGGTCCGGTCCTACAACTGCCTGAAGAACGCGAACATCCGCACGATTCGCGAGCTGGTGCAGAAGACCGAAGCCGAGATGCTCAAGACGAAGAACTTCGGGCGCAAGAGTCTGAACGAGATCAAAGAAATCCTGCACACCATGGGGCTGAGCCTCGGCATGCGCGTCGACCAGGCGGCCGCTGCGTCGCAGGAATAAGAATGGGATTTGGGATTGGGGATTCGGGATTTGGGTTCTTGGGTGTTTGAACGAGCAGCCGAATCCCAAATCCCTAATCCCGAATCCCGTCTGGGGAACCAGCCATGAGACATCGAGTCGCGCATCGCAAGCTGGGTCGCGTCACCGCGCATCGCATCGCGATGCTGCGGAACCAGGCGACCGCCTTGCTGCTGCACGAGCACCTGACGACGACCGTGCCGCGCGCCAAGGAGCTGCGGCCGTTCGTCGAGCGGCTGATCACGATCGCCAAGCGGGGCGGCGCTCCCCAAGGGCGGGGGGCTCGCGGCAAAGACGTGAACGCCGCCAACGGCAAGCTGCTCAACGCACGCCGTCTCGTCATGCAGGATCTGCAGGACCGCGACGTCGTGTCCAAGCTGTTCGACACCATCGCGCCGCGGTTTGCCGAGCGGCCTGGCGGCTACACGCGGCTGCTGCGCCTCGGGTTCCGCCGCGGCGACAGCGCCGAAGTCGCGCAGATAGAGCTGGTCGGCAGCGAGTTCAACCCGAAGGCGAAGGCCGAAGCCGGGACGCCGGAAGAAGCCAAGCCCAAAGCCAAGGGTGTCGGCGTCGGAGGACGGCTCCGCGCGGCGGCCGAGCGACTGCGTGGTGGGAAGAAGGCCGAGGCCAGTGC
>JAHFUJ010000432.1 GCA_023265105.1 Acidobacteriota bacterium
GAGTGGATGTGTGAGAGGCAGCCGACCGTAGCTCGCGCTGAATTCATACGCGAGCGAAGGTTGGTGAGCCAAACCTTCGCCAGTTGGAACCATTTCGGCGAGTTCCTCCGCCGACTCGATGCGGCGTTGGTGCATGAATCCCGCGCCTACAGAGGGTCGGAGGCCGGGGCTTCGCTCGATGTTCTCGCCGGAACGACCACACTGAGGAGATGAAATCGAGAGTCCATCCCACCTACAAAACGAAGTACCGCGTCGCGAACTGGCCGTCCTACGATCGTGCGCTCCTCAGACGAGGTGACGTCACCGTGTGGTTCTCACCCGAGGCCCTCGCCACGTGGCAGGCCGCGGGGTCGGCGCGCGGGGAGGGCAGTTGAGGTACTCCGACCTCGCGATCGAAACGGCGTTGACGCTCCGCCTCATCTTCCACCTCCCGCTCCGCCAGGCCGAGGGGTTTCTGAACTCGCTCTTCGCCATGATGCGCATCGACCTCTCGGCGCCCGATCACACGACGCTGTCGCGCCGCGGTCACCACCTCACTCTCACACTTCGACGGGTTCCGACGGGCGAAGCCGTGCATCTCATCCTCGACAGCACGGGCCTCTCGATGGTGGGCGAAGGGGAATGGGCTGCGGAGAAACACGGCGGACGCGGCACGCGCGGCTGGAAGAAGCTCCATCTGGGTGTCGATGCAGCCGGCGTGATCAGGGCCTACGCGCTGACCGAGGCGACCGTGACTGACGCGACGACCGCCATCGATCTAATTGGAGGACTCGACGGCGCCCTCGCCCGCGTCACAGCGGACGCGGCGTACGACACGGTCGCCTTCTACGATGCGGCCAGTGCGAAAGGCGCGACCGTTGTTGTGCCGCCAACGAAGACGGCGAAAGTGACTCGATGCAACCCGCGGTCGAGCGCTCGCGATCGGACCATCAAGAGCGTGAGGACGCTCGGACGGCGTCGGTGGAAGAAGGTGTCGGGGTACCATCAGCAAGCGCATGCGGAGAACGCCTTCTTCAGGTACAAATCGATCATCGGCGAGGTGCTTCGAGCGCGGAGTGCAGGAGGACAAGCAGCCGAGACGCTCCTCGCGTGCAACGTCCTGAATCAGATGAGCGAACTGGGGAGGCCACAGTCCTACCACATTGGTCGGTGACACGCCTGTGGTTGGGGTCGTTACGCGTCCGTCCCTATTCATGCACCAACGCCCATTCGAGTCGTTGCAATCGTTCGCGTCATGCCGCTCACACGACCGCCAATTCGTCCTTGAACATCGGCGTTGGTGCACGGCTCCTCGGCTTCGCTCTGGTAGGCGATCGTCGATCCGCTGGTCTTGTTGATGGCCCGCGGAGCATGATCTCGCCATGAAGTCGAGGGTGCATCCGACGTACAAGACCAAGTATCGCGTCGGCAATTGGCCGCCGTACGAACGGTCGCTCGTGCAGCGAGGCGACGTGACGCTGTGGCTGTCTGCCGACGCGCGGGACGCGTGGCGACCGTCGCCGTCCGGTCAACCCGGTGGGCAGCAGCGGTTTTCGGATCTCGCTATCCAGACCGCGTTGACGCTCCGGCTTGTCTTCCGCCTGCCCTTGCGCCAAGCGGAGGGCTTCGTGAGGTCGGTCCTCTCCTTGATGGACGTCGATCTCGAGGCGCCCGACCACACCACGCTGTCTCGCCGGAGTCGGCACCTTGACGTCAAGTTGCGCCGCGTCCCGGCCACCGGGCCGATCCACGTCATCGTCGATAGCACGGGACTGTCGATCGTAGGCGAGGGCGAATGGGCTTCGGCGAAACACGGGAGACACGGCACGCGAGGCTGGAAGAAGCTCCATCTGGGTGTGAACCGATCCGGCGTGATCGTCGCCCGCGCACTGACCGCGGGATATGCCGATGATGCGATGACCGGCATTGACCTGATCGCCGCCGTTGACGGTGATCTCGCCAGCGTCACGGGGGACGCGGCCTACGACACGATCGCCTTCTACGACGCGGCGGGTGCGCGTGGCGCGACCATCGTGGTCCCCCCGCCCAACCAGGCGAGTGCCTCTCGACGAAGGCCGCGGTCCGCTCGCGATCGCACGGTCAGGAAGATGCAGCAGCTCGGACGGCGACGATGGAAGACGGTGTCGGGTTACCATCGGCAAGCGCGAGTGGAGAATGCCTTCTTCCGATACAAGTCGATCATCGGCGAGGCGCTTCGAGCGCGGAGTCCAAGAGGACAAGGAGCCGAGGGCGCTCCTCGCGTGCAACGTCCTGAATCAGATGACCGAGTTGGGAAGACCACGGTCGTACAACATCGGCCGGTGACTCGTCTCTGGTTGGGGTCGTTGCGCGTGGATCTCTATTCATGCACCAACGCCGGGTTCGACTACGACGGCGTGGGGAATGTCACGCCGGTGACGCCGCCGGGCCGGCCGGCGCACACGTTTGCGCTGACGCCGGTGAATCTGTTCGAATCAGTCTGAATCGTACCGAGATCTTCGGAGAGCGAAGGAAGTGTTCAGGAGCGCAGTGGGGAGCACGCGCCTGCCATTTCACTGGCACTTCCCCTGAAACTTGGGCCGCAGGCTATGGGTCTTACTGCAACTGTCGTGGCCGTGATCTGTGCGGTTGTTGTTGTGTTCAGTGTCATGAATGTTCTTTCACGGAGACGGAATCAGCCGGCTCCGTCGGATCTGGCGGACACGCTTGAACGTTTCCTGAATGGAACTAGTTCTGATGGCGAATGGGACGATTTTCTGTCACTTCCGATTCGGGATCAGAAACTGGAGGTGATACGAGTGCGGTGCTCGAGATTGGACAAGGAATTTCCGCCCGAAAAGGCTGGAGCGTACTGTAATGAGCAAGGCCTGAACGTTCTCAGGGAGTACATCCGTGACCTCCGCAGCACGGTTTCGTCTGGTCCGCCACCCTGATCGACCACCCCCACCCGTCGAGTCCGCCTGTCGATCCACTTGCTTGAAGGCCATATCAATTTAGTAGCATCACGCACTCATGATGTATACTATACATCATGAAACGGACGCAGCTGTACCTGGACGACGACATGGCCAGAATCCTCGCGACCGTCAGCCGCCAGCGAGGCGCC
>JAHFUJ010000126.1:0-9722 GCA_023265105.1 Acidobacteriota bacterium
ACGCGGCGCTCGGGAACTCTGCGCGCGCAGTCAACTAGAGCGTACTCGACCCCGGAAAAGCCTCCGTCACTACCGTTGAGGGCCGCGACAGACCACCGCGGCCCTTTTTTTCTTGTACGCTGCGGGTCCGCTTCGCGGGACCACGCGGCGGGTCCGCTTCGCGGAACCCGCCCTACCTGGAAATCTCCTTCATCTATCAAAATTCGCTTTAGCTGAGTTGCCGGGCGTACTGCTTACTGCTTGACAAGCGGCGTTAGGGATCTACCATAACCTGCGTCGCGCGCAGGCCGGGCGCCGCGTAGCGGACCCGGCGAGATGTGGAGGAGTGGTAATGAGAACGAAACTTGGGGTCCTGGCGGTCGGTGTCGCCCTCTCGTGCCTCGCGGTGCCGGTCGCCGCCCACCATTCCTGGACGGCGGAATATGACTCAAAGAAGCCGGTGACGGTGAAAGGCGTGGTGACGAAGGTCGAATGGACGAATCCGCATACCCACTTCTACGTCGACAGCACGGACGAGAGGGGCACCGTGACCAGTTGGAATTTCGAAATGGCCAGCACGCTTGCGTTGGAGCGGGGCGGATGGTCGAGGAAGGCTCTCCCGATCGGTACGCAGGTGACTATCGCGGGCTTCGGGGGCAGAACCGTGATGATCAGGGCGATTGCAAGTTCAATCACCCTGGCCGACGGCAAGGAGTTGTTCGTCGCGAAGCTTGGGAATTGAGGTATGAGAAAAATTCTTGCCGTTGCCATATCAGTAATAGGGCTGACGTCGCTATTCCTTGCGCCAGCGCAAGCGGCCGGCCAGGAGCTTCCCCGGCGTCTGGGGGGCGAGAACGGTCCGCGTCGGCTCACCGCTGCGCCCAACCGGCCGGTGCCGAAACTGGCTGACGGCACGGTGGACTTGTCCGGCGTGTGGTCGGGTGGCGGCGACGCCACTATTCCACGCCTCCTGAAGCCGGGCGAGCTGGACAGCCTGCTGCTGCCCTGGGCCAAACAACAGATGGCATCACGGAAGGAAGCAGACGATCCGTATTTCTTTTGCATGCCTGGGGGTCCGCTGCGGATCACTGGAGGCTTTGCATGGCGGTTTGTGCAGCACCCGACAGTCAACGCCACGCACATCTTCATGCTGCAGGAAGGGAACGCGCACACCTACCGGCAGATCTTCATGGATGGCCGCAAACACCCGGACGATCCAAGCCCGACCTGGTACGGCCACTCGATTGGGCGGTGGGAAGGGAACACGCTCGTGATCGACACGATCGGGCTCAACGACAAGTTCTGGCTGGATAGCGCCGGCACGCCGCACACCGAGCAGCTGCACATGGTCGAGCGGTGGACCCGAACCGATTTCACGACCCTCCGCCGCGTGGTGACGATCGACGATCCCGGGACGTTCACCAAGCCGTTCGACGTGACGTATACGGCGAAGCTGAGCACCCCCGACAGCGAGATCCTCGAGTACATCTGCATCGAGAACAATCAGTGGGGAGACCGTAACAGCAATCCGAGCACCGGGAAGTTCTAGAGGAAGGCGGACCTGAAGGTCCGCCTCTACGAGATCCGCCCCTACGAGGTCCGCCCCTACCTCACGCAGCCTTACGTCACCAGCGTCGCCTTCACGAAGGTTCCAGACGCCTCGGGGTGGGATCCGACGACCTGCCGGGCCGACCGGCCTCGGCGATCTGCGGGTCTCACTTGGGGCTGCTGTTTAGTTTGTACACCAGCTGCGTCGTATCCCGTTCGCCCTCGTGACAGGCTTCTTCCAGGAGCTCGTAACGCGCAGCCGCCTCGCCGCGCACGGTAGGCTTGAAGGTCAAGGCCATCTTGAAGGGTCTCGCATACACGTTCGGATCCTCGAACGCGGCTTCGTAGCTGATCGTATCGGCGTCGACGAACGTATAGCGTTCGCGTATGTGCAACGCGTCGCTATGGAAGTCTCCAACCAGATCGAACCAGGTCTTGTCGTTGTTATTGGTCACGTCCACGACCAGCGTATTGCCCTCCCAGTGGCCACGCGAGTCCCCCATCCATAGCTTGATGTTGCCGCCGACATGCGGACGCCCGTCCAGTGCGATGATGCGGGAGCCGTGGTTGAACTCCTGAAGGATCACTATGTACCCAGGAGGCTGAACGATCTGAAACGTACCCTGATAGAAGATGCGCGGGACGCCGCTGAGAAAACAACGCGAGTGCGGGTCGACGTACTCCCACTTCGTCAGCGTCGTGTGGTTCTCGAAGGTCTCCGTCCTTCTTGCCCTCGCCCAAGGCTGGTAGGGAATCTTCCCGTCCGCCGGATCCACAATCAGGCTCGCATCGTCGGTTTGCACGCCGCTGAGCAGCACGTGCGTTGCATTCGCGGCTTCCTCGATGTCATACGTCGAGAGCCGTCTCCCCTGGTTCCAAAATCCCTGAATGTCCGGTTGGCCATCCGCCGTTCGCGGCGGGTTCCAGGTCTTGTCGGCAGCCGGCGGCGTCTGGCCGGCGGCGGATATCGGCGTCAGCGACATCACCGCAACGACCGCGCCTATGGCAATGGTCAGATCAAAGGATCGACTGCTCATTTGAGCCTCCCCGCGGCTTCTTCTTCCAGGGCGTGGCACTCGTAGTCCAGAATTTGAACGTTCTTTTCCTGTCGGCGATACAGGAGCATGCTCATCTTCCACGGTCGCGTAAACACCTTCGGGTCCTCGATCGTGACCTCATAGGTGATGTGATCGGGGCCGGCGCGCGTGTAGCGTTCGACCACGTGTAAGGCGTCGCTATGGAAATTCCCGGCCCCGTCAAGCCAGGTCTGGTCGTTGAAATCGACCGAGTCGACGGCCAGCGTATCCCCGTCCCATCGGCCACGCGACTCCCCCAGCCAGAAGTCAAGATGGCCCGGGAGATGCGGACGATCCATGTAGATCGTGCGGACCGCATGGACATACTCGTAGATGATCAACGTCGTGTTCGCGGTCTGAAAAATCTGAAACGGAAACGGCATGTACGTGATGCGTGGGACGCCGGGCAGATAACACTCCGTGACCGGGTCAGCGGTCAGGCGTTTTTCAAAGTTCTCCTTCTTCTTCGCGGCGGCCCAGGCTTGGTACGGGATGTCATTGCCATCAACCACCCCGTGCCCGGCAGGAACGCCCAATCGTGCAGCGTGGTCCTGAATGTCCCACGCGGCGGTGCTGAGGACCTGCCAGATGCCCTGCAGATCGGGTTTGCCGTCAGGCGTACGAGGCGGGCTATACGCAGGATCGGCCGATCGCGCCTGCCCGGCGACCGTGACCGGCGCGAGCGAGATGACGGCCGCCACGATCAAGGAATGGATGAACCGATGTCCCATCTGAGCGCTTGCTAGAAGCTGTATAGCACGGCGAACTCGGCAACCCGGGGCTGGAATTGGCCAATGCTCAGAGTGCTGGGGAGTATCTGCCCGGACCTGAACGCTGTCAAGAGGATCAGGTCAGGGGATTGCGATGATGCGCTTTACCAGCTCAACTCGAGCGCCCGAGGTCTTTCAGGATCCGCATGGCGGCGTTGTGGCCCGCGCAGCCAATGACCGATCCTCCTGGGTGAGTGCCCGCCGAACATGAGTACAGCCCTGCGATGGGCTGCGCGTAGGGCAAGCGATCTGCGAAACCGAACGAATTGTCGACGTGATGGATGTGGCCAAGGGTGATGCCGAAATGGCGCTCGATCGATTTCGGGTGCAACGGCATCATGTCGACAACCAGGTCGCTTGTGCCGGGGGCAAAGTCGTCACAAATCGAAAGCAGATGCTTCGCATAACGCTCCTCCTCTTGCTCCCACGTTGAGCTCTTCAACTCGTAGGGTACCCACTGCACAAACAGCGCGGAGCTGTGGTGACCGGCCGCATCTTTCGCGGTCGGATCGACGCTGCTGTGCATGTACCACTCAATCGCGGGTACCTCCGGCAGTCGGCCCTCCTGTGCCGCATGGAACGAATCCGTCAGGGACTGCATCACGACGTCCTCGTCCGGCAGGAGATGAATGGTCGGCGCAAACCGGTCTTCGTGGTGGGGCAGGCACGTGAATGAGGGGAGCCCTCGCAGTGCCAGATTCAGTTTGAACGTCGAGCCGGGCCTCCTGTAGCTGTCGATGCGATTGTTGTACGGCTCGGGAAAATGTTCTGCACCGACGAGGTCGCGCATGCGAAATGGATCAGCGTTCACCACCACCGTATTTGCGAGGACTTCATCGCCCCGGTCGGTGACAACGCCGAGCACCACTCCGCGTTCGACAAGAATCTTTGCCACACCACAATTGGTTTCGACGGCTGCGCCATGGCGGCGGGCGGCATCCGCGAAACGAGCGGTCACAACGCCCATGCCGCCCTCGACAATCATCCAGGTGTCACCGGAGCCCTGTAATCGGCACATGTTGTGGATCAGAAAATTCATTCCGGTTCCCGGTGTATCCCACGTGCCGAACAGGCCGCTGAAGGCGTCGGTCACCGCATACATCGCCTTCACGAGATCGCTTTTGAAATCGAACCGCCCAAGATAGTCGCGAATCGGTCTGCGGCACAGATCGACAAAGGCTTTTCTCACTGCCGGCCGCACAAATCGTTCTGCCGTTTCTTCGATCGGCCAGGGCTCCTGGAGCCACGCGGCCGCGATGTCCTCGCGCATGGCGGCCAACTCGGCTTGCATCGCCTCGTTGGCGATCCAGTCGCGCTCGGAGAAAAACTGCAGGAACTGGCTCCGCATCGCCGCTTTATCCGAGCCGAACAGGAGATAACCGCGATCGCGGCGAGGCAGGAAGTAGTATGGGTCGCGCCGCTTCAGAGGAAGCTCGACGCCGGTCACCTGCAGCAGTTCAGGCGGCATCAAGCCCAGGAGATACGCGCCCGTCGATGATGTGAGGTCGGGGGCCCTCGCAAACGGGCGTTCCGAGCGGACGGCTCCTCCAACCACGTGGTGGGCCTCGAGCACGAGCACGTCGAGCCCGCGCCGGGCCAGCAGCAGCGCGGCGACCAGGCCGTTGTGCCCAGCTCCGACGACGATGACGTCGGCCCGGATTTTGGCGCGCATGGGCTGCGCGAAGCGGTCAACTACCCCGCTCTCACGTTTAGTTGATGCGCGAGGCCGTCCAGTTCGAGCCCTGTATCGAGTCGCCGATCACGCGCCCTGTGTATTGCGAACCGGCTGCGGTGAAGCTGATCTGATCGCCGGTCACTTTTCCGGTTATCCGGGTCGATCCGAGTGTTCCGGAGATCATCTGGAAACTCTGGGTGATCGTAAGATTGCCCTGTGGCGTCCTCCACGTGCCCTGGGCTTTGGCCGGGACGATCCAGAGCATCGCGGTGCACCAGTTGCTGCATCCGACGGGGCCAAGCGTTTTTGTTTCATCCGGTTCCCACTCCTCCATGTGGAAGGTGTTCGACACCACGCGCGTGCCGGGCTTCAGAGTCAGCAGAGTGGGCCGCAGCTGCAGGTTGATGCTCGGCAGCAGAAACATCGTGATGACTGAGGCCTGCGAAAGATCGGTCTTGAACAGGTCGGCCTGCACGAACGTCGCTCGGTCGCTGACACCTTCGGCGGCGGCGGCATTCCTCGACAGTTGAACCAGATCGGGGTTGTATTCGACACCCACAGCGCGGACGCCGCGCTTGGCCGCTGTAATGACGGTGCGGCCGTCGCCTGATCCGAGATCCATCACGAGGTCCTGCGGCGTCACCTTGGCCATGTCGAGCATGGTGTCGACCAGCGCCTGAGGTGACGGCACCCAGACGACGTCCTTGCCGGGCTGGCCCACCTGCGGTTTGTACGTGTCGGTGGCCTGCGCCCGTGGCAGCACACCGGTGGCAAGGACGATCGACAACGCGAGCAACAGTCGCTTTGGGAATAGCAATGCATTCATATGCGGCCTCTTCGGCCGGCTATTCTAAGCCAAGCGTACTCCGGAGTGTCAACATTCCTGGATCCAGCCCGAGGGCCAATCCCACGCGTGATGGACCGGTCTCCGGGGCTGTCCTCTATACCTCTTATTCGTCCGCCCTGCATTGACAACCAGTGGGGCCTACCGTAGCATCCCCCCAACTTCACGATCAGTTGGAAAGTACTCGCCGTCGGCGCGGCCCCGGACCTGGAAAGATTCGTTTTCGTCTGTTCCTCTTGCCAGCCCTCCGCGTAAACTTCAATGCGGCCACGTTTGTCCGGATCCTTTCCCAGTCCGGCGATCCGCGGATCATGCAGTTGGCGTCAAGTACGAGTTCCAGAAACAACGGGAGGATTGCGATGATGCGCTTTGCCAGAGCCTCCTTCGGTACAGCACTGTTCGTTCTTCTGACGAGCGCGGCCGCCTGGGCGCAGGCAACGGCCCAGCTCAGTGGCACGGTCAGAGATGAAAGCGGCGCCGTGCTGCCCGGCGTGACGGTCGAGGTCACGCAAACCGATACGGGGTTCACGCGAACGGTCGTCACCGAGGGGATCGGGACCTATGTGATGCCGAACCTCCCGACCGGTCCGTACCGGTTGGAGGTGTCGCTGCAGGGGTTCCGCACCTACGCGCAGACCGGCATCGTGCTGCAGGTCGGTGCCACGCCGACGATCAACGTGGTGCTGGCGGTGGGGAATCTCGCGGAGACGATCGCGGTGGTGGGGGCCGCGCCGCTCGTGGACGTGCGGAGCGCCGGCATCAGCGAGGTCGTCGAGCAGGAGCGGATCGTGGAGCTCCCGCTTCAGGGACGCCAGGTCACCGACCTGATCGTCCTGGCCGGCGCGGCGGTCGAGACGGGGCGTCCGAACAATCGCAGCTTCCAGGGAGGCGTGAACATCTCGGTGGCGGGCGGGCTGCAGTTCGGCGTGGCGTACAGCCTTGATGGCGCCGTGCACAACGATCCGCAGAACTCCGGCGGCCTGCCGCTGCCGTTCCCGGATGCGCTGCAGGAATTCCGCGTCGCGACCAGCGGCCTGTCCGCGCAGAGCGGCATGCATTCCGGGGCGTCGGTCAACGCGGTGACGAAGTCGGGTACCAATCGCTTCTCCGGGAACGTGTTTGAGTTCGTTCGAGACAAGCGGTTCAACGCGACGAGTCCGCTTGCCTCAATCGGACCGAACGGGAAACGACGTGACGATGGCCTGAAGCGCAACCAGTTCGGGGGCACGCTGGGCGGCCCGATTGTCCGCGACAAGCTCTTTTTCTTCGCCGGCTACCAGGGCACCGTGACGCGTGTGACGCCTGCCGACCAGCTCGCCCATACGCCGACCGCCGCGATGCTGGCCGGTGACTTCACGGCGTTCGCCTCGCCAGCCTGCAACGCCGGACGCCAGGTCAACCTGGGAGGGGGATTCGCGAACAACCGGATCGATCCCGCGCGGTTCAGCCCCGCCGCGCTGAACCTCGCCAGGAAACTGCCGGCCACGACCGATCCGTGCGGTGAGGTGCTGTTCAGCCTGCCGGACGATCGCGACGAAGGGCAGTACGTCGGCCGCGTCGACTATCAGCTGAATACGAATCACTCGGTATTCGGGCGCTACATGGCCACGCGGGACAAGAAGCCGTCCGCCTTTGCGAAGACCGGCAATGTGCTGACGACGGTGAACCCGCACATCAACAATCTCGCGCAGTCGTTTACCGCCGGCGATACGCAGGTGATCGGCGCAAACACGGTCAACAACGTCCGTTTTGCATTCAATCGAACGGCGGTCGACCGCGACAACGATCCCTACTTCGATCCCCACGATCTGGGCATCAACGTCAACAGTTACGTGCCGCACCAGATGATCGTGGTCGTGACGGGCGGGTTCAACATCGCGGCGGCGACGGCGACCAGAGGCATCGCGCAAAACAACTCCTTCCAGGTGAACGACGATCTCACGCTGGTTCGGGGACGTCATCAGATCGGCGTCGGCGGGAACGTGGCGTACTTCGCGGTCGACCAGAAGACGTGGGCGCGCGGCGGCGGCCAGTGGAACTTCAACGGCCAGGCATCAGGGTTGGGGCTGGCGGATTTCCTCCTCGGGCGCGTCGCCACGCTCGATCAGTCCGGGCTCTCCGGCGTCGCGTTCTACCAGTGGTACCAGGGTGTGTATGCCCAGGACACCTGGAGAGCGACGAGCCGGGTGACCGTCAACGCCGGCGTGCGCTGGGAACCGTTCTTCAGCCAGAACCTGACCCGGGGCGCCAATTCCATTTTCATCCGCGAGAACTTCCAGAAGAACCTGAAGAGCACGGTGTTCCGCAACGCGCCGGCCGGGTTGATCTATCCCGGCGACACGGGCTTTCCGTCCGGCACGTCGGGCCTGAACAAGAAGTGGTGGAACTTTTCACCGCGCGCGGGCGTGGCGTGGGATGTCCGCGGCGACGGCCGCATGGCGGTGCGGTCTTCCTACGCGTTGATGTATGACTTCCCGACCGGAGAGTTCTTCTCCAATCTCGCCGCCGCGCCGCCGTACGGCAACCGCTCGCTGGTCACCGATCCCGCGGGCCTGTTCGACAATCCGTACCGCGACGTCGGTGGAGATCCGCACCCGATTGTCACCGGCCCCAATACGCAGTACCCCGTGGCGGGGACGCTGTCGTCCATGAATCCCGACATCAACGCGCCGCGCATCCAGTCGTGGAACGTCAGCATCGAGCGGCAGATCGGAGCGAACTGGGGAACGTCGGTCAGCTACCTGGGCAGCCACTCGGACCGCCTGTGGGGCCTCGTCGAGCTCAATCCAGGCGTGTTCCTGGGCCTCGGTCCCTGCACGCTGCAGGGAGCGGCGATCCCCGTGTGCACCACGAACGCCAATCTGAATCAGCGGCGCGTGTTGTCGCTATCCGGGGAGAATCCGGCATCGGCAGCGCTCGTTGGCAATCTGGACAGTCATGCTGCCGTGGGCACGCAGACGTATCGCGGCCTGAAGCTGTCCATGCAGCGACGCTCGACGGGCCTGAGCCTCAACGGAAATTACACCTGGTCGCGCTGCTTCGGGCTCGAGATGCCGACCGGCGCTCAGTTTGGTATCGGCTTCGTCGATCCTTCCAATCCCGATTACGATCGCGGCCATTGCGACGCGGACCGCACCCATCTCGCCAACTTTACGGTGGGAGCCCGGACGCCGCAGTTCCGCAGCGCGGTGCTGCGCGCGCTCGCCTCCGACTGGCGCGTATCGGGTATCCTCAACGTACGCTCGGGCAGCTGGCTCTCGGTGGTCAGCGGCCGGGACAACGCGTTCAACGGCATGGCCAATCAGCGCGTCGATCAAGTGTCCGACGATGTGTATGGAGCGAAGACCCTGACAAGCTACCTGAGTCCCACGGCGTTCGCGCAGCCGGCGTCGGGCAAGTTCGGCACCCACGTGCGCAACAGCATCAAGGGCCCGGGATTCTGGAAGGTCGACCTGGCGCTATCGAGACTCGTATCATTGGCTGCCACCAGCAACCTGGAGTTTCGCGTGGAGGTGTTCAACCTCTTCAACAACTTCAACTGGGGCAACCCTAATCTGAACCTGGGCGCGGGCACCTTCGGCCGGATCACTACGACGGCCGGCGATCCGCGAATCATGCAGTTCGGCGTTAAGTACGGGTTCTAGGCGGGTCCGCTGCGCGGGACCCGCCCCACGTACGTAGGCCGGGTCCGCGAAGCGGACCCGGCAAGATTGGGAGGAGGATTGACGTGAGAAAGCTTCTTGTCATCTCGATCACACTGGCAGGGCTGACCCTGTTGCTGCTTGCGCACGTGGAGGCGCAGGGCAGGGGCGACGGGCGGGAGACGACGC
>JAHFUJ010000126.1:9822-12402 GCA_023265105.1 Acidobacteriota bacterium
ATTGGGAGGAGGATTGACGTGAGAAAGCTTCTTGTCATCTCGATCACACTGGCAGGGCTGACCCTGTTGCTGCTTGCGCACGTGGAGGCGCAGGGCAGGGGCGACGGGCGGGAGACGACGCAGGCCGGGGGAGTGCAGGCCAACGGGGGCGTGCGCTACATCAACCCCGGTAGTCCCACCGTGCCCGACGCCGAGGCCACCAGCCAACCGATTCCGCGGCTGCCCGACGGCCACGTCGACCTGACCGGGCCCTGGGTCGGCGGCGGTTCCAATGGCGATATCGAGCGCGATGGCGGACTCAAGCCCGGCGAGCTTCCGCTCCTTCCGTGGGCGAAAGCGCTGAGAGACAAGCGGCTGACGAAGGACGAACCGTATACCGCCTGCCTGCCGATGAGCGTGCCGCGGGTGAACCCGTACCCGTGGAAGTTCGCGTTCACGTACACGTCAAAGGGTTTGACGCACATTTACGTCCTGCACGAGACCGGCGACGCCGGCGCGCATCGCGTGGTCTACATGGATGGCCGCACGCACCCGGACGATCTGATCCCGTCCTGGTGGGGGCACTCGATCGGGCGCTGGGAAGGCGACACGCTGGTCATCGACACCGTCGGCTACAACGACAAGTTCTGGTTCGACAGCCGCGGCACACCGCACACCGAGCAGCTCCACACGATCGAGCGGTGGACGCGCCTCAACTACGGACGAATCGTGAACGAGTTCACGCTCGAGGATCCCGGCGCGTTCTCGAAGCCGGTCCAGTTGAAGTTCACGGGCAGGCTGCTGCGCCCGAACCTGAAGACCGGAGGCGGAGAGCTGATGGAGTTCATCTGCCTCGAGGACAACGAGTACGGCGCGGCGGCCCAGATCAAAATAGGCACCGGCACAAGCAATAAATAGAGGCGGACCTTCCTTGTCCGCCTGCGATCGTTTTCTGGAGGTCCTGCAATGAGAACCAAGCTGGGAATCCTGGTGGCCGGTCTCGGGCTGTTCTGCCTGACGGTGCCGGTCGTCGCTCACCACGGATTCGACACGGAGTACGACGCCAAGAAGAAGGTCAAGTTCACCGGCGTCGTATCGATGGTCGCGTGGACCAATCCGCACATGCGCATCTACATCGACGTCACAGGTCCGGACGGCAGAGTGACCAACTGGAACATGGAGCTCACCAGCCCGAATACGATCCGGCGGCAGGGTTGGGGTCCGAACGACCTCAAGGCCGGCGACAAGGTCATCGTCGAAGGCTTCGGCGGCAAGGTCGTCGAGACCCGCGGCTCGCTGCAGTCGATCATGAAGGTGAGCGACATGAAGCCGCTGTTCGGTCCGGGCGGACCAGAAGCGCAGTAGTAGCGGGCAGCGGGCAGTTACTGCCAGCCGCCGGCTGCCAGCTGCGAGCTAGATAGGAAACCTTTGCAGTGGAGAAAACATGACCTTCGGATGGAGGCACGCGATCGCGGGTGCTACGGCAACGGCGATCGTGTGCCTGTTCGGGTTCGTGCTGTCCGCAGCCGGTTTACGCGCCGAAGCCTTGGCGAAGGCGGGTTCAGGCGCCGAAGCCTTGGCGAAGGCGACCCAGGCTGCGCCACCACAGAACCCGCCGCCGCTGATGTCGGACACCGTCTTCAAGAACGTCCAGGTGCTCAAGGGGATTCCCGTCGATGAATTCATGGACGCGATGGGGATGTTTGCTGCGTCGCTGGGCTATGACTGTTCCAGTTGCCATTCACCCGAAATCCGTACGAATCGGGCGGCGTTCGCGATCACGACCCCGCAAGTCACGCGGGCGCGCCAGATGATTGCGATGATGAACAGCATCAACGAGACGAACTTCGGCGGACGGCCGCTGGTCACCTGCTTCACCTGCCATCACGCCCAGTTCCCGCCCGAGAATGTTCCGAACCTCGCGCTGCAATACGGCGACGTCACTTTCGATCCAAATTCGATGCGGATCTCGCTCGATACGCGAGTCTCCGCCGCTCAGGTTCTTGACACGTATGTCCAGGCGCTCGGCGGGGCGCAGCGGCTGGCGAACCTCACGAGCTTTGTCGCGCGCGGAACGTATGTGGGCTTCAACACCGGCGGGGGCGAGGTCCAGATGGAGATCGCAGCCAGGGCTCCGAACCAGCGGACCCAGATCGTCCGTGCGCCGGATGGAGACTCCGTCAAGACCTACGACGGCCGCAACGGGTGGGTCGCAGAGGGATGGCGGCCGCTGCCGTTGATGACATTGACCGCAGGGAATCTCGAAGGCGCCAGGCTCGAAGCGATGACGTCGTTCCCGGCAGGCATCAGGCAGGCCTTCAGTCGATGGCAGGTCGGGAGCGCGACGATCGACGATCGCCCCGTTCAGATCCTCCAGGGCACCAACGCCGGGCAGCTTCCGGTGAACTTGTATTTCGACGCGTCCGGGCTGCTGGTGCGGGTCGTGCGGTGGAACAAGACCGTGGTTGGCACCGTGCCGACGCAGATCGACTACGCCGATTACCGCGAGGTCGCCGGGGTCAAGATGCCCTTTCGGACCGTCGTGACCTGGACGGACGGACAGAACACCATTACGCTGAACGACGTGCAACCGAACGTCGC
>JAHFUJ010000127.1 GCA_023265105.1 Acidobacteriota bacterium
CCTCGGTCTGGCGCGGGGCGCGACGCTTGGCGACATCAAGCGCGCCTATCGGAGACTCGCGCGCAAGTATCACCCGGACATCAATCCGGGCGATCGGATGGCGGTGGCGCAATTTCGTCAGATCGCCGAAGCGTACGAGACGCTCTGCGATCCCGATCGCCGGCGGCGGTACGATGCGCTCGGCCACACGGGTCCCGCCGACGAGCCGTCCACGTACGGATTTGAAGGATTCGACTTCTCGACGAGCGCCAGCGGCACGGCGGCGTCGACCTTCGGCGATCTGTTCGCCGACGTGCTGCAGCAGCAGGTGCGGCCCGAACGACGAGCGCCGGAGCGCGGCGCCGACCTGCATCAAACGATCGCGCTCGCCTTCGAGGACGCGATGCGCGGGGGACAGCGGCAGGTGACGGTCACGCGCCAGGAGCACTGCCGCACATGCAAGGGCGTCGGCCGGCTCCATGTGGCGGAGAGCCGCTGCGTCGGCTGCCACGGAAGCGGGCAGGTCAAATCGGCGCGCGGCCACATGGTGTTCTCGAAGCCCTGCGCGCTGTGCGGTGGGTCGGGACGGCAACGCCACACCCGCTGTCCGACCTGCGCCGGACAGCAGGTCGAAACGCGGACCGAACCGCTGACGATCAGGGTGCCGGCGGGGCTCGCCGACGGCGCGCGGATTCGCGTGCCCGGCAAGGGCCACGTCGGGCGTAACGGCGGCGCCAACGGCGATCTGTACGTCACCGTCCACATGCAGCCGCATCCGCTCTTCCGGCGCGAAGGCGACGACCTGCACCTCGTCGTCCCCGTCGCGATTCACGAAGCGGCGCTCGGCGCGAAGATCGAGGTGTCGTCCTTCGACGGCCCGGTGCGGCTGCGGGTGCCGCCCGGGACCCAGTCGGGCCAGCGTTTCCGGCTGCGCGAACGTGGGGTGCCGTCCGAGCGCGCCGGCCGCCGCGGCGATCTGGTCGTCGAAGTGCGGCTCGCGCTTCCGAGGCTGCTCGATGAGCGGTCGAAGGAGTTGCTGCGGGAGTTCGGACGGATCAATGTCGAGGATGTCCGTCGTGAGCTGACAAAAGGCTAGCCACCACGGAGGACACGGAAGACAAACGGACGACACGGAAAGACATTGGTTTCCGATCGTGACCTCCGTGGTAGTGCCGACAAGAGGCTAGCCACACCGTGACCTCCGTTCTTCCGTGCCGTGACCTCCGTGGTAGCGATTGTAGGTGATGAAGAAACCCGGCAAAGCGTATTACATGATCAGCGCGGTGGCGCAGAAGTACAACATCCACCCGCAGACGCTGCGCTTGTACGAACGCGAAGGGCTGTTGAAGCCGTCGCGAACGGAAGGGAATACCCGGCTGTACTCTGAAGAGGACCTCGAGCAGCTCGAGACGATTCTGTCACTTACCCGAGATCTCGGCGTCAATCTGGCCGGCGTCGAGATTATTCTGAACATGCGGCGGAAGATCGAGCAGATGCAGCACGAGGTCAACGAGTTCATGGAGTACGTCAAGCGCGAGATGGTGCGCGGCCTCGACGACTGGGAGCAGCGGCTGTCGACGGCGCTCGTCAAGTCGTCGCCGACCGATCTGGTCCGCACCCCGCCGCCCGCCGGGTCTTCGGCGGCGCGGATCGAAGAGCCCGCTCGGAAAAAAACGTCGTGACCGCGCGTGATCGTACGTGGCGCGCGATCGTACGTGCCGTCCGGCTTTAGCCGGACCAGGATAGTGTATGATCCTCGCGTGTCGAGACGGCATGCCATCGGAGAGAGCGACGCGAGCACGCTCGCCGCGTATCTGCGCGAGATCGCGAAGCTGCCGCGCCTGAGCGTCGACGAAGAACGCGAGCTCGGCCGTCGCGTTCAGCGCGATCGCGACGAGCTGGCGCTGTCGCGGCTCGTCGAATCCAACCTTCGGTTCGTCGTCAGCTACGCCAAACGCTATCGCGGCCTCGGCGTCTCGTTTCTCGATCTCATTCACGAAGGCAATCTCGGGCTGATCGAGGCGGCGCGGCGCTTCGATCCGTCGCGCAACGTGAAATTCATCAGCTACGCGGTGTGGTGGATTCGGCAGGCGATGATGCACGCGCTGTCGGATCAAACGCGCGCTTTTTCGTTTCCGCCGAAGCTGTTCGCGACGCTGCACAACGGCGTCGAAGACGTGTCGCTCAACGAACCGATCGGCCGCGAGGGTACCCGGGAGCTGGGCGACACGCTGGTGCAGCAGCAGGTGCCGGTCGAGGACGAGATGATCCACCAGGCCGATCTCGACGAGCTCGCCGACGCGCTGCTCGATCTCGGTGGAAAGGAGCGCGAGGTGGTGCGGCTGCGGTTCGGGCTCGAAGACGACGAGCCGCGCACGCTGCAGGAGATCGGCGACCGCCTGCACCTGTCGCGCGAGCGCGTCCGGCAGATCGAATCGCGGGCGAAGGACAAATTGCGGCGCTCGGCGAAGCTTCGCAGCCACCTCAATTAGTCCAGGACGTCCCTTGACTTGGCGTCGCTATCAGCCGTCAGTTGTCAGCTTTCAGCCAATGTAGTCACCTTCATGGCCTGCCCGCTCTGCGACGACACGGGATGGAAGCCGGTCGATGAAGAAGGCGCGCGCCGCGTCGTGCGCTGCGAGTGCTGGCGCGAGACCGTCGGGCGCCGGCGGCTCGCCGCCGCGAATATCCCGAAGCGCTACCTGCACTGCTCGCTGGCCAATTTCGCCGCCTACAACGAATCGCTCGAACACGCCGTGGCCGCCGCTCGCCGGGTGGCCGAGGTGTTTCCGGTGGTCGGCCGCGGGCTGTGTCTGGAAGGGCAGCCGGGCGTCGGCAAGACGCATCTGGCTGTCGCGGTCCTCACGCAGGTCGTGCAGACGGCCGGCGCGCGCGGGCTTTTCTACGACACGCGCGACCTGCTTCGTGTGATCCGCAGCACGTACGACCCGTCGATTCGCACGACGGAGCTCGAAGTGCTGCGGCCGGTCATGACGGCCGACCTGCTGGTGCTCGACGATCTCGGTGCGGAGAAGACCTCTGAGTGGGTCGACGAGACGATGAACCTCATCGTGAACACGAGGTACAACGAGCGCCGGCTCACGATCTTCACGTCGAATTATCTCGATATCCCGGACGACACCGACCCGAACTCGTTGCTGTACCGGATCGGGTTCCGCATGCGGTCGCGGCTGCACGAGATGTGCGAATTCGTTCAGCTTGACGGCGCCGATTACCGCGAGTTGCCGGCCAACGGCGGCGTCGACGATCTGGTGACGCTGTGGAAGATGCGGCGCAAGACGCTGCCGTCGCGCGGTGGCCGCCAGGCGCGCGCCCAGCTCCGCGAGCCAGCCGTCCGCGACGGCCGCGCCGACCTGAAATGGCCGGGAGGAAGGGCTGGGAGTTAGTCAATTGTCGATTTGTTGATCTGGTGATTGTCGATTTATTTGGCAATCGATCACTGAAACAATAGATCGACAATCGACAATTACCAGATCGACAATGCTCGGTCTCTACATCCACATCCCGTTCTGCTCGGCGATCTGCAACTATTGCAACTTCAATCGAGGTCTGTTCGACGCGGCGCTGAAGGCGCGGTACGTCGAAGCGTTGCTCGCCGAAATTCGGCGGAATGCAGGACTAAAGTCCTGCGCCACGACACCGGAGGCAGGACTGAAGTCCTGCGCCACGACACCGGAGGCAGGGCTGAAGTCCTGCGCCACGACACCGGAGGCAGGGCTGAAGTCCTGCGCCACGACACCGGAGGCAGGGCTGGAGTCCTTCGCCACGACCAGGGCCGATACGATCTATTTCGGCGGTGGGACGCCGTCGCTGCTCGAGCCGGCCGAGATCGCCGAGATCGTCGGCGCCTGCGCCGATACCTTCGATCTTGCACCCGACTCCGAAGTGACCCTCGAGGCCAATCCGGAGACGGTGACCGTGGCCCGGCTCGCCGCGTTTCGAGCGGCCGGCGTCACGCGTCTCAGCTTCGGCGTGCAATCCTTTCGCGAGGACGAGCTGCGGCGGCTGTCGCGGTTGCACTCCGCCGATCGGGCGCGCGCGGCGGTCGCCGAAGCGCGCGCCGCCGGCTTCGACAACGTGAGCCTCGACCTGATGATGTGGCTGCCCGAGCAGCGCGTGGAGGAATGGCTCGAGTCGGTCGACGAGGCCATCGCGCTCGGGCCCGAGCATCTGTCGCTGTATCTGCTCGAGGTGTATCCGAATGCGCCGCTGAAGGACGACATGGCCCGCGCCCGCTGGTCGCAGGCGCCCGACGAGGATGCGGCGACGATGTATGTGACGGCGATGGAGCGCCTCGAGGCCGCCGGCTACGACCAGTACGAGATTTCCAACGTCGCGCGACCCGGTCGCGCGTCGCGTCACAACCTGAAATACTGGACCGATGGCGAGTGGCTCGGCTTCGGGTGTGGCGCGCATTCCACGCGCGACGCGTCCCGCTGGAAGAACGTCGCCGGGACCGACGAGTATATCGGCCGGATCCAGCGCGGCGAATCGCCGGCCGTTGACGTTCGGCGGCTGTCACCCGAGGAGCGGCTGGGCGACGCGCTGTTTACCGGGCTTCGCTTGACGAACGGCGTAAGTCTCGACGTGATTCGTGAGCGGTACGGGGTGGATGTGTGGCGGCGATACGGCCCCGACCTCGAGCCATTCGTCGAGGCCGGAGTCCTTCGGCGGGAGGGGAGGCGGCTTTCGCTGACTCGCGCTGGAATGCTTCTTGCTCATGAGGTCATGTCTGTTTTCGTGTAGCCGTGCGGCCCCGAGTACGCTACAGTAACGGACTTTCGCGAAGGAGGCGGTGATGTTTCGAACCCTTGTGACGCTGGCTTCGGCAGGCCGGCTCGGATGGATTGCCCTTGGGCTCATCGTTGGAATGTTGTCGGGGAGTGCGCTGCTGCAGGCGCAGCCGCCGCCCGCGCAGGCGCAGGCCGCGCCCACCGCGCGCGTGTTCGCGTCGGACGCCGGCATGGTGCTGAATTTCATCAAGCCGGACAAGACCGCCGATTTCGAGGCGGTCATGGTCAAACTGAAGGAAGCGCTGCAGAAGAGCGCCAAGCCCGAGCGCAAACAGCAGGCGGCAAGTTGGAAAGTGTTCAAATCGCCCGAGGCGGCGCAGGGTGGCAACGTGCTCTACGTGTTCGTCATCGACCCGTCGGTGAAGGACGCCGATTACACGGTGTCAACGATTCTCGCCGAAGTGTTTCCAACCGAGGTGCAGGCGCTCTACAAGCAGTACGCGGAAGCGTACGCACAGGGCCAGAACTTCGTCAACCTGACGCTTGTCTCTGACCTGGGGAAATGACACAACGGCAGAATGGCAGGATGGCAGGATGGCAGAATTGCCATTCACATCCTGCCATCCCGCCATCCTGCCATCCTGCCATTCAGAATTTCAGATTGAGTCCCACATACACCCGGTGCGCTGGTGAGCTCGACGCACCGCTTCCCAATTTGAACACCCGGTAGTCCACCCTCAGCCGCACCGGGCCCGTCAGCGTAATTTTCGCGCCGGCGCCGCTGTTCAACCCGATACTCGTGTCCACGTGCGTGCCGAGCTCCTCCCGATAGAGGCCGGCGCCCGTCGTGAAATAAGGCTGGATGCCCATGAAGGCGACCGGCGTTTGAAACAGCACGTTGCCCATTCCCGTCTTGAGCGACGGCGCGAGCGCCGTCTGGTCGTCGGTGGTGTTCGCGTATTCGAACTCGAAGGCGACGACAAGCAGCCCGGCCCCAAGCGCGACGCCGCGGACCTGACGGTTGGCCGGCGTCGTGTTCGCGCCGATAAATACGGTGATGTCAGCCAGCGCCGGCGTTGCCGAAACTGCACAAAACAGCGCGGCCAGCAGCATTGCTCGTACGCTTGTCATGAATCCTCCAGCGCCGCGAAGGCTGTCGGGCCCGCGGGCACATAGGTGCCATAATAGCGTGGCTTCCCTCTTTTACAGGAGATCGACGATGAAGGTCCGTTGCGAGTCGGCAGTCGTGTCGGTAGGGATCGGGTGTCTGCTGCTCGGGGTCGCGGCGAGCGCCGACACGCTCATCATGAGAGACGGCCGCCGTGTGGACGGCCAGCTCATTGCCGTCCGCGACGGCGTCATCGAGTTCGAGGGGCTGCGGGGTGGGTTCTTCGGCGGGCGCGAGCGGTTGCGCGTCGATCGAGACGATGTCCGCCGCATCGAGTTCGACGAGGACTACAACGACCGTAATCGAGATCGCGACCGGGACGATCGCGGATTCAGCCGCCCCTCGGGACTGCGCGAGCGCGACGTGAGCGTCGACTCGGCGATCGGGTGGAAGGACACCGGCATCGAGGTCCGCGCCGGCCAGACGCTGTACTTTTCGGCGACCGGCCGCGTGCGCTGGGGACCGGGGCGGCAGGACGGCCCCTCGGGCGAGGGCAATTCGCCGTACAACGCCACGCGGCCTATTCCGGGGCGTCCGGCCGCCGCGCTCATCGGCCGCACCGGCGACTCGAACGACTATTTCTTCATCGGCGACGAGAAGGGAGCGATCCGCATGCAGTCCGCGGGCCGACTCTATCTGGGCGTCAACGACGATTATCTGCAGGACAACAGCGGCTCGTTCCGCGTCACTGTGTACTACTGATGGGATTGGGGATTGGGGATTGGGGATTGGGGATTTGGGCTCTCACGAAGCCACGAAGGTCACGACGTCAAAAGGCGGTCTGGCCACCGAGTCACAGAGCCACGAAGAACACCTTCTCCGAAACCAATCAACGCAGAGCTCACTGAGGGCGCAGAGAGAAGCGCGTGGTCAGTCCGGCTGTGCGCGTCGCGACGCGACGCGCGCCGAACGACTACCGCGCCTGCGTGTCTATGTGACTCTGTGGCCAAATCTTCTCCGTGGGCTTCGTGCCTTCGTGGTGCCTGTAGCTCATGCTAGAGTTTGATGACTGATGGACTTTCGTCCGACCGAAGAGCAGGAGCTGCTTCGCCGCAGCGTGCGCGAGTTTGCCGAAACCGAACTCCGGCCGCACGTGATGGACTGGGATCAAGCACAGCACTTTCCGATCGAGATCGTCCCCGAGCTCGCTGCACTCGGCCTGCTCGGCATTCTGGTTCCTGAGAAGTACGGCGGCGCCGGCCTGTCGGCGATCGACTACTGCATCTGCATCGAGGAGCTCGCGCGCGTCGATCCGAGCGTCGCGCTCTCGGTGGCCGCGCACAACGGTCTCTGCTCCGCGCACATCCTTCTCTTCGGCACCGAAGCGCAGAAGCGCAGGTATCTCGTTCCGCTCGCGCGCGGCGAGAAGATCGGCGCGTGGGGTCTCACCGAATCAACCTCGGGCAGCGATGCGGCCAGCATGCGCACGACCGCCACGCGGGCCGGCGCGTGCTGGGTACTGAACGGATCGAAAACCTTCACCACCCACGGCCGCGTCGGCGACGTGCTCGTCGCGATGGCCGTCACCAATCGCGCGGAGGGTCGCAAAGGCATCTCGGCGTTCATCATCGAAAAGGGAACGCCCGGCATGACGGCCGGGAAGAAAGAAGAAAAGCTCGGCATGCGAGCAAGCGACACGAGCGAGGTGTTGTTCGAGAATTGCTCCGTGCCCGCCGATCAACTCCTCGGCGAAGAAGGGCAGGGTTTCACCAACACGATGCAGGTGCTCGACGCCGGCCGCATCGGCATTGCCGCGCTCTCGGTCGGTCTCGCGCAGGGCGCCTACGAGGCGGCGCTTCGCTATTCGAAGGAGCGCCGCGCGTTTGGCCGCACCATCAGCAGCTTCCAGGCGATTCAGTGGAAGCTGGCCGACAACGCGACGCGCATCGAAGCGGCGCGGCTGCTCACTTACCGAGCGGCCTACTTGAAGGATCGCGGCCGGCGCACGACGGTCGAATCGTCGATGGCCAAGCTGTACTCGAGCGAGATCGCCGTCAAGGCGGCCGACGACTGCGTGCAGATTCACGGCGGCTACGGATTCGTCAAAGACTATCCGGCCGAGAAATATTTCCGCGACGTCAAGCTGACGACCATCGGCGAAGGCACGAGCGAGATCCAGCGCCTCGTGATCGCCCGGCAGCTCCTGTTCCGCTCGTGAAGGAGACCCTCGCCGAGCGCGTGCGTGCGGGCGACCCGCGCGCGATGGCCCGGGCGATTTCCCTGATCGAAGACGAGGATCCAGCCAGCGCCGATCTGCTCGGCGCCATCTTCAGACACACCGGCCACGCGTATCTCGTCGGCGTCACAGGTCCGCCGGGCGCGGGCAAGAGCACGCTGGTGGATCGGCTCGTGGCCGAGATTCGTCGCGGCGCCCCGAGCGAGTCGAGCGGCGGTGCTCCGCGGGTTCACGCCGAATCGAGGGACGGCGTTGAACAGGCTCACGCCGCCCCGAGCACGTTGACGGGCGCGGCGGCGACCGTCGGCGTGATCGCGGTCGACCCGACCAGTCCGTTCACCGGGGGCGCCGTGCTCGCCGATCGGCTGCGGATGCAGGCGCACGCGGTCGACCCTGGCGTGTTCATCCGCAGCATGGCGACGCGCGGGCATCTCGGCGGTCTCGCGCGGGCGACCGGCGACGCGGCGCTCGTGCTCGACGCGGCCGGCAAAGACGTCGTCATCATCGAGACGGTCGGCGTCGGGCAAGACGAAGTGGACATCGTGCGCACCGCCGACGTGTCGATCGTCACGCTCGTTCCGGGCGCCGGAGACGAGGTGCAGGCGCTCAAGGCCGGCATCATGGAAATCGCAGACATTTTCGTGGTCAACAAAGCGGATCGCGATGGGGCGGGCGAGCTGGCGTCGGCCGTCGAGGCGACTCTTGAGTTGCAGACGTACGGCCCCGGCGAGTGGCGCCCGCCGATTCTCAAGACCGTCGCGACAAGCGGCAGCGGCGTGGCCGAGCTCGTCGATGCGATCTGGCTGTTCCGCGCGCATTCAGAGCAGGACCTGGGGGCAGGGGCTGCCGGCGTGAAGGCGGCGCGGACCCGGGCCGCGCGCCGCCGGACGCGCAGCGAGTCTCGCCTGCGCGAGCTCGTGTCGCAGCGGTTGTTGGATCATCTCGAGCGCGACGTGCTCGCGCCTGGCGAATGGGGCGCGATTGTCGATCGCCTCGCCGCACGAGAGGTGGATCCATATACCGCCGCGAACGATCTTTTAAGGCGTGTCGTTGCTGGCTTGAAACGCCCGTGAATCACGAAGACACGAAGGTCACGAGGATCCACGAAGACCGTTGTCAAAGCTCTTCGTGCTCTTCGTGCCTTCGTGATAAGCCGTCGTTGATATGAAAGCCGTCCTCGATCACATCGGCATCGCCGTCCGCGACGTGGCCGCGGCGCTGGCGTTCTATCGCGACGCCCTAGGTCTCGACATCGAGGCTCCCGAAGAGGTGGTGTCGCAGCACGTGCGCGCGCATTTCATCCCTGCCGGTCAATCGAGTCTGGAGCTGCTCGAAGCAACAGCGCCCGATTCGCCGATTGCGAAGTTCGTGGAGAAGCGCGGTCCCGGCCTTCACCACATCACGCTCCGCGTCGACGACATCAACGCGGCGCTCGCGCAGCTGAAAGCCCGGGGCGCGAAGCTGATTGACGAGCGGCCACGGCGCGGCGCCGAAGGCGCGCTGGTCGCGTTCGTGCATCCCTCGAGCACGCATGGAGTGCTCGTCGAGCTGAAGCAGGTCGCTGCTGTCGTGGCGCAGGACTTTAGCCCTGCGCATGTGGCGCAGGCCCCTTCACTCGTGGCGCAGGACTTTAGCCCTGCCCGTGTGGCGCAGGCCACCTCACTCGTGGCGCAGGACTTTAGCCCTGCACATGCGCGCTACACTCTGGGCGACCTCGAGCTGATCTCGCTCTCCGACGGCTTCTTCCGTCTCGACGGCGGCGCGATGTTCGGCGTCGTGCCGAAGCCGCTTTGGGAGAAGAAGATGCCGTCCGACGAGCGCAACCGGGTCAGGCTGGCGATGCGACCGCTCATCGTGCGGGGGATGCGCACGATGATCATTGACGCCGGGCTCGGCGACAAGGAAAGCGGGAAGTTCATCGACATCTACGGGGTCGAGCGCGCCAGAAACCTCGATCACACGCTGGCCGAGGCGGGGCTGGCGCCCGAAGATGTCGACATCGTGCTCGCCACGCACCTGCATTTCGATCATGCGGGCGGCTTCACGACGCGCGATTCGAGCGGGCGTGTGCATCCACGCTTTCCGCGCGCCCAGTACATCGTCCGGCGCGGGGAATGGGACGATGCGACACATTCGCACGAGCGGAATCGCGCGAGTTATCTGGTCGATAACTACGTGCCGCTGGCCGAAGCCGGCGTGCTGCAGTTGGTGGACGATGACCAGACCATCATGCCGGGCGTGAAGGTCCGGCGGACCGGCGGCCACACGATGCACCATCAGATGGTGCTGATCGAATCGGGCGGCAAGACGGCCGCCTTTGTGGCGGATCTGATGCCGACGACCGCGCATGTGCCCGAGGCGTGGATCCTGGGGTATGACTTGTACCCGATGGACACGCTCGCGGCGAAAAAGACGTTTCTGAAGGACGCGGTCGAGCGCGAGATCCTCGTATTCTTCGAGCACGACCCGCACATCGCGGCAGGGTATATTCGTGAACAGGAAGGGAAGCGCGGGGTGGTTCCCGCGCTGAGTAGACACTAAGGACACAATGGACACAAAGGACGAAACACGTCTTAACCTTTGTGTCCTTCGTGTCCTTTGTGGTGATTAGGCGCGACGAACATCATGACGGTTCAAATTGGCATCATCGGCGGCAGCGGCCTCTACGACATGGCCGAGCTGACCGATCGCGAAGAGAAGACCGTCAGCACGCCGTTCGGCGATCCGTCCGGACCGTACGTCATCGGCGCGCTGCGCGGGAAGCGCGTCGCGTTTCTCGCGCGGCACGGCGAGGGGCATCGGCTGCTGCCGTCCGAGCTGAACTTTCGGGCCAACATTTACGGCTTCAAGGTGCTCGGCGTGGAGCGGATCCTGTCGGCGAGCGCCGTCGGCAGCTTGAAGCAGGAGTACAAGCCGCTCGACATCCTCGTGCCCGATCAGTTTTTCGATCGGACGAAGAGCAGAATCAGCACGTTCTTTGGCCGAGGGCTCGTCGCGCACGTCGCCTTCGCGCACCCGCTCTGCCGTGTGTTGTCGAAGATTGCCGCCGATGCGGCGCAGACGGTCGGCGCCACCGTTCATCGGGGCGGGACCTACGTCAACATGGAGGGGCCGCAGTTTTCGACGCTGGCCGAGTCGAAGCTGTATCGATCGTGGGGCATGGACGTCATCGGCATGACGAACCTGCAGGAAGCCAAGCTCGCGCGCGAGGCCGAGATTTGCTACGCGACGCTGGCGCTCGTCACCGACTACGATTGCTGGCATCCGGACCACGACTCGGTGACGGTCGATCTCATCATCGCGAACCTGTTGCAGAATGCGGCCACGGCGCAAAAAGCGATTGCGGAAGCGATCGCCCGCATCGATGCTGACGGAGGCCGGCGCACCTGCGAGTGCGCGACAGCGCTGGCCAGCGCGCTCATTACGAGGCCTGAGCTGGTGCCGGAGCAGACGAAGAAAGATCTCGCGCCAATTATTGGGAAATACATGAAATAGAATCTTGAAGGTGCTTCCCCGCTAACGCTGTAGGGTGCTGGCTCTCTGACGCAGCAAGGTGCTCACTCACTGAGGCAGCGAGGTGCTCACTCACTGACGCAGCAAAGTGCTCACTCACTGACGCAGCAAGGTGCTCACTCACTGACGCAGCAAGGTGCTCACTCACTGACGCAGCAAAGTGCTTCTGGAGCGTGAGCCTCCGAGCACCCTGGACCGTAAGACTCCGAGCACCCTGGACCGTAAGACTCCAAGCACCCTGGAGCGTAAAGACTCCGAGCACCCTGGAGCGTAAGACTCCAAGCACCCTGGAGCGTCAGACTCCGAGCACCCCGGAGCGTGAGAAAGCAAGAACCATGAAAATCGTCGTGACTGGTTCGATCGCCTACGACTATTTGATGTCCTTTCCGGGGAAGTTCACCGAGCACTTCCTGCCGGAGCACATCAACCGCCTGAGCCTGAGCTTCCTCGTCGACACGATGGACAAGCGTCGCGGCGGGTGCGCGCCGAACATCGCCTACACGCTCGCGTTGCTCGGCGAGCGGCCGTGGCTCATGGCGACGGCTGGCGAGGATTTCGGCGAGTACCGCCAGTGGCTCGAAGCGGCCGGCGTCGACACCTCGCTCGTCAAGCAGGTGGCCGGCAAGTTCACTGCGTCGTTTTTCTGTAGCACCGACCAGGCGAACAATCAGATTGCGTCCTTCTACACCGGCGCGATGGCCGACGCCGGCGAGCTGTCGTTCCGCACGATCGACGATTGCGGCCTTGCGATCGTGTC
>JAHFUJ010000128.1:0-1142 GCA_023265105.1 Acidobacteriota bacterium
GATGAAACGCGGCACGGTGGTGCACTCATGATGCTCCGGATCGCCTGGCGATCGCTCCTCACGCGCCCGGTGCGCGCGGCCGTGCTCGCGGGTGGATTTGGATTCGGCATCGCCGTCATGGCCGAGCTACTGGGCGTCGGCCACGTCATCCTCGAACAGGCGCATGCGCCGGCGTTGCAGGGTGGCGGGGATCTCGTGATGTACGGGACAGTCGGATCCGTTCAGAGCGCGCGATTCGTCATGTCGAGCGTTCTCCGGACGCCGGAACTCGCGCCGCGCATCGCCGCCGTGTCGCCGTCGAAAACGGATCGGCTGTATCTGACGACACCGGGCGGCCCGATCCCTGTGTCGGTGCGCGGCGGCATCCCGAGCATGGAGAAGGCCATCGGCGATCCTGAGGTGTCGAGCGTCCCGTCATGGACCGACGCGCCGGCCGACGCTCGATGGTCGCGGCCCGATGCCGGCGACGTGCTCCGGGCGATGGACCGCTTCCACCCGATCGCCGACGTTCCCCAGTGGGCGGCGTCGTGGGCCGAGTGGCTCTACTTCAACGGCCGCACGCGTGACGGCCGACTGCGGTTGTATCTGACCTTCCTCGTGGGGCCTCGTGTGTCCACGGCGGGGAAGCGAACGGCCGCCGTGCGGCTGCAACTGGAACGCGACGGCCGGCCAACCACTTACGCGGCACGCGGCGAGATCGATGAAGCGACGCTGCTTGCCGGCGCTCCGGATTTGGAGATTGCCGGCAATCGTGTGCGTTTGGACGGCCTGACGTATCGGATCACGCTGGCCCTCGCCGGATTAACAGGAGAGATCGCGCTCGACGCGGCTGCGGGGCGCTCGATGCCGCCCGCCGCGATTCGCGGCGCAGGCGGCTGGATGTCCGGCTATGTCGTGCCCGTGCTGGTGGGCGTGATGCGCGGTACGCTCCAGATCGGACGCGAATCGCTGACGTTGAACGACGTGGTCGGTTACCACGATCACAACTGGGGATTCTGGGAAGGGGTTCGATGGCAGTGGGGCCAGGTCGCGCAGGACGACGTGTCGGTCGTGTACGGTCGCGTCTTTCCGCCGCCAGAAGTCGCCGACCCCGCTCGCATTCCTGGGTTTCTGGCCGTGCTCGGTCGCGATGGCCCCATCGG